>CAZJXG010000030.1:0-27748 GCA_964549965.1 uncultured Sphingomonas sp. | reverse complement strand
GCGATCGAGGTGGTGTCATTAGCGCTCAAATACATCTGACGCCGTTCGACGACCGGGCCAGCGGGTGCCCTTCGCGCGGAAATTCGTCGGCACGATCGCGGCGGATTACACGACCCCGTTCATGGGCGGCAATCTGGCGTTCAACCTGACCGCGACCCGCAGCGGCGACTATTATTTCGAGGTCGACAATTTCGTCCGCCAGCCGGCCTATACGATGCTGAACACCGCGGTGAAGCTGAGCGATGCAGAGGACAAGTTCAGCCTGCGTTTCGGCGTCACCAACGCCTTGAACAAGAGCATTTTCATCCGCAACGCCACGCTCGCTTTCGGCCGCCTCGTCGCCTACGGCTCGCCGCCCCGCGAATATACACTCTCGCTGAGCGCGAAATTCTGATGATTCCGGCCCGCTGGCCGCCGCGCCGGCGGGCCTGCTGATCTCTCTGCGCTGTCGCCTGGCGCGCCCTCGGCCCGCCAGGCGATTTTTATCCCGCGGCCACGGAGCTTCCCATGCCGTCTCCATCTGACATTCCCGGACTCGAACTCCAGAAGGCCGAGGCGAATGGGGTGACGCTGAATGTGGCAATGGCCGGCAACGGCCCCGCGCTGCTGCTGCTCCATGGATGGCCGCATAGCTGGTATCTGTGGCGGCCGCTGATCCCCCGTCTCGCGAAACGCTTCCGGGTGATCGCCCCCGATCTCCGCGGCACCGGCGGCTCGTCGAAGGCTGCGACCGGTTACGACCTGCACAGCCTGTCCGACGACATGGCCGCGCTCCTCGATACGCTTGGTATCGAGGCGCTGGCGGCATCGATCGGCATCGATGCGGGCATGCCGGTCGCCTGGATGCTCGGCATGCGCCATCCGGAGCGCGTCCGCAGGATGATCCTGATGGAAGGACTGCTCGGCATGCTGCCGGGCGCCGAAGCCTTCCTCAGCCGGGGCGCGCCCTGGTGGTTCGGCTTCCACTCGATTCCCGGTTTCGCGGAACATCTGCTCGCCGGGCGCGAGGCGGACTATCTCGATTTCTTCTACCGCAACGGCACCGCCGGCGGGAAAGGCATATTGCCCGACGCGCGCGACGCGTTCGTCGCCGCCTATGCCCAGCCCGATGCGATGCGATGCGGCTTCGAATATTATCGCGCCATGCCCGAAAACGGCCGGCAGATCGCCGCGATGGTGGCCGCGCGCTCCGTGACCCAGCCGACCCTGGCGATCGGCGGCGGCGTGGTCGGCGCGGCGCTGCATGGCCAGCTCGTCCCGATCTGCGACGATCTGCGCGGCGAGATCATCGCCGACTGCGGGCACATCATACCGCAGGAACAGCCCGATGCGCTCGCTGCACTGATCGAGGATTTCGCGGCCCGATGACCGCCCCGACCGCGCAATACTGCGGATTGGTGCAGTTATCTGCAACGCCGCCGGAGGCGATGTCCCTGTAGATGGGCGGTGAACCGAACCGCGATTCCGGTTCAACACGATGTGGAGGATGTGACTTGGCGAGCGAGGCAGTGACGAAGGGGCAGGCCGGGCCATGGGCGGACGAGCAGATCGAACTGCTGGAGCGCATGCTCCTGATCCGTCACGCGGAGGCGCGGCTGGCGCAGACCGCCAAGGACGTGGGCCTTCCCGGTGGCGTGCATCTCTCGATCGGACAAGAGGCTTCGGCGGTAGGCGTCTGCTCCTGCCTGGACGTCGATGACTGGATGACCAGCACGCATCGCGGCCATGGCCATTTCCTGGCCAAGGGCGGCGAGGTCGACAGCATGTTCGCCGAAATTTGGGGCAAGAACACCGGCATCTGCAAGGGCATGGGCGGGTCGATGCACGTCGCCGATTTCTCGCGCGGCATCATCGGGGCGAACGGCATCGTCGGCGGCGGCCTCGCCATCGCGACCGGGGCCGCGCTCGCCGCGCAGCTCGACGGCAAGGGCCGCGCGGCCGTGTGCTTCTTCGGCGACGGTGCCGCGAACCAGGGCGTGTTCATGGAGAGCATGAACGTCAGCAGCATATGGAAGCTGCCGACCATCTTCGTGTGCGAGAATAACGGCCTGTCCGAGTTCACCGTTTCGTCGACGGTGACCGCAGGCAAGCTGTCCGATCGCGCCCGCGCGTTCGGCATGCCGGTCGAGGTCGTCGACGGCAACGACGTCCGCGCGGTGCAGGCGGCCGCGAAGGCCGCGGTCGAACGTTGCCGCCGTGGCGAAGGGCCATCTTACATCGAAACGGTCACCTATCGCATCCACGGCCATCTCGAGGCCGAGGACCTGATCCTCGCGGGCGGCAGCTATCGCACCGCCGACGAGATCGACGCGTGGCGCGCCGAGGACCGTGATCCCGTCTCCCGCTTCCGCGCATTGCTGGCCGAGGAAGGCCTTTGCGGCGCCGATCGCTTCGCCGAGCTGGAACAGCGCGCGAAAGAAAAGGTCGATGCCGCCGTCACCTTCGCCGAAGCCGGAGAACCCGCCGACACCAAGCTGGTGTTCGAGCTGATGTTTGTCGAACCGAAGGCCTGACCGATGACCCGCAAACGCTATACCCAGGCGATCAACGAAGCGCTCCACGAGGAAATGGAGCGTGACCCCAAGACCATCTTGTTCGGGGAGGACGTGGCGCTGGCCGTGTTCGGCGACACGCGCGGCCTGCTCGACCGCTTCGGCCCCGATCGGGTGCGCAACACACCGATCTGCGAGGCGACGATCGCGGGGATGGCGGTCGGCGCCGCAGCGGCCGGCTACCGAGTGATCATCCACATGCTCTTCTCGAACTTCATCTACACCGGCTTCGACGCGATCGCGAACCAGATGGCCAAGCTGCGGCTGATGACCGGCGGGCAGATCGACCTGCCGATCACCGCGCTCGCCGTCTATGGCGGCGGCGCATCGCAGGCCGCGCAGCATTCGGACTCCAACCATCCAGTCCTGATGAATCTCGGCGGCATCGACGTGCTGGTGCCCGCCACCCCCGCCGATGCCAAGGGCATGCTGAAGACCGCGATCCGCAACAACCGGCCATCCTTCTTCCTGCAGGCGTCGGGCCTCGGCGCGGTCGGCGGCGATGTGCCCGACGGCGAGCATCTCGTCCCGCTTGGCAAGGCGTCGGTGGCGCGCGAGGGGCGCGACGTGACGCTGGTCAATGTCGGGTCGATGATCCGCGCCACCCAGAACGCCGCGAAGAAACTGGCCGAAGCCGGCATCGAGGCGGAGATCGTCGACGTCCGCAGCCTCGTGCCGCTCGACGAGACGACGATCGTGGAATCGGTGCGCCGCACCGGTCGCCTCGTCGTGATCGACGAAGCGCGGGACATGTGCAGCGCCGCCAGCCAGATCGCCGCCGTCGTCGCCGACAAGGGCTTCTCCGCGCTGCGCGCGCCAATCCGCCGCGTCACGGTCAACAATGTCTCGATGCCCTATGCCCCCAATGCGGAGGCCGCGATCTTCCCCAATGCGGACGATATCGTCCGCGCCGCGACCGCCCTGTGCCAGCCGGAGGTCGCCGCAGCATGAAAATCACCCTGAAACTCGCGCGCGTCGGCATGAGCATGCAGGAAGCGACGATCGCCCAATGGTTCAAGCAACCGGGCGAGAGCTTCGAGGCCGGCGAACCGCTCTATGCGATCGAGACCGACAAGGTCACCCAGGACGTCGAGGCCTCCGCGCCGGGAACGCTGCTGGAGATATTCGTCGAGGAAGGTACCGACGTAGAGGTCGGCACGCCGCTGTGCGTGGTCGACGTGGCGATATGACGATCGTCAACGGCCTGACCGGCTTCGGTCAGCCCGAAACGGGGATCATCCAGACCGCGTTCGTCGTCACAGACATCCGTCGGGCGATGGATGCCTGGCTGGCCGAGGGCGTCGGCCCCTGGTTTCACCAGGAGCGCTGGCGGCCCGAGGGGGCGACCTATCGCGGCGCGTCGTCGGCGGCGGAGATATCCGCGGCGCTCTGCTTTTCCGGCCATAGCCAGATCGAGCTTCTCCAGCCGCTCGACGATGCGCCCTCGGTCTATCGCGAGATCCTCGATGCGCGTGGGCCGGGTTTCCACCATATCGCGCGCGGCACCGCCAATTATGACGCCGACGTCGCGCGTTATCAGGCGCAGGGCCATGCGCTGGCGTTCGAGACGCTGGTGCCGACCGGCAGCCGCGTCGCCTATCTCGACACGCGCTCGATATTGCCCGGCTTCGTCGAATTGATTGAAACGACCGAAGCCAACGATAATTTCTTCACCGCCATCTATGATGCGGCCAGACGTTGGGACGGCAGCGCACCGATCCGATCGTTCGAAAGCCTGATATTCTAACCGGAGAGTTTCGATGTCCTCAGCCACTGCCCAGACCATTCTCGACAAGGCCGAGATCAGCCAGCTGATCGCGTCCTGGGGAATCCTGCGCGACACCTATGTCTGGGACAAGCTGCGCGACTGCTGGACCGATGACGGCACGATGGCGGTCAGCTGGTTCAAGGGCACCGCCGACGAGTTCATCGCGGGCTGCAAGCCGATGTCGGTCGACATGGACAACAAGATCTCATCACAGCATGTCATCACCGGCTCGGCGGTGGACGTCGCGGGCGACCGCGCGGTCGCCGAGACCCGTATCCTGATCCTCGTCCGGTTGAAGGTGGACGGTATCTGGAGCGACGTCACGGCTGTCGCCCGCTTCCACGATCTGCTGCTGCGCACGGCCAAGGGCTGGAAGATCAAGCAGCGCGTCGCTGTGTTCGACAAGGACAGCATCGCGCCGGTCAATCCCGCCGACCGGCTGGAGCTCGACGAGGCGCGTCTCAATGCCTTCCCCGAAGCCTATCGCTGCTGCGGCTATATGCTGTCGCAGCGCGGCATGCAGATCAACATGGACCTGCCCGCGCCGGGCAGCCCGGCGCTGGCGGAGCTCTATCGCGAGGGCGCCGACTGGCTCGGGGGCAAATGATCGAAGCCGCGGCGCACGATCTGGTCCGCCGCCTGGGACGAGATCATTTCCGCCTCCCGGGCGTCGACGCCCAGCGCGCGCAGCATCAGCATCGAGAATTGCTGCGCGATCGCCGTCGCCATCGACAGGTCGTTGCACAGCAGTATGCGCGCGACCAGCGCCTGGGTGATGCCGAAGATATAGGCGACCCCGGTTTCCAGCACGGGCACCGAATAGCGGCCCTGCGCCAGGCCGAGCTCGAGATCGCCGACCACACCCCGGTTCATGTCGCCGAGGCCGAGATCGTCGAGGATCATCCGCGCGACGAAATGCCCGCCTTCGGGGTCGTCGATCGTCTGGCGTGCATAGACGCACAGCGCGCGGGCCGAGCGCCGCGCCGCGTCGGTCTCGCCCTCGTTGACCCGGAAGCAGAGCGCTTCATAGCGCGCGCGGACAGCATGCAATATGTCCGCCAGCAAAGCCTGCTTGTCGACGAAATGGTTGTAGAAGGTCTGCTTGGACGTGCCCGCCGCCTTGACGATATCGTCGATGCTGACCGCGTCGGAGGGGCCATGGCCGAACAGCGACATGCCGGCCCTGATCAGCGCCTCTCGGGTGCGTACGCGACGCTTGTCGGATGTCGACGCCTTGCGCGCGATGCCGTTCTGCATCGGATGTGATTAGGCGGGCGAGGAAATGAAGGCAACGCAGATGAATGAGAATGAAGACCAATCGTCCAAAATCTCCATCGACCCCACAATCGGTGCGCTGATCGAGCAGCAGCGCTTTTCGGCCACGCAGATTCTTGTCGTCGCGCTGGTGTCGGCGGTGCTGGTGCTCGACGGGCTCAATCTTCAGCTGCTCGCCTATTCGCTGCCGGCGATCCTCACCGAATGGGGCGTGACCAAGGTGCAGCTGTCCTCGGCGGTCGGCATGACGATGATCGGCATGGCGATCGGCGCGCTGTTCGGCGGATCGCTCGGCGACCGCTGGGGACGACGGCCCGCGCTGCTCGCCACCATCGCGTTGTTCGCCGCGATGACGCTGGCCTGCGGCCTCGCCCAGAACGTTACCCAGCTGACCGTGCTGCGGCTTTTGAGCGGCCTCGGCTTCGGCGCCTGCTTCCCCAGCGCCGCCGCGCTGGTCGCCGAATGGGTGCCGCGCCGCCGCATCGGCCTGGCGGTCGGGATCATCACCGTCGGCGTACCGCTGGGTGGCATGGCGGGCGCGATGCTGACCGTGCTGATCCTGCCGCACTGGGGCTGGCGGGGCTGCTTCTACGCCGGCGGGATGCTGCCCGTTCTGATCGGCCTGGCCGCCTTCTTCCTGATGCCGGAATCGCCCGCCTGGCTGTCGCGCCGGGGCGAGCCTGGACGGCCCGACCTCGAACGGCTGGCACGGCGCGCCTGGGGCTGGACGCAACCTTTGGCGATCGACACGCCGGCCCCGCGCCCGAACGGCGCCCAACGATCCGCCGGGGATCGTCTGCTCGCACGCGCCAACGCCCGCGTGAACATCGGCCTGTGGCTGGCCTTCTTTACCAATATGCTGGTCGCCAACGCCATTCTTGCGTGGGGAACCGCGGCGCTGTCGCAATTGAACATGCCGCTTGCGAGCGCTGTAAGCGCCGCCATACCCTATAATATCGCGTCGATGGCGATGGCGGTGCTCGCGTCGATATTGTCGGTGCGCCTCGGGTCGCGCGGCCTGCTCATCGGCCTGGCGCTGGCCGGCGCGGCGGGCAGCATCTGCGCCGCCATCTTCTCGCCGATGGTCGCCTCGGGAGCCACGTCTCCCCTCCCCGTCCTCGCCGGCTATATCGTGATCGGCGGGGCGATGGGCGGAATCCAGGCGCTGCTGTTCGCGCTCGCGGCCCACGCCTATTCGACCGCCTATCGTTCCTCCGGCGTCGGCGTAGGATCCGCAGTCGGCCGGATCGGAGGGATCGTCAGCGGCTTCGGCGGAGGCGCGATCCTGTCGGTCAGTTCGACCGCGCCCTTCTTCGGCCTCGCGGGCTTCTGCTTGCTGCTCGTCGCGGCGGGGGCGATCGTAATCGACCGGCACATCCAGCCGCGGTAGCCGCTTCAGCCGACCGTCTGCCCTCCGTCGACGGCGATGATCTGGCCGGTGGTGAAGGCCGCGCCCTTCGAGCAGAGCCACAGCACCGCCGAAGCGATCTCGGATGGCTGCGCGATCCGCCCGACCGGATGATCTTCCGCGATCACCGCGACCGGATCGAGGATACCGTTCTGCCGGCCGAGCTCGCCCGAGAACTGGTCGAGCAGCTCGGTCTGGGTGCAGCCGGGCGCGACCGCGTTCACCCTTATGCCCAGCCGCGCATATTCGAGCGCGGCCGATTTGGTCAGCCCGCCCACCGCATGCTTGCTCGCGACATAGGGCGACACGCCGGGGACGCCGACCAGGCCAGTGACCGAAGAGATGTTGACGATCACGCCGCCGCCCTGTTCGAGCATCGCCGCGATCTCGGCCCGCATGCACAGGAAGGCCCCACGCACGTTGGTCCGCATCACCGCCTCGAGATTGTCGAGCTCCTGCAGCCCGACCGGCGCCATCGCCCCGATGATGCCAGCGCTGTTGCACGCGCAGTCGAGCCGGCCGTTGAGATCGAGCGCGGCATCGACGAAGGCCTGGACATGATCCGGATCGGCAACATCGCCAGCGACCGCGACCGCCTTTCGCCCCATCGCCCGCACATCCCGCGCGACCGCCTCGGCCGCATCGCGTCCGCGCGCCGCGATCGCCACATCAGCCCCGGCCGCCGCGAAGGCCAGCGCCACCGCCCGGCCGATGCCCCGGCTGCCCCCCGTCACCAGCGCGGTCTGCCCGTCGAATTCCATATGCCTCTCCTGTCATTCACGACGATGCTAGGAGCAACCGGACCCCACCGCGAGCGCCACCGCACCACCTGCACACAGATACAAGCACATCATACGCGGGCATCCGCCACCCCGCCGGAAAGTCCGGCCTAAGCTCCACGCATGCGCATTCCGGGCAGGGCGCCGCGCGCTTGGTGCCGACCTGCCGGGGCCGCATGCGAAGCGGAAGGAAAAGCGGTGAGCATGATTGAAACGACAAGGACGGGCCTGTTCCTCGATGAATATGGCCACTTCATCAATGGAGAATGGGTGTCTTCTCAAGGCGGGGGAACCATCGCCCTATCCAATCCCGCGACAGGCCGCGCGCTGGCGAAGATTCAGGCGGGCAACGCCCGCGACGTTCAGGCGGCGGTCGCCGCCGCGAAGGCCGCCTTCCCGGCATGGTCTCGCAGCAGGATCGAGGAGCGGCAGGAAATCCTGCTGGAGATCGCCCGCCGCTTGAAGGCGCGGTCGGCCGAGTTCGCGCGGATGGAGTCCGCCAACAACGGCAAGACCGTGACCGAGGCGACGATCCACGACCTGCCCGAGGCGATCGGCCAGTTCGAATATTTCTCGGGCGCGGTCTATTCGCTCCATGGCGAGACCCGCGACTATCCCGACCTGATCGGGCTCACCCATCGCGAGCCGATCGGCGTGGTCGCCCAGATCATCCCGTGGAACGTGCCGCTGCTGATGGCGTCGATGAAGCTCGCCCCCGCGCTGGCGGCGGGCTGCACCGTGGTGCTGAAGCCTGCCGAGACGGTCTGCCTGACCGTACTCGAGCTGATCCGCGAGATCGGCGATCTGCTCCCGCCGGGCGTGGTCAACCTCGTCACCGGCTATGGCCAGGATGTCGGCGAGGCGCTGGTGGCCCATCCCGACGTCCGCAAGGTCGCCTTCACCGGATCGACCGCGACCGCACGCAAGATCATCGAATATGCCGCGCGCAACACCATCCCGCAGACGATGGAGCTGGGCGGCAAGTCAGCCAACATCATCTGCGCCTCCGCCGACCTCGACGAGGCGGCGCGGACGGCGGCGCTGTCGACCGTGTTCAACAAGGGCGAGGTCTGCATGGCCGGCTCGCGCGTGTTCGTCGAGAAGTCGGTGCACGATGCCTTCCTGGAGAAGTTCGTCCGCGAGGTGGAAAGCGTCCAGGTCGGCGATCCGTCGCACGCCGAGACCCGGCTGGGCGCGATGTCGTCGCGCGCGCAATATGAGAAGGTGCAGGGCTATTTCGACATCGCGCGCGGCGAAGGCGCGGCGATCGCGACCGGCGGCGCCACCGCCACCGTCGCCGATTTTCCCGACGGATTGTTCCTGAAGCCCACCATTCTCTCGGGCGTCCGCAATGACATGCGGGTGGCGCAGGAGGAGATATTCGGCCCGGTGACCAGTGTGATCGCCTGGGACGACGAAAGCGAGATGCTCCGCCAGGTCAACGACAGCCGCTACGGCCTGGCCGGCGCGGTGTGGTCGAACGATCTCAAGCAGGCGCACCGCATCGCCCGCGACATGCAGACCGGCGTGATCTGGGTGAACACCTATTACAACCTGCCGCGCGGCATGCCGGTCGGCGGCTACAAGCAGAGCGGTTTCGGCCGTGAGCTGAGCTGGGACATATTACGCGACTATACGATCACCAAGTCGGTCATCATCCCGCTCTGAGCGGCAGTCGGCGACGCCGTCAAAAGGGGGGGCTCGCGGCCCCCCTTTTCTTTTAGTGGGCGGCCGCCAACACCCGTCGGCGGAGCACCGCCGGTGCGGTTTCGATCAGCGCGAGGCAGAGCAGGAAACCCACACCAATACCGCCGATCGCCAGCCAGAAGATGCTCGCTATACCGGCATGGTGCGCGATATAGCCCGCGACGATCGGCGCGACGCCGCCGCCGATCAGCTCGGCGACCGCGATCACCACGCCCGACGCCGTCGCGCGCAGCCTGGCCGGCACCGCCTCGACCGACAGCGGCCCGACCGTGGTCGTGAGCAGACCGTAGAGGAAGAAGGCCGCGACGAGCAGCGCGACGAACAGCCGGGTCGTATCGGCGGGCGAGACGGCGAGCGCATAGAGCCCGGCGATCGTGAACAGCGCGGTGACGAGCATGGTCGGCTTGCGGCCGATACGATCCGAGATCGCAGGAGCCGCCACCGACCCGAACACCGCGCCGAAACCCATCGCCGACATCACATAGCCCATCTGCTCGAGGCTGAGGTGCAGATGATCGACCAGATAGCTGGGCAGGAAAGCGGTCAGCACAATCAGGCAATTCAGCCAGCACAGCATCCCGCCCGACGCGACCAGCACGTTGCGATATTTGAGCAGCTCGCGGATCGACGCGACGATCGGCCGGGCAGGCTCGACGGGCCCTTCCCTCGCTGGCTCGCGCAGTGTGCGATGGACCAGATAGGCGACGATCAGGCCGGGCACCGCCACGATCAGGAAAATCCAGCGCCAGTTGATCACCGGCATCAGCTGGGTCACCAGCACCGGCGCAAGCCCGAGGCCGAGCAACGGCGCCATCATCTGTTGCAGACCAAGGCCAAGCCCATGCCGGTCGGGCCGGGCGGCCTCCAGCGTCGCGGCGATGCTGGGCGGAACATAGGCCCCTTCCGCTGTCCCCATGATCGCGCGGATCAGGATCAGCGACAGCGCGCCGGTAGCGAGTCCGCTGAACCCGACCAGCACCGAAAAGCCGACCATCGAGGCCACGAGCACGGCCCGGCGGCCGAAACGATCGGCCAGATTGCCCATCAACAACGCCGCCAGCCCCCAGGTCAGCGCCAGCGCGCCGGTGATGTTGCCGAGATCGCCATAGGTGAGGTTGAGGTCCTTCATGATGACCGGGAACATCGGCAGGATGAGGAAGCGGTCGAAGGCCACCAGCCCGAATCCCAGCGAGAGCAGCGCAATCGCCCGCCATTCATAGGCAGTGTCCCAGCCCCGCATCGCGGCCTCGTCGACAGCCCCTCCCTGGCCAGCATCATGACCGTGCATTCGTCGCCCTCCCTCTCCACATTCGGCACATCATTGGAACAAGAGTCCATATGCCCTGCCGGATAATCTGCACCAAATATCAGGTAAAAACTTCTTATGAACCGGCATAATTTCGTGGTATCTTGACCATAATACAAGAAACTCTTGCAGGAGCGGGTGATGACGGACGCACGTGTATGGAACACGTCGGCTGCCCCAGGAAAGGAACTGACCTACTGGCGTCAGGCGACCTGCGAAGCCGTATTCGAGCTGGAGCTCGAATCCTTCGCCGAAACCTCGCTGGCCGCGTCGATCGAACAGCGGACGCTGGGCCCGCTGAGCATGAGCCGGATGTCGATCGGCTTCGGCCAGCGCATCCGCCGCACCCCTGCATCGATCAACCGCACCGACCGCCAGCAGTTCGAGCTGGTCTACCTTCTGTCCGGAAAGATCGGCCTGAAGCAATGCGGGCGCGAGATCGAACTCGGCCCGCGTTCTTGCGTACTCGTCGACAGCCGCGAACAATATCAGCTGACCACCGCGCCGGGCAGCAGCAACCTGTCTTTCCACCTGCCGAGCGGCTGGCTGAAACAATGGCTGCCCCAGCCCGAAGCGCTGGTAGCGCGCGACATGGCCGGAACCACGCCGTGGCAGGCCGCGCTGCTGTCTACGCTCGACGCGGTGCGCGACGAACCGCTGGATGACGATTACGCCACGCTTTTTGCCAACCAGATCGCGGGTGCGCTGGCGCTGTGCGCGCAGCAAGGCGAGGTCCGCCCGATCCGCCAGCATCAGCTGAAACTCTACAACCGGCTGCGCCAGACGGTGATCGACTTCGCGCACGACAACACGCTTGATGCCGCGAAGCTGGCTCAGTTCCATGGCATCTCGGTGCGATATCTCCACGCGATCTTCGCGACCGCGGGGACATCCTATTCGCGCGAGCTGCTCGACATCCGGTTGACGCGCGCGCGGCAGATGCTGAGCGATCCCCGCTTTCGCGACCTCAGCATCGCCGAGATCGCATGGCGCTGCGCCTTTTTCGATGCGAGCCATCTGACCCGTCATTTCAGGGCGCGCTTCAAATGCACTCCCGGCGTTTTTCGCGACAAAGCGGCCAGCGATGGCGCGGGCACGGACGCAGTGGTCGAGGACGTGAAACGGCTCAACTGACCGCTTCACGCCCCGCCCCGCTCCGCGCTATCGAGCCTCGTCGGCGATACGGTTGCGCAATATGCCGATGCCGTCGATCTCGACTTCGACGACATCGCCGTCCTTCATGAAGACCGGTGGATTGCGCTTCGCCCCGACGCCACCGGGCGTGCCGGTGACGATGACGTCGCCAGCGGAAAGCGGGGTGAAGGCCGAGCAATATTCGATGAGGCGGTTCAGCGAGAAGATCAGGTCGGCGAAATGAGCGTCCTGCATCACCTGACCGTTGAGCCGGGTCTGGATACGCTTTGACGGGATGTCGCCGAACTCGTCCGGCGTCACCAGCCAGGGGCCGAATGCGCCCGTACCGGGGAAATTCTTGCCCGGGGTGAACTGCATCGTATGCCGCTGCCAGTCGCGGACCGATCCGTCATTATAGCAGGAAAAACCGGCGGCGTGGGCGAGTGCCCCGTCTGCGGGGATATTGCGGCCGCCCTTGCCGATGATCAACGCCAGTTCGCCCTCATAGTCGAGCTCGTCCGACACGTGCGGCTTTATCAGCGGCTGTTCATGGCCGATCTGGCTGTCGGCGAAACGGGTGAAGATCGTCGGGTTCGCAACGACGGGCCGCTCGGTTTCCTTGCGGTGATTCTCATAATTCAGTCCGACGCAGATGATCTTGCCGGCGTCGGGAATCAGCGGCGCCCATTCGACCCGATCAAGCGTCAGCTTTTCCCAGCCCTCGCGCTGGTCGAACGCGGCCTTCAGCGCATCCGCCGCGATCAAAGCGCGCAAGGTGGGATAGTCGGCGATCAACGCCGGGCTTGCCGCGTAAAGCACATCGCTCTCGACCACGCCCCAGGACAGCTTGCCGCCTTGTAGGAAACTCGCGAATTTCATCGAACACTCCCGCTGCTGCGCGGCCATCGCGGCGCGCCGTTCGAGACGACCTCTAGGCGCTTATCAGGCGCGGCCAAAGCAACGAACCGCAGGCGTACAACACCTTCCTTCAGCATCGTGACAGCCTGCGGTCTTGCCGCTGCGACAGGCCGATTGTTAGACTTCGGCCCTCACGATCAGACAGCAGGCGGATGCGATGAACGCACTTTTTTCGGCCGGAAGCGAACCCGGCGGCCATGGACTCACCGCCTCGCTGTACGAGCTGGGATTGCTGGTCAGCGATCTCGGTCGCAGTGTCGATTTCTATGAGCGGGCCTTCGGCTATCGCTTCGCGCCCGACGGGGAGGCCATGCTCGGCGTCGGCCCGCGGCGTCGCCTGCGGCTCGTCCCTTCGCCCGATGGACGCCTGGGTCCGTCGCACGTGGGCTTCGCGGTCACCGATGAAAGCCAGCTCGACAAGCTGGGTGAGCGCCTGGCGGTGGCGGGCGTCGCGCACCGCGCGATCGACCGGGTCGGCTACCGGCCCGGCGCGCTCGCCTTCGCCGATCCCGACGGAAACGCCATGATCTTCGGCCTCGCCGACGCAGCGGATATCGCCCCGGGTCCCGATGCCCTGCCCGGCCATCTGCAACACGCGGTCTTCTCCTCGACCGATATCGAGGCGATGCTGCGCTTCTATCGCGATGTCGTCGGCTTCGGCCTGTCGGACGCGGTGGTGAACGACGACGGGCTGCTGACCACCTTCTTCGCGCATTGCTCGCAGGAGCATCATAGCCTGGCCGTGTTCCGCGCCGGACAGAACCGCTTCGACCATCATTGCTACGAAGCCGGCGACTGGGGCCTGATCCGCGACTGGGGCGACCATTTCGCCAGCCTGCACATCCCGATCAAATGGGGTCCGGGCCGCCATGGCCCCGGCAACAACCTGTTCCTCTTCATCCATGATCCGGACGATTACTGGCTCGAAATCTCGGCCGAGCTGGAACTGATGGAGCCCGGGCGGACGGTGGGCGTGTGGCCGCATGCGGAACGGACCCTCAACAGCTGGGGCATCGCCTATCTGCGGAAATAAGCCGGCCGGCTAGTCGGCTGCGGCAAGGCCGAGCTGCTGGCGGGCCGCCCGCATGGTGTTGGCGAGCAGGCAGGCTATCGTCATCGGCCCGACCCCGCCGGGCACGGGGGTGATCGCGGCGGCATGCTCCATCTCCATCGCCGCGCAATCGCCGACGATGTGATGGCCGCCCTCGCCATCCGCGACACGATTGATACCGACATCGATCAGGATCGCGCCCGGCTTCACCCAGTCGCCTCGCACCAGCCCCGGCGCACCCGCCGCCGCGACGACGATGTCCGCCGCGCGGACGAGATCGGGCAGATTGCGGGTCAGGATATGGGTGATCGTGACGGTGCATTCGCGTTCGAGAAGGAGTAGCGCCACCGGCTTGCCGACGATGTTGGACTTGCCGATCACCACCGCCTTGAGCCCGCGAAAATCGTCGATCACGCTGTCGAGCAGCATCATGCACCCCATCGGCGTGCAGGGCAGAAGCCCCTCCGAACCGATCGACAACCGCCCGACATTGACCGGGTGGAAGCCGTCGACATCCTTGGCGGGATCGATACGATCGAGCACCGCGTTGGCGCGGATGCCCGGCGGCAGCGGCAGCTGGACCAATATGCCGTGTACCGCCGGATCGGCGTTCAGCCGGTCGACGAGCGCGATCAGCTCTTCCTCCGACGCGGTGGCGTCGAGGCGATGGTCGATCGAGCGGATGCCCGCCTTGCCGCACGCCGCGATCTTGCGGCGGACATAGATCGCGCTCGCCGGATCGTCACCGACCAGCACGACCGCGAGCGTCGGCTGGCGGCCCGTCGCAAGGTGAAAGCGCTGGGCTTCGTCCGCCAGCCTGTCGGCGAAGCGCGAGGCCATCGCCTTGCCGTCGATAATATCGGCCATGACCCACCTATTTCGGGAAGACGACCGTCTTGGGGCCGTTGAGGAAGGCCCGATCCTCGAGATGAAAGCCGACCGCACGCAGAAGCACGCGGGATTCGATGTTACGGCCCTTGCGAACAAGATCGTCGGGCGTATCCGCATGGCTGATCGCCTCGACGTCCTGATGGATGATCGGCCCCTCGTCGAGATCGGCGGTGACATAGTGGGCGGTCGCGCCGATCATCTTCACCCCGCGCGCATGCGCCTGATGATAGGGCTTCGCGCCCTTGAATCCGGGCAGGAAGCTGTGGTGGATGTTGATGCATCGCCCGGACAGGAAGCCGGCAAGGTCGTCCGACAATATCTGCATATAGCGCGCGAGGACGATCAGCTCGGCCCCCGTTTCGTTGACGATCGCCTTGATCTGGGCTTCCTGCGCCGCCCTGGTCTCCTTCGTCACCGGCAGATAGTGGAAGGGGATGCCGTCGAGCGTGGTGACGTTGAGCGCCTCGCGCGGATGGTTGCAGACCACACCGACCACATCCATTGGCAGATCGCCGATCCGCCGCCGGTAGAGCATGTCGCCGAGGCAATGGTCGAACTTGGAAACGAGGATCAACACCTTGCGCAGCTGATCGATGGGACGGATTCGCCAGTCCATCGCATGCGCGGCGGCGATCGCCGGAAATTCGTCGCGAAACGCCACCGCGGCGCCATCATCCATATCGAAGCGGACGCGCATGAAGAAATTGCCGGTGTCGCGATCGTCGAACTGCGCGGCTTCCAGGATATTGCCGCCGAAGCGCGCGATGGCGCTCGATACCTCGGCGACGAGGCCGGGCCTGTCCGGACAGGACAATGTCAGAATGTAGCCGTTCATCTTTCCCACCTTTGTTACCGGTTCTGGTTCACACCCGTTCGCGTGGCGCGAACTGGGCCGCCCAGCGCGCGGTCTTCTCGACGCCGCCGAACGGATAGAGATGCGCCTTCACGCCCGCTTCGTCCGCCGCCGCCAGCCGGTCCGCCAGCTGCCGGATCAGCAGGTCGGGAGTCGCCGTATTGAGGAGCCGGGTGATCGACACGCCATATTTGGCCATGACCTTGGCCGACGCCCCGACCCCGCACCGCGCCGCGAAGCGCAGCAGCGCCTGAACACTGGCGGGTCCAGGGATGCCTACCCGGATAGGGATCGACACGCCCCGCGCGCGGACCTCCGCCACCCAGGCGGCGATGATGTCGGGATCGAAGACGAACTGGGTGACGATCTGCAGATCGAGCCCCCCATCGTCCGCCGCCGCGACCTTGTCGCCGAGCGCGCGCCAGATCGTGTCGGGCGCAATTGCCGGATGCCCCTCCGGATAGCCCGCAATGCCGACCTTGCGGATGCCATGCGCCTGCAACAGTCCGCTCTCCAGCACCGCCAGCGCGTCGGCAAAAGGGCCGATCGGCGTGTTCGGGTCGCCGGCGATGACGAAGGCGCGCCGCGCCTGCGCGCGCGACGCGAGGCCGGCAAGGAAATGGTCGAGCGCGTCATGCGAGGCGATACGCCGCGCCGAGATATGCGGGACCGGTTCGAAGCCGAGCCGGCGAACCTGCGCCGCCACCTCCACCAGCTGATCGACGCTGTTGCCGGGCAGGAAGGTGATCGACACCGCCGATCCGGCGGGCAGCACGCCGACCGCATCGACCAGCGGGCCGATGTCCTTCGCGGTGATCTCGATCGAATAGTCGTCCAGGAAATGATCGGATGTCATCGCCGTCTCCGGATGCATGGAGCATGGGGGTGCGATCGGAACCGGCCGATGGCCGGTCCCGTACCCCGCTTGCCGCGCCTTGCTGTCGCGATCAGGCCGCCTTGCCGATCGCAGCCTTCTTCATCGCGCTCGCGGCCTTGGCATAGGGGACCGGGGCCACCGTCGCGCGCACCTCGATCTGGCGATGCCGCTCGACCCGCGGCTTGCGCGTGCCGCCATCGGCCTCGCCCCAGATCAGCGTCACCTGCGTGCCGGGTTCGGCATGGGCCTTGTCGACGATCGCCAGCGACAGCTGCTGCCGCTCGTTGATCGAATAGGAACAATGGGTCGAATAGCCGATCCGTCGCCCATCCGATCCGCGCACCTCATCCGCCTGGGCTAGGACATAGTCCGCCACCGGCCGCTCGATATATTTGTACGGCAGGTCGGACTCGAGCAGCGAGTCGAAGATCTTCGACACGTCATCGTCGTTCCACACCAGCGTGACCTTGGTCCGGTCGGGATCGCCCGCCATCGCCTCGAGCGCCTCGCGGCCGATGAAGTCATGGTCATATTTGATGATGTTGCCGTAGCCCATGTCATAGGCGGTCAGATAATAATCCTCGACATCGGGCGAGAAGAAGCTGCCGCCCATCTGGAAATTGCCTTCCCAGCCGTCGGCGGGCAGCCAGGCGCGGAACGCCGCCATGTCGTCACCGGTGTAGATCGCGGGCAGCGGATAGCCTATCCAGCCGCTCTCGATCGACGCGCTGAAATAGGTCCGCGATCCGCCCCGGCGGATACCGTATTTCTCGCCCGCTGCGAGGATCGCGTCGCGAACCGCATCGCCCATCTCATAGGGGCCGGACAGCTCGACGCCCTTGTGCCCGGCCATGCCATGGCGCAGCGCCAGCACCTCGCATCCCGCAATCTCGACCTTTCGGGTGCAGAAGAAGGGGATGTCGGGCGCCTCGCCCTTCACCACCTCGGCGAAGATCTCGCCCGCAAAGGGACCGTCCATGCCGAAGCGGAACTGCTGCCGCTTGCCGGTCGGGTTGTCGGCGGTGTTGTTGTCGCGCTCGACGCTGACATCATAGCCCCCCGTCTCGGCCAGGAAATGCACCCAGTTGAGCAGGGTCATTCCGCTGATCAGCTCAAAGGTCTCGTCGCCCAGATCGTGCAGCACGCAATCGCCGATCAGCTGGCCGCGCGCATTGCAGCCAACCAGCTGCTTGGCTCGCCCCGGCGCCAGATTCGCCAGCGAGTTGATGCCGACGTGGACCAGCAACTCGCGGGCGTCGGGGCCCTTCAGGAACAGCTCAGGCATGTGGTGCGACTGATCGAACAGCACAGCGGTCTCGCGCCATGCACGCTGCTCTTCCCGCCAGTTGGAGAATTCGAGCGGTACCGGCGTACGCGCCGGATTGGGCCTGGCGTGCGGCGCCACCGCGTCATTGAACAGATGCTCGACGATGTTGGGGACCGAATTGATGAGGTCCTGAAGAGATTTCGCCTGACCGCTCACGCCCTGCACTTTCTGTGATGAATCGATGGTGCCCCGCTTTAAGCACACGTGTGCATAACGTCAAGCGAGCTTATGCGGGGCAGAATGAGGAGGAGCGGTCAGGAGACGCCGGGCGGTGCCGTGGAGGCGCGAATGTTCAAATAGGGGGAGATTATGGGCACGGGCTCGTCGATTTCGACCATATCGGTCGCAGCGGCATGCAGACTACGGACCGCCGCACGGGCCAAATCGTCCACCGGCAGGGCGACCGCCGTCAACGGCGGATCGATCAGTGCGTACCAGTCGGCATTGCCATAACCAATCACCGACATAGCGCGCGGCACGGCGACCTCAGCATCGCGCAGTGCCGACAACGCGCCGACCAGCAATTGGGATGTGGCGATCACCAGCGCGGTGGGACGTTCCGGCAGGGCCAGCAGGCGCCTGACCCCAGCATAGCCGAAATCCGCCTGCGGCGGGCCCAGCTCCATTCCGCCCTCGAGTGGCGTAATGCCATGGCGGACATGACCGCTCAGATAGCCTTCGATCCGGTCCCGGCCTGAACTCACCCGCCGGTCCGTGCCGATATAGGCGATGCGGCGATGGCCGAGCGACACCAGATGATCGACCGCATCGGCACAGCCCTGGCGCTCCTCCAGGCACAACGCAGGCTGCTCGAGCGCATCCAGACGGCGGACGATCTGCACCACGGGAATATGCGCGAGCAGTTCCAGCGTCGCGGGCGCGGGTTCGCCGGTCAAGGTCGCGGCGATTCCCGACACGCGCGATTCGACCAAGGCCCGGATCTCCTGATATTCACGGCCGGGATCGTCGTCGGTCAGGACCAGGAGCATCCGTCCCCCGATATCGCGGCAGCGTTCGGCGAACTCCTTGGCGATCCGGCTATACAGTTCGTTGCGAAGTTCGGGGATCGCCAGCCCGAAGGTCAGGCTGGCGTCGCCCCTTATGGCACGCGCGGCGATGTTGGGAACATAACCCAATTCGATCGCCGCGGCACGGACACGCGCCTTGGTCTCGGCGCTGATCGCCGGATGATCGTTCAGCGAGCGGGACACCGTCGAATGCGACATGCCCAGCCTGTCGCCGATATCCTTGATCGTCACGGCGCGATGCGGCGGCTTCCCCATGAACGCGTTCATGGGCGCAACGCGCCGATAGGGCAATGGAATGTGGACTGGGATGGCTACCAGCGGTGCTTGCCGAAAGTTGATTCCCTTGTTGGATTTATGGTCCACAAATTCCCGAAGGCCCTGACTTAGAGTAGCTGATGACACCGGCGAAGATGGCCCGCGACAGAGGAGATCGCCCTTTGGCCCTGTCCGAAACATTCCGGCGCGCGATGCGGCGAATGCGCCCGGATCTTGCGCAGCCCATAACCCGCAGAAACGCCCTCATCGAACGCTACTGTCTCAAGCGCCGACGGCTCGGGTCCAGGCTTTCCGGATAGCCTGGAAATAACAAACCCCCGGCTCTCGCCAGGGGTTTGCTACTTGTCTGAGGGGAGCGTGTCCGCTCCCTCTCAATGTCCGTCCGATCGTCGATCAGTCGTCGTCGCGCTTCAGGAAAGCGGGCGCGAACTCGGGCGCGGGGCCGTCGTCATTGCCACCTTCACGGCGGGGACCACGATCGCCACGGCCTTCGCCGCGCGGACCACGGTCGCCCCCGTCGCGACGGGGACCACGATCACCGCCGTCGCGGCGCGGGCCACGATCGCCATCACGGCGCGGACCGCGATCGCCACGGTCGCCACGGCCTTCGCCGCGCGGACGCTCTTCACGCGGCGGGCGCGTGTCGGGCAGTTCCTCTCCGGTTTCCTGGTCGACGACGCGCATCGACAGGCGAACCTTGCCGCGCTGGTCGATCTCGAGGACCTTGACCTTGACTTCCTGGCCTTCGGACAGGACGTCGGCCACCTTCTCGACGCGCTCATTCTTGATTTCGGAGACGTGGACGAGACCGTCCTTGCCACCCATGAAGTTCACGAACGCGCCGAAATCGACGAGGTTGACGACCTTGCCGTTGTAGATCTTGCCGACTTCGGCTTCGGCGACGATGCCGATGATCCACTCACGAGCGGCTTCGATCTGCGCGGGATCGGACGACGAGATCTTGACGGTGCCGTCATCGTCGATGTCGACCTTCGCGCCGGTCGTGGCGACGATCTCACGGATGATCTTGCCGCCGGTGCCGATGATGTCGCGGATCTTGTCCTTGGGAACCGACATCGATTCGATCCGCGGCGCATGCGCCGACAGCTCGCTGCGGGTCGAGTCGAGGGCCTTGGCCATCTCGACCAGGATGTGCGCGCGGCCTTCCTTGGCCTGGTGCAGGGCGGTCTTGAAGATCTCCTCGGTGATGCCGGCGATCTTGATGTCCATCTGCATCGTGGTGATGCCTTCGGACGTGCCCGCCACCTTGAAGTCCATGTCGCCGAGATGATCCTCGTCGCCGAGGATGTCGCTGATCACCGCGAACTCCTTGCCTTCGAGGATCAGGCCCATTGCGATGCCCGAAACCGGGCGCTTGATCGGCACGCCGGCATCCATCATCGCGAGGCTGCCGCCGCACACCGTCGCCATCGACGACGAACCGTTCGACTCGGTGATGTCCGAGGTCAGACGGATGGTGTAGGGGAACTCCTCCTTGGTCGGCAGCACCGCGTGCAGCGCACGCCATGCCAGCTTGCCATGGCCGACTTCGCGACGGCCCGGCGCGCCGAAGCGGCCGACTTCACCGACCGAATAGGGCGGGAAGTTATAGTGCAGCATGAAATGCTCGTAGCGCAGGCCGGTCAGGCCATCGATCATCTGTTCGCTTTCCTTGGTGCCCAAGGTGCAGGTCGAGATGCTCTGCGTCTCGCCGCGGGTGAACAGCGCCGAACCATGCGCGCGGGGCAGGAAATGCGCCTCGGCGACGATCGGGCGGACCGTGGTGGTGTTGCGGCCGTCGATACGGCGGCCATGCTTCAGGATCGCGGTGCGGACGATCTCGGCCTCGAGCTTCTTGACGAGCTTGCTGGCGGCCATCTGGTCCTGCGGCGCGGCATCGGCGAAAGCCGTCTTCGCCTTGGCGCGCGCCGCGTTCAGCGCTTCCGAACGGGCCGACTTGTCGGTCAGCTTGTAGGCGGCCTCGACGTCCTTGCCGATCAGCTTCTTGAGCTTGGTCTTGGCAGCCGACAGATCGGCCTGCGCGGCCATTTCCCAAGGCTCCTTGGCGGCCTTCTCGGCGAGCTTGATGATCGCCTTGATGACTTCGCCACTCGCGCGATGCGCGAACATGACGGCGCCGAGCATGACCTCTTCCGAAAGCTCCTTGGCTTCGGATTCGACCATCATCACCGCGTCATGGGTGCCGGCCACGACGAGATCGAGCTCGCCGGCGGCGACCTGCTCGTCGGTGGGGTTGAGGATATATTCGCCATCCTGATAGCCGACGCGTGCGGCGCCGATCGGGCCCATGAAGGGAACGCCCGAGATCGTCAGGGCGGCCGAGGCGGCGATCATCGCCAGGATGTCGGGCTCGTTATGGCCGTCATAGCTCAGCACCTGGGCGATGACGTTGACCTCGTTGTAGAAGCCCTCCGGGAAGAGCGGGCGCAGCGGGCGATCGATCAGGCGGGAGACCAGCGTCTCCTTTTCGGTCGCGCCACGCTCGCGCTTGAAGAAGCCGCCGGGGATGCGACCCGACGAGAAATACTTCTCCTGATAATGGACGGTCAGCGGGAAGAAGTCCTGCCCTTCCTTGACGCTGCGCGCCGCGGTGACGGCGCAGAGGACGACGGTTTCGCCGAGGGTCGCGAGCACCGCGCCATTGGCCTGGCGGGCAACGCGGCCCGTTTCCAGTGTGAGGGTCTGGCCGCCCCACTGGATTTCAACTTTCTTGGTATCGAACATGGGATTTCCTTGTCTCCGGACGCCCTATGCGGCCGGGGCCTATGGCGATGACGACGGCCTCTTGCCGTGCCATCGGATGGGGCAGACCGCCTTCGGCCTGCCGTGGCGGGGCCTTGTGCCCGCCGTCCCGCCCGGTGCCGAATTGCTCCTGGCGGAAATATGCGAACGGCCCCGTTTTGCGGGGCCGTTCCAAATCCTGTTTACTTGCGCAGGCCCAGCTTGGCGATCAGTGCCGTGTAGCGGGACGAGTCTTCCTTCTTCAGGTAATCGAGAAGGCTGCGGCGCTTGTTGACCAGCATCAGCAGACCACGGCGCGAGTGATTGTCCTTCGCGTGGGTCTTGAAGTGCTCGGTCAGGTTGTTGATGCGCTCGGTCAGGATCGCGACCTGGACTTCGGGGCTGCCGGTGTCACCCTCTGAACGGGCATTTTCGGCGATGATGGCGGTCTTGCGCTCTGCAGTAACGGTCATATGTCTTCCCTCGACATCAGATTGAAGCCCCGCACCACCCGGATCTCCTGATCCTCTGCCGCGACCAGCGCGACGGGCATATCCCCGTCGATCGCAAGGTTGAGGCCGGTGGGTGCGGCGATCCCGATCACTTTGCGCCCCTCGCGGAGCGCCCTCGCCTGATCGGGGGTGACGGGTAGAGCCGGGATGTCGTCCAGCCCCGCCGTCAGCGGCAAGCGTGCTTTTTCAAGCTGCCGCGCCTTAGCGAGTTCGTCCAGTTTGTCCAGCGAAATCGCCGGAGCGAGCGTGAACGGTCCCGCCCTGGTGCGGCGGAGCATCGTCACATGGCCGACGCTGCCGAGCGCGCGGGCGATATCCCGCGCGAGGCTCCTGATATAGGTGCCCTTCGACACCGAACAGGACAAGGTCGCCTCCGCCACGGCATCGCCTTCGCCGGTCGCGGTGACGGCGGTGATCCCCAGCGCGTGGATCGTCACCGCGCGGGTCTTCATCTCGAAACTCTCGCCCGCCCGTGCCCGGTCATAGGCGCGCTCGCCATCGATCTTCAGCGCCGAATAGGCGGGCGGCACCTGTTCGATCGGGCCGGTGAAGCGCGCCAGCACCGCCTCCAGCGCGGCCCGCCCCGGCCGCGTGTCGGAGGTCGCGACCGCCTTGCCCTCGGCGTCGAGCGTGTCGGTCTCGATCCCGAAGCCGATGGTGAAATCATAGGCCTTGTCGGCATCGAGCATGCGCCCCGAGAGCTTGGTTGCCTCGCCCAGCGCGACCGGCAGCACGCCCGAGGCCAGCGGATCCAGCGTGCCGCCATGGCCGACCTTATATTTGCCGTAGCCGCCCGTCTTCAGCGCGCGCTTGACCGCCGAGACGATCTGGGTCGAGCCGGGGCCGACCGGCTTGTCGATGATGATCCAGCCATGCATGGGCGGCGGCTGTAGCGGCACCAAATGGCTCATTCCAGCGAAAGCTGGCATTGCGGATCGATGTCCGCCGCGCCAGACTGGCGACCCGAGCAGCTAAGGCGAATCAATGAACGATATCAACTGGGATGCGCCCGCGCGCCTTCACGAGCGCAACGACGGCGGCTCCGACATGTTTTACGATTTCAAGACGCTCAAGAGCGGCTCGCTCGCCGAACTCATCGCGCATGTGATGGCGCTGCCAGCCGAGGACCGCCAGCGGGTCGTGATCGATTCGGCCAGCGGATCGATCAATATCCGGGACATCACCACTCTGGCGGCACGGCCGGATTTCCCGGCGGCCTGAAGCTCACACCTCCAGCTCCAGGCTGTCATAGGAGCAGACGATCTCCAGCGGCGCGCGGCCCTTGCGGTTGAGCGCCTCGTAGCGGACCGTCTCGTCGAACAGGCTGTCGATATCGGCATCGCTGCTGGTCGGTTCATGGTGGAACAGGACGAGCTTCTTCGCCCCGGCGCCATGGCAGAGATTGACGGCCATCACATTGCTCGAATGGCCCCAGTCGGCCTTGAGCGTGATGCTTTCCGCCAGCGAATACATGGTGTCGCAGACGACCAGATCGGCCTGGTCGAAAAAGGCCTCGAACGCCTCCTTGTCGGGGATGTCGTCCATCCGGTGCTCGGCATCGGTCGAGAAGACGAAGGTCTTGCCGTTCTTTTTGAACTTCCACGCATAGGAGACGTGGCTGTGGTCCTGCGGCATCAGCTCCACGTCGATCCCGTCGACATTGTAATGCTCGCCCGGCGTCAGCACCTTGAACTCGATCTTGGCGCGCAGCCAGTCGAACGAGACCGGGAAGCTGATCTCCTCCTGCTGGCGGCGCAGCGCCGCCTCGCAATCGGCATGGCCCGAATGGATGACGATATGGGCACCCGGATCGAAGGCCGGACCGAAGAAGGGAAAGCCCATGATATGGTCCCAGTGCAGGTGGGACATGAAGAAATTATAGGTCCGCGAGTGGCCCTGGGCGACGCGGCGAAAGGCGTCATTGCCCAGTTCGCGCAGGCCCGAACCCATGTCGAGGATGAAGAAGCTGTCGTCGGCGCCCTCGATCTCCAGGCAGGTGGTGGCGCCACCATAGCTGTGCCCCTCGCCGAAGCGCATCTCGCTGTTGATGAAGGCGCGGGCCGCGTCCTCGTCGGCGAAGCTGCGGCCCTGCGCCCGCATCAGCGCATTGACCAGCTTGTCCTCGATAGCGCGGGCACGTGGCGCGACGGGCAGCGATCCCCTCGTACCCCAGAAGCGGACCAGCATTCCCAAGGCGTTCAGTCTCCATTCCCGTCGATATGATCGACGATGTCGAAGATCAGCTGATAGCGGCTGATCTCCAGCACTTCGCGCAGGGCCGGCGTCGGCCGGGCCAGCACGATCTTCACATTGCTGTTGATCGCCTCCTTGCGCGCGATGGTCAACGCCATCAGCGCGGCCGCTGACATATGGTCGACCGCCGAAAGATCGATCACGAAGTCGCCAGGCCCCGCCGCGGCCTGCGCCACGCCGTCACGGAGATGGCCCAGGAAAACGTCGCGCGCGCCATCATCGATGTCGCCCGACGGATGTCCTACCGGCCCTCGCGTCGATGAGGACGCCGCCCAAATCATCGAAGCCCTCCCCCGCTCCGTTCGAGAGGGAAGCTTAGGGCCAGTTCGGATCGGCTGCAACGGGCCTGATTACCGGCTTGTCAGCAGGCGGCGGGCGTGCGGCAATATACCGCGCACGATCACCGAAACCCCGCGTTCATTGGGGTGAATCGCATCGCCGATATGCAGCGACCGATCCCCGACCACGCCCTGGAGGAAGAAAGGATAGAGCCCGGCCTTATGCTTCGCGGCCAGCCGCGCGTAGATCGGGTCGAACCGCCGGGCATAGTCTTTGCCCAGATTGGGCGCGGCGACCATGCCGGCGAGCAGGATCGGGATATCGCGCCGGCGAAGCTCGCCCAGGATCGCGTCGAGATTCGCCTCCGCCCGCGCCGGATCTAGCCCGCGCAGCATGTCGTTGGCGCCAAGCTCGACGATGACGAGATCGGGCTTCGCCTTGAGCGAGGCGAGCACCCAGGCGAGGCGCGCCTTGCCCTGCGCGGTGGTGTCGCCCGAAACGCCGGCATTGTGCACCCGCGCCGCCACACCCGACTTGCGCAGCGCCGCTTCCAGCTGCGGCGCGAAGCCCTGCCCCGGCGGCAGCCGATAGCCGGCGGTCAGGCTGTCGCCGAAGGCGAGGACCAGCTTGTCGGCGGCCTGCGCCGAAGCGGGAAACAGGGCGATGGCGAGAAGGGCGAATACAAGACGCAGCGATTTCATGGACCGGATATTGGCATGGGGCGGCCGAATGTCACCCCCCGACATTCCAAAGGACCGCGTGGGCCAGTCAACGCCGCATCAGCAGGGGATAGGGATTGACCGCCTCGCCCTGCCACCAGCCTTCGCCGGGCGCCATCGCGTTGATCGCATAATGGAGGTGCGGCGCCTCCGGGCTCGCGTCGCCGGTCGAGCCCACCGCGCCAATCACCTGACCCTGGGCGACCCTGTTGCCCTCGGCAAGGCCCGGTACATAGGAATCGAGATGCGCATAATAATCGATCCACTGGCCGCCGGTGCGGCGCACATAGATGGTAAGTCCGCCCAGCCGGCTGTCGAACAGCTTCTCGACCGTGCCCGCCGCCGCCGCGATCACCGGTGTACCGCGCGGTGCCATGATATCGATCGCGTCATGGACCCGACCTTCGCCACGGGCATCGTCGAAGGTGTCGCTGAGCTGGTCGGCCCGCACCCCGGCAACGGGGATGACGAGCGGCCCCTGCACACCCATCGGCCCGCGCGGCCGCGGGGCGCCCGCCGCCGGGGACGGCTGGCGGCCGCCCCCGGCAGTCGGGGCAGCCGCCGCGCGCGGCGCGGACCCGCGATCATGGCTGCCGGGCAGGTTGAGCGCGAGCACCCAGACCACATAGCCGACCACGAGGAGCAGCAGCAGGATCGCGATCTTGCGGACCATCGGCGGCGCCTATTCCTGGAAGACCGCCGGCGTGCCCGGCTTCACCATCACCGCGAGCCGCGCCGCATCCCAGTTGGTCAGGCGGATGCAGCCATGGCTTTCGGTTCTGCCGATCTTCTCCGGATGCGGCGTGCCGTGGATGCCGTAATGCTTCTTGTCGAGATCGAGCCAGACCACGCCGACCGGTCCGTTCGGCCCCGGCGGCAGCAGCGCCTTCTTGTCGCTGCTGTCGGCATCCCAGAACAGCTTGGGATTATAGTGGAAAGGCGGATTATAGGAGCGCCCCTGGATCGTCCATGAGCCGATCGGCAGCGGATCATGCTCGCTGCCCATCGTCGCGGGGAATTGCGCGACGAGCTTTCCGGCGCCGTCGAACGCACGCAGCACCCCATCCGACTTGTCGACCACCACCTTCGCGACGTCGGGCTGGTCGGAACCGATGTTGAGCCCGGCCAGGGTCTTGCGCCATCCGGGGTTGATATCCTCGGCGAAGGCCTGCGCGGGCGGGATCACATTGGGCACCCGGATCACCGCGCCGGGCCGGACGCGGGTCTGCGGCGTGTTGAGCGCGATCAGCGTGGCCTTCGTGCTGTGATAACGCTCGGCGAGCATCTCCATCGCGTCCGCATAGCCGAGCGTCTTGAGCTTCGCCTGCGCGGCCGGCTTCGCGGGAAGCGGCCCGACGAACGGGCCTTCGAGACTCTCCGGGGTGAGCTTCACCTCGATCACGCTCGGCATGGCGCGGAACGCGTCGAAGCTCTTGACCGTGGCCTCGTCGAGCTTCCCGGTGACAGGCAGGCCCTTCGCCTCCTGCCAGCCGCTGAGCGCCTTCGCGAAGCTGGCGCCACCGGCACCGTCGATCACCCCCGGTCCGAAGCCAAGCCGATCGAGCAGGACCTGAGCACCCAGCACGCGCTGGTCAGGGGCGGCGGCGCTGGCGAGCGCGGGAAACATGGCCGCGGAGAATAGCAGGATAGGGATAAGACGCACGCAAGGCTCCTCTGGTCGTAACGCGGGGAGAACGTGCGGCGGCGGCTTTCTATCCCGATCGCGATAATGATCGATGATCGTCGATCACACCGTCGGCCGCGGCCGGCCACTAAAAGGCCGCAACCCGGTCCAGCTTGCCGCGGATGACGGCATCACGCAGATCGGGCCGGGCGATCAGCATGGCCGAAACGTCAGCGCCTGTCCTTCGTGGCCGAGAAATGCAGGTCGGGGAATTTACCCTGGATATAGTTCAGTTCCCACTGGTCCTTGGCCATGAACACCGGGGCGCCGTCACGGTCCTCGGCCATGGCCGAACGATGGAGGCCCTTGAAATTCTCCAGCGCCTTCTCGTCATCGGCCGCGACCCAGCGGGCAGTGTCCCAGGGCGAGGGTTCGAAGCCCGCCTCGACCTTATATTCGGCCTGGAGCC
>CAZJXG010000029.1:0-27788 GCA_964549965.1 uncultured Sphingomonas sp. | reverse complement strand
TCGGCCAGGTCTATTTCCGCGACACCAGCGGCCATGGCATCGTCTATCGCGGCGATCCCGAAAAGACCGCCGCCGCCCATATCGCCCCCGGCGTCTTCACCCTGGGCGAGATGGGCTATGTCGATGAGGAGGGCTATCTCTTCATCACCGATCGGGTCTCCGACATGATCGTCAGCGGCGGCGTGAACATCTACCCCGCCGAGGCGGAGCAGGTGCTGTTGCGCCATCCCGGCGTCGCCGATATCGCCGTCGTCGCCGCGCCGCATGCCGAGATGGGCGAGGAGGCCCGCGCGCTCGTCATCGCCGCCGATCCCGCCCATCCGCCGACGGCGGAGGAGCTCAACGCCTTCTGCCGGGAATCGCTCGCCGGCTATAAATGCCCGCGCGGCTATGAATTCGTCGACGATATCGGCCGCACCGCGATGGGCAAGGTCAACAAGAAGGCGCTGCGCCAGCGTTTCTGGCCCACCGACCGGACGATCGGAGGCTGATGATGCTGCGCCGCCTGCTTCTCCCCCTGCTGATCCTCCTCGCCGGCTGCGCGCCCCATGGCGAGCCCGCGTCGGTGAGCGGCGACTGGCCGGGCTATGGCGGCCCGGACGAAAATCACTACAGCACGCTGGCCGAGATCAACGAGGGCAATGTCGGGCGGCTGGGCCTGGCCTGGTTCACCGACATCACCGACGGCGGCAGCGCGCTGTCGGCGCCGATCGCGGTCGACGGCGTCCTCTATTATGCGTCGGGCTACAGCCATATCCGCGCGGTCGACGCCGCGACCGGCAAGCAGCTATGGGCGCATGATGCCGAAGCGTGGAAGACCGCCGGCCGCAAGATGCGCGCCGCCTGGGGCATTCGCGGACTGGCCTATGACCGGGGCAGGATCTTCTTCGGCACGATCGACGGCCGGCTGACCGCGCTCGACGCGCGGTCGGGCAAGCCGGTGTGGAGCGTGATGACCGTCGGGCCGGAGGACGGACGCTATGTCTCCGGCGCGCCCTGGGTGTTCGACGGCAAGGTCGCGATCGGCCATGGCGGCGCCGATTTCGCGCCAGTGCGCGGCTATGTCACCGCCTATGACCAGAAGACCGGCAAGCAGGTCTGGCGCTTCCACACCGTCCCCGGCAACCCCGCCGACGGCTTCGAGAACAAGGCCATGGAAATGGCCGCGAAGACGTGGAAGGGCGAATGGTGGACATATGGCGGCGGCGGCACCGTCTGGCACGCCATGGCCTATGATCCCAAATATGACCGCATCTATATCGGCATCGGCAACGGCTCGCCGTGGAACCAGAAGATCCGCTCGCCCGGCGGCGGCGACAATCTGTTCCTCTGCTCGATCGTCGCGCTGGACGCGAAGACCGGCGAATATGTCTGGCATTATCAAACTAATCCCGGCGAAACCTGGGATTTCAACTCAGCGATGGATATCGAGTTCGCCGATCTGACGATCGACGGCAAGCCGCGCTCGGTGATCATGCATGCGCCGAAGAACGGCTTCTTCTACGTCCTCGACCGCGAGACCGGGAAGCTGATCTCGGCAAAGAATATCGTGCCGGTCAACTGGGCCAGCGGCATCGACCAGAAGACCGGCCGCCCGATCGAAAATCCCGCCGCGCGCTACCCCGACGGGAAGGCCGCGATCGTCTATCCATCCCCCTTCGGCGCGCACAATATCGAGGCGATGTCGTTCAATCCCGGCACCGGGCTGGTCTATATCCCGGCGATGGACCAGGGGCGGGTCTACACCGATCCGGCGGGGCCGCTAAAGGGCTGGCGCCATCTCGACGGACAGCGGATCAGCACCGGGACCGGCGCGCCGCCAAAGGGCGTGGTTCCCGATCGCCCCGCGACCAGCTTCCTGCTGGCCTGGAACCCGGCGACCCAGAGCGAGGCATGGCGCGTGCCGATGCCCGGCATCCGGGGCAGTGGCGGCACCGCCACCACCGCCGGGAACCTGCTCTTCGCGGGCAATGCCGGCGGCCGCTTCGTCGCCTATGCGGCCGCCAGCGGCAAACCGCTCTGGTCGTTCGACGCACAGACGGCGGTGATGGCCCAGCCAATCACCTATCGCGCCGGGGGCAGGCAATATGTGACGGTGATTGCGGGCTCGCGCTTTGCCAGCGCGGTGGGGCTGCCGCAGGAGTGGAACTACCGGACCCAGACATGGCGGCTGCTGACCTTCGCCCTCGACGGTAAGGCGAAGCTGCCCGCGCCAACGCCGATGGAAACGCCGGCTCTCGACGATCCGGCGTTCCGCGTGGAGCCCGCCCGCGCCACGTCGGGCGGCGCGATCTACGGACAGCGCTGCTCGATCTGCCATGGGGCCAATGCCGTCTCGGGCGGCGCGGCGCCCGATCTGTTGCAGTCCGCGGTGCCGCTCGACCGCGCCGCGCTCGGCTCGGTGCTGCACGACGGCATCTTGACAGAGCGGGGCATGCCGCGTTTCGAGGAACTGTCCGAACGCGAGATCGACGATCTCCAGCACTATATCCGTCAACGCGCCCGCGAGGTTATGGCTGCCGGAAAGGCCGCCGCCCCGGGTGCTTCACAGCATAGAGGTCTCAATGAAGGTCAATGACGTCACCAGCTACGAAACCGATGGCCGGGTCGCGATCATCACGGTCGATTCGCCGCCGGTCAACGCGCTGTCCAGCGCGGTTCGACAGGGTGTCGCGCAGGCGCTCGACAGCGCGCTGGCCGATGATGCGGTCGGCGCGGTCGTCCTGATCTGCGCGGGCAGGACCTTCTTCGCGGGTGCCGACATCAGCGAGTTCGGCAAGCCTCCGGTCGAACCGTCGCTGCGCGATCTGCTGAAGACCATCGAAGACGCGCCCAAGCCGGTGATCGCCGCGATTCACGGTACCGCGCTCGGCGGCGGGCTCGAAACCGCGCTATGCGCCCATTACCGCATCGCCGTTCCCTCGGCGAAATGCGGCCTGCCCGAGGTCAAGCTGGGGCTGCTCGCCGGTGCCGGCGGCACGCAGCGCCTGCCGCGCGTCGTCGGCATCCCCAAGGCGCTGGAGATGGTGACGGGCGGCGATCCGATCTCCGCCAGGGCTGCCCGGGACATGGGCCTGCTCGACGAACTGGCCGGCGAGAGCAGCCTGCGCGCCGACGCGATCGCCTTCGCCGGCCGGGTGGTGGCAGAAAACCGTCCGCTCGTGAAGGTCCGCGACAAGACCGACAAGCTGGACGAGGCGCGCGGCAAACCCGAGATTTTCGAGCAGTTCCGCGCGACCAACGCCAAGCGGTTCAAGGGCTTTCTGGCACCCGAATATAGCATACGCTGCGTCGAGGCGACCTTGTCCGATCGCTCCTTCGACGAAGCCCTGGCCTATGAACGGTCGCTGTTCGAGGAGCTGATGGCCGACAGCCAGTCGGCCGCGCAGCGCCACGTCTTCTTCGCCGAGCGGCAGGCCGCCAAGGTCGATGGATTGCCGGCCGATACGCCGATCATCCCGATCGGGACCGTCGCCGTGATCGGCGCCGGCACGATGGGCGGCGGCATCGCGATGAACTTCGCCAATGTCGGCATTCCGGTGACGCTGGTCGAGAACAACGCGGCCGCGCTCGATCGCGGCCTCGGCGTCATCCGCAGGAATTACGAGACGACCGCGAGCAAGGGCAAGATCAGCGCGGAGGATGTCGAGACGCGCATGGGCCTGATCCGGGGCACGCTCGACATTGCCGACATCGGCGACTGCGATCTGATCATCGAAGCGATCTTCGAACAGATGGACATCAAGCAGCAGATGTTCGCCCGGATCGACGCGGTGGCCAAGCCCGGCGCGATCCTCGCCAGCAACACCAGCTATCTCGATCTCGATCAGATCGCGACGGCCACCAGCCGGCCGGATCATGTGATCGGTCTGCACTTCTTCTCCCCCGCCAATGTGATGCGCCTGCTCGAAATCGTCCGGGGCAGCGCCACCGCCCCGACGGTGATCGCGACGGCGATGAAGCTCGCCAAGACGATCAACAAGGTCGGCGTGCTCGTCGGCAACTGCTTCGGTTTCGTCGGCAACCGCATCCTCGCGGCGCGCGCCGCGCAGGCCGATGCGCTGCTGCTCAAGGGTGCGTCGCCGTCCCAGGTCGATCAGGTCATGACCGATTTCGGCTTCGCGATGGGCAATTATCAGATGCGCGATCTGGCCGGCAACGACGTCGGCTGGAACCGCGAGAAGTCCTCCTCCGCCACCGTCCGCGAAATCCTCAACGAGATGGGTCGTCATGGCCAGAAGAGCGGCGGCGGCTATTACGACTATGACGAGAAGCGCAACCGCACCCCGTCCCCGGTCGCGCTGCAGGTGATCGAGGATTTCGCCGCGAAGCAGGGCATCGTCCGCCAGCCGGTCGACGAACAGGAAATCCATGACCGGCTGCTGTTCGCGATGGTCAACGAGGGCGCGAAGATCCTCGACGAGGGGATCGCATCGCGCTCGTCCGACATCGATATCATCTGGGTCACGGGCTATGGCTGGCCGCGCTACAGCGGCGGCCCGATGTTCTGGGCCGATCTTCAGGGGCTGCCCGCCATACTGGCGAAGCTGAAGGCGCTCGAAGCCGCGCATGGCCCGGCCTTCACCCCCTCCCCGCTGATCGAGCGCCTCGCCGCCGAGGGCAAGGGTTTCAAGGACATATGATGAAAGCCAATCGTATCGCCGTGACCGGCGTCGGCGAAACGCCCTTCCTGCGCAAGGGCGAGGAATCCCCGCTGCAGATGATGGCGCGGGCCAGCCTCGCCGCCATCGGCGATGCGGGGCTGACGCCCGGCGATATCGATGGCTATATCTGCAACAAATATGCCGGCGCCCCGTCGGAGGAGGTCGCCTACGCGATCGGGGCCGGGGAGAAGACATTCTCCGCGGTCACCGATTCCGCCGGCGGCACCGCGACGACCGGCGACGCACTGCGCCTCGCCCAGCTCGCGATCGAGGCCGGGCTCTGCCGCCATGTCCTCGTCACCTATGCGATCCGGTCGACCAAGCCGGGCGGCGTCTATGGCTTCCACGCCCGCGAACCGCAGAAGGCCGGCCTCGAAATGCCGGTCGGCTTCTTCGGTCAGCCCACCTATTTCGCGACCATGGCGAACCGCTACGCCTATGAGTTCGGCATGACCGAGGAAGAGCAGGCGGCGGTGCCGATCACCTATCGCGCCTGGGCGGCGATAACCCCCAGCGCCCAGCGCCGCGAGCCGATGGATCTGGAAACCTACCGCCAGAGCCCGATGATCTCCACGCCGCTGCGCGCCGCGGATTGCTGCCTGACCACCGATGGCGGCGGCGCCTATATCGTCAGCGCCGTCGATCGGGCGCGCGACATGCCGCATCCGGTCGTCGCGGTGCAGGGCATCGGCCTGGGCTACAATAATTATCCGCACGGCGTGCTCTTCTCTCAGAAGCCATGCACCTTCGAATTTCCGGGGCGGGAGTCGGCGGCCCGGGCCTATGCCATGGCCGGCGTCGATCCGAAGGACCTCGATCTCGCCCAGGTCTATGACGGCTTCACCATTTCGGCGATGGTCCAGACCGAGATGCTGGGGCTGTGCGAGCGGGGCGAGGCGCCGCGGTTCTATGCGGCCGGCCATGCCATGCCGGGCGGGCGGATGCCGGTGAACACCAGTGGCGGCCATATGTCGGGCGGCTATGTCCCCGGCATCAATCTGCTGATCGAGGGCGTCCGCCAGCTGCGCGGGCAGGAAGGCGCCCGTCAGGTGCCCGATGCCCGGCTGTGCGGTATCGCCGGGCTGGGCGGCAACAATCACAGCACCACCATCTTGGCGAGGCACTGATCCATGGGCGTTCCCATCTATCCGGTTCATCTGGAAGATCCGCTGTTCCAGGGCTTCTACGACGGGCTCGACGCGGGTGAGCTGCGCATCACCGCCGATGCCGCGACCGGCGAATGGGTCTGGTATCCGCCCGAGGTGGTGCCCGGCCGCCCCGATGCCACGCTCGAATGGCGCGCCGTATCCGCCGAAGGCTCGGCCTATACGTTCAGCACCGTCGTGCGCAGCCTGCTGCCCGGCGATCACAAGGCCGAAGTGCCCTACACCGTGATATTGTTCGAACCGGACAGCGCTCCGGGAGTCCGTGTCGCCGGCATATTGGTCGACGCCGAGGGGGTGGAACCCGCCTGCGGCATGCGCCTGCGGTTTCGCCCGGTCACGGCCGGGGATCACAAGATTCCCGGTTTCGCGCCGATCGCCGCCTGATCCGATGCCGCCGCTCATCGATCGCCGGAGATTGATCGCCACCGGCGCCCTGCTGGCTGCAGGGTGGAGCGGCGCCGGCTTGGCCGCCCGCCGAACCGCCCCCGCTCCACTGCCCCTGTCGGATATTTCGGTGCTCGTCGACGGGCTGGAGAATCCGGAAGGTGTCGCCGCGCTGCGCGACGGCCGAATCTTCTTCTCCAGCGGCGGCGGCGCGATCGGCGTCCGCGAGGCCGATGGCCGCATCCGCCATGTCGGCGCGGCCCTGGCCCCCAATGGCGTCGCTATCGACGCGAAGGGCCGCGCGATCGTCGCGAATATGGGGCTGCTCAAAAATGTGCCGGGCACGCTTCAGCGGATCGATGTGACGACGGGCGCGGTGGAAACGCTTGCCGACACGATCGAGGGACGCGCGCTGGTGGCTTCGAACGGCCCCGCCGTCGCCCGGGACGGGACGATCTACTGCACCCACAGCAGCTGGGGGCCGATCGGCAACATCGGCACCAGCAAGGGCAGCGGCTTCATCTACATGGTCGCGCCCGACGGCCGGCACCGGATCGTCGCGCGCGACCTGCGCGGCGTGAACGGGCTCTGCCTCGATGCCGGGGAGCGGTACGTCTATGCCTCGCTCACCGCCGAGGCGCGGATCAGGCGCTGGCGCCGTCTTGCCGATGGCACGCTCGGCCCGGCCGAGGAGTATGGCCCCCGGCTCGGCCTCGCCATCCCCGACCAGACCGTGCGCGAGATACTGGCGATGCCGGCGGGCGACCGCGCCGCCTTGGGCTATTGCGACGGCATCGCCTTCGACAGGGCGGGCAATCTCTGGATCACCCTGCCCTTCTCGAACCGGATCATTGCCCTCACCCCGGCCGGCGGCCTCGTCGATATCATCCATGATCCCGAGGCCCGGCTGATCGACATGCCGACCAATCTCTGCTGGAGCGGCAGCCGGCTCGACCGGCTACTCGTGGTGTCACGGCGCGGCGGCAGGATCGTCAGCGCGCGGACCGCAACGCCGGGACTGCCGCTCGCCCATTGGCGATCGGCCTGAGCCGCTTCAGGCGTCCATCGTCACGACGACCTTGCCGAGCGCCTTGCGGTCCATCACCCAGCGGATCGCGGCGGCAGCTTCGTCGAAGCGGAAATGCCGGCTGATCTCGGGCTTCAGCGCGCCGTCGCGATACCATCGATAGAGCCGGTCCATATTGGCCGCGTCCGCCTGCGGCCTGCCGGTACGGAAGAAACCCCAGAACACGCCGACGATCGACGCCGTCTTCACCAGCGGCAGGTTGAGCGGGATCGATGGAATGCCCCCTGCCGCGAAACCGATCACCAGATAGCGGCCATAGGGCGCGATCGATCGGAAGGCCGGTTCGGCCAGGTCGCCGCCCACCGGATCGAATATCACATCGGGCCCACGACCGCCGGTCGCCGCCTTGATCCGCTCGCGGAAATCGGGCTGGCTATAGTCGATCAGCTCGTCCGCGCCATGCGCCCGGGCTAGCGGCGGCGACCACCTTCGCCCCCATGGCACGCCCGATCTCGACCGCGGCAAGGCCGACGCCGCCGGCCGCGCCCAGCACCAGCAGCGTCTCGCCCGGCTGCAGCGCGGCGCGTTGCTCCAGCGCATGTATGCCGGTGCCATAGGCCATGACGAAGCCCGCCGCGACGTCGAACGGCATATCGTCCGGAATGCGCGAGACCTTGGCCGCATCCACCGCGACGAGTTCGGCAAAGCCGCCCCATGTGGTCATCGCGATGACACGGTCGCCGGGCCGGAAATCCTCGACCCCCGCGCCGACCGCCTCGATGATTCCGGCGGCCTCGGAGCCCGGCACGAACGGCAGCGGCGGTTTGATCTGATAGGCATCGCGGATGATCAGCGAATCCGGGAAATTGACCCCGGCGGCCTTCACCCGGATCAGCACCTGGCCCGGCGCCGCCTCGGGTGCCGTTATATCGCGGATCACCAGATCTTCGGGTGTCCCATGGGTTTCGCAAAGCAGCGCGCGCACAGGCCTGTCCCTTACAGTGAGAATTCAGGGCCTGATCGTGGCACCCGATTCCACCTGCCATTTGGCGAACCAATGGTCCAGCCGGTCGCGCTCGAAATCGTCGCTGGCGCGCATCGTCTCGCCGATCAGCAGGGTCGCCGGTTGCCCCGGCCGGCTGCGCGGCCAGCGGATCAGGCCCGTTCCATTGGGATCGCCGGTGGCGATGAAATTATACCAATAGGATTGCAGACCGGCAGCCAGCCGCTGCTCCGCCTCGTCGCGATGTTCGTTCGGCTCGAAGATATAGGGCATGTCGGCACAATGCGGTGCGCCCGGCGCCGTGCCCCGCTGCGCGGCGGGCACATGGTCGAAATAATAGGACCAGGCGGGTGCCGCCCGCGCGGCCAGCGCCGCCATCCCCTGCGCCGCCGAGGTGAAGATGAAATCGGTCTGCACCCGGCGCAGATATTCGGCATCGGTCAGCGCGCCATCGCGCTCATAGAGCGGCCGCAGCGCGGCCATATCGATGCCGAAGCGTTCGCGCAGCACGCCCGCGTCGAAACCCATCAGCCCGAACACGCTCGCCTCGTTGCTGGTCGATCCGGCGATCATCGGGACAGGCGCCTGCTCGCCCGCCGCGAAGGTTCGGGATATAGGCCGGGTCAGCAGATGGCCGTCGATGATCGCGCCATAATCGGGCGGCCCCGGATCGGCGGCGAGCACTTGCGCCGGCGTCAGCGCCCGCAGCCCGACAAGGTCGTCCACACCCGCCCGCTTGGCGAAGGCCACGCCCTGCTTCAGCGCGGTTTCGATTGGCCGCGTGGCGTTGAAGAAGCCACCTCCCGAATGGACCGCGGCGCGTGCGAACAGGCCCCGGCTCACCGGCGAGGCCATCAGCGCGTTGACGCTCGACCCACCCGCCGAACAGCCGGAGATCGTCGTAAGCCCCGGATCGCCGCCGAAATGCGCGATATTGCGTCTGGTCCATTCCAGCGCGGCGATCAGGTCGCTGAGCCAGAAATTCCCCGTGCCATGCCCCGCTTCGGCGTTGAGCGCGGGGTGCGCGAAGAAGCCCATCCGCCCGACCCGGTAATTGGGCGATACCAGCACCACCCCGCGCCGCACGATCGGCGACAGATCCTTGTCGGCAATATAGCGGCCCGAGCCGACGAAGAAGGCCCCGCCATGCACCTGGAACAGGACCGGCAGGCCCCGCGCCGTGATGTCGGGGGTGACGATGTTGAGCGTCAGGCAGTCCTCGCTCTGCGGCATGCCCGCCGTGGAGGACGACGCCGGCTGGATGCACACCGGCCCGAATGCGGTGGCCGGGCGCACGCGCGGCCACGGCTTTGCCGGTCGCGCCTCGCGCCAGCGCAGCGCGCCGATGGGCGGCGCCGCGAAGGGGATGCCGCGAAACGCCGCGCCCTTGCCCAGCGACACGCCCCTCACCCGGCCAAGATCGGTCGTGACGACCGGCCCGGTATCGGCCAGCGCGGGCGCGGTCAGCGACAGCACCGCCAGCAGCGCCGCGATCTGGCGATGTCGCGCCATCATCTGCGGCCGAGGAATTTGGCCTTCATCGCGTAATAATCGTCATCGGGATAGCGCAGGCTGTGCTGGCCCGCCGGCCAGTCGGCATAGGCGGTCGCGGCTGGGATCGCCGGCGGGCTATAGTCGGACAGGCCCCGGCGGCGGATGATCTTCCACACGCCGTCGCGCCGTTCGAAATCATCCAGATAGCGCCCCTCGAAAAAGGCGTCCTCCTCACCGGTGCCGTCCTTGATCGGGCGGCGGTGGTGCGCGAAATAATAGCATTCGCTGAAGGCGCGATCGCCGTCCACCTGGATCGAGACGTTGCTGATATGATGCGCGGTATATTTGACCGTGCCGAGGATCTTCAGCGCGAAGCCGATGAAATCGATCGACTTGCCGTCGAAACGGCCATGTTTGTGCGTCGATTCGGGCCAGAAGCAGCTGTGCAGCAGATCGGCATCGACCCGGTCGTTGGCCCGGGCATAGGCCAGCAGCACCTCCTCGATCTGGACGCGGGAGACCAGCATGTCGACCTGCTTCGCCATATCGTTTCTCCCAGCGGGCTTCGCCGCCGCGGCCCCCGAGGCTGTGGCTGTGGCTGTGGCTGTGGCCGTCACCGCGACGCCCATGGTGAGCAGCACGCCCAGCGCCGTCCTGCGATCCTCGTCCTGCATCACGCTCTCCTGAATTGCTGTTGTCACGCCCGGTTTTCGAGCAGTCCCTCTTCGGCGCGCAGGCGCGGCAGCACCTCCTTCTCGAACAGCCTGAGGCTGCGCCACGACACCTCCGGATCGAGCCCGCCGAGCAGGGCGTGGAAGGTCACGGCGGTGCCGGCGCCCAGCTCCTTCAGATAGTCGAAGCACTGGTCGGGGGTCAGCACCTTGATGTTCGGCATCGCCTTCAGCGCCTCGACCGTCTCCGCCGCCGAATAGCGGGTCTCGCCGGTGCCGCGTTCCTTGGCCCATTCGGCATAGGTGTTGGTGGCATAGGCGACATGCGGCGCCACGATCGGCCAATCGCGATCGGGATCGTCTGTGACGTAAAGGAAGCTCGCCGCCGGCCGCCGCAGTTCCTCGGGCGGCGGGAAGCCCGCCTTCTCGCGCTCTTCCCTGTAGAGCGTGAAGAGATCGGGATGGCCGGGGAAATATTGATAGCCGGCCTTCGCCGCGCGGATGGCCGACTTGTCGGTCGATCCGCCCATATAGATTTTCGGGCCGCCCGGCGTGACCGGCGCGGGCGTCACGCGCACCGTGCGCCCCTGAAAGTCGAATGGCTCGCCCGTCCAGGCCAGCTTCAGGGTCGCCATCGTCTCGTTCATGATGGCGAGGCGCTTGGTGATGTCCTTGCCGAACATCTCGAACTCGTGCGGGCGATAGCCCATGCCCGCCGTCAGCCAGAGCCGCCCCGGCGCGATATTGTCGAGCACCGCCAGATCCTCGGCCAGACGCAGCGGATCATGCATGGTGACGACCAGCGCGGAAAGATGCGCGACGATGGTCTTGGTCGCACCCAGGATCGACGCCGCCTGGATCATCGATGAAGGACAATAGCCCCCCTCGGCACCATGATGTTCGGCCAGGAACACCTGGGTGAAGCCCAGCCGGTCGGCCCATATCGCCTGCTCGATCGCGGTGCGGTACAGTTCGGGATGCGGTGCGCCGAAATCGGGCCGGTTCATGTCGTAGCGAAGATTGAGCTGCACGTCGCAGTCCTTCCTTGAGTCTTGTTGTCCGTGTCGGGCGCGTCAGGCCGCCGAAACGCGGCTGTCGATGCGCCCGGTGACGCTCTTTGCGACCATGGCCTTGCCGCCGGCGATCAATGCGTCGATCTCGGCCGGCGAATATCCGATCTCGCCGAGTATCTCGCGCGTGTGGTGGCCCAGCCGGGGCGCGGTTCCCTGCGCGAAGCCGGGGGTCGCGTCGAAATGGATGAAGCTGCCGAAGGTGCGGACATGGCCGTACATCGAATCCTTGTCCTCGACGACGCGGTTCGACGCGAACGCCCAGTCCTCCAGCAGCGCCTCCTGCACCCAGCTCGTCTCGCGGGCGATCTCGCAGGCGGCGCCGGCCGCATCGAGCAGCGCGAACGCCTCGGCGCTGGTGCGCGCGGCGAAGAAGGGGGTCAGCAGCTCCTGCAGCGCCGCATCGTTTTGCGACCGCGCACGCGGATCGGCGAAACGCGGGTCCGCCGCCAGTTCCGGCCGGCCGATCGCCGCGGCCAGTGCCGCGAAGCGTTCGTCCTGGCGGCAGGCGATGCAGAGCCAGCCGTCGCGGGTGCGATAGATGCGGTCGAGCGCGTTGATGCCCGCCTGATCCTTGTCGAGCCGGAAACCGTAGACCACCTTGTGATCGGCATCGAGGAAATGCTCCGATGTCGTCCACAGGCTCGAATGAAGCTGCGGGCATTCCATATAGTCGCCCTTGCCGGTCAGCTCGCGGCGATCCAGCGCCATCAATATGCCGGCGGCGGCGAGGAAGCCGTTATTATAGTCCTCGTTGCCGAACACCGATCGGGTCGGCGGATTGCCTTCGCCGCCACCCTCGCGCAGCAGCCCGGTCCAGCCCGAGACCAGCGGAGCGAAGCTCTTGAGCAGCGCCTTCGGCCCCTTCGATCCATAGCCGGGCATATAGGCGTAGATCAGCTTCGGATTGATCGACGAGAGCTTCTCATAGCCGATGCCCAGCTTGTCGGCTTTGCCGGGGCGTAGATTATGGGTGACGACATCGGCCTCGGCGACGAGGCGATAGGCCGCCTCCAGCGCCTCCGGAGTCTTCAGGTTGAGCACGATGTCGCGCTTGCCGCGCTGGGCCGCATCGAAACAATCGGGCAGCGGACGCATCTGATCGCCGTCAGGCGTCTCCACCTTGATCACGTCGGCGCCGAGATCGGACAGCAGCCGACCGCCATAGCCGACCGCGAAGAAGGACGAAAAGTCGACGACCCTGATCCCTTCCAGCGGCTTGCGGATCGCGCGGCGGGCGGCGATCGCCATGCGCGCGGGCCGGCTGGTCAGCGTCGCCAGATCGCCATTGTGCGCGCCGATGGCGGGGGCCGGCGTCGGCGAGACGCGTTCGACACCGGCATAGACAAGCGCGGGAGCAGCCTGGTGGATCGTGCCGAAATCGGGGTCCGGCAGGGCGATGCGCTGTCCGACATAGTCGACCTGATCGTCGAGCAGCACCTCCGCCGGTTCGAGCACCGGCAAAGCCGCGACATCGGCGGCGTGGAGCAGCCGAATCCATTCGTCACGCGGCTTCGCCTTGAACGCGTCGAAAATCTCGACGCGGGCGATCTGATATTCCTCGTCGTTCAGCGGAGTCGCCATCTCCGGTCCCTTGACCATCTGGACCCGGTCGCCGAAGCCCAGCACGTCCATCGCCGCCCTGAAGCCGCCCGGCCCGCCGGTGTGGAACTGGAGGAAACGGCCGTCGCCGCATTCGAACATCCCGGTGATGAGGCGGGTCTTGCCGAACCGGTCGACCGCACCGCTGTCCCCCTTCTTGATGTAGGAGATGCCGTCTTCCTGCCACCAGTTGTTCATCGGCGACTGGGCGATCATCGCATCCAGCAGCGACGCTTCCACCCGCTGGCCGGCACCGGTTTCCCGCCGCGCGCGAACCGCCGCCAGCGCGCCGATCACGCCCAGGAACGCCTGGCCATAATGCAGCGCGGGATGGCCGAGATAGACCGGTCCCGGGCGGAAGGGGCTGCCCTTGTCGATCATCGTGCCCAGCAGCGCCGCCGCCAGCGATTCCCCATATGGCCGGTCCGCGAAGGGCGTGTCCTGCCCATAGGCGGTCAGCGCGACCACGACGAGCGCGGGGAAATCCCGCTTGAGCGACAGCGCATCGAGGCCCAGCGCGGCCGCCGACTTCTCCTCCATCGCGTGGACGAAGATGTCGGCGCCCTTCAGCAGCCCGCGCAGCGAGGCGCGATCCGCCTCGTCGGCTATGTCCAGCTCCACGCTGCGCTTGCCGCGATCCCAGCTCTTGCGGGTCAGGTCATGCGCGAAATAGGCGCCGCCGCGCGGCTCCACCTTGGTGACGTCGGCGCCATGATCGGCCAGCAGCATCGCTGCGATGGCAGCCGGCATCGATTGGGCAGCCTCGATGACGATCAGATGATCTAGGGGACCGGACATCTTTGACTCCTGTTCGCGGTCTGCGCCGCCTGGCCCGATCACCGCCGGCTCGAGGCCAGACAGCCGATATTTGGGCATGCCCGACCAGACAATAATTTAACCCCCAGTGCAAGCAATTTTGCACAGGAGGTTCAAATTAGTCGGTCTCCGCTTCCGCATCCCGCGCGCCGAGACGATCGGGATCATAGGGATGGCGCTCCATCTGGAAGCTGTCGCCATTGCGGACATACCAGCCGCTGCCATGCGTCCGCCCGATCAGCTTCATCGCCGGGGTATCGATATAGGCCCGCTTCGGATCGGTGACGAACTCGTCGCGGATATGCGCCATCAGCACCTCGCCGATGATCACCGTCTGCATCGTCCCGATATCGAGCGCCGCCACCTTGCGGCACTCGAAGCTCACCGGGCTTGTCGCGATGCGCGGCGGCTTCACCAGCGTGCTCGGCACGACCGAAACCGATGCATAGTCGATCTCGCTGACATCGGCCGGTGCATCGGCGCTGCACTCGTTCATCGTCTCGGCATCCGCTTCGCAGACCAGATTAACCACGAATTCGCCGGTCGCGATGATATTAGCGGCGGTATTCTTCAATCCCCGCGCAACCGGCTCCTTGAGCAGGCCGAGCGCGACCAGCGGCGGCTCCACCCCGACGCAGTTGAAGAAGCTGTAGGGCGCGGCATTGACCACGCCCGCTTCCGAGATGGTGGTGATCCAGGCGATCGGCCGCGGCGTCACCGTCGCATTCATGATTTTGTAGCGCACCGGCATCGGCGCGTTGCGCAAATCGAATTCCATGGTGAAATCCTGTCGTGTCTAGCGCTTCAGCTGTCCCGCGCCGCGGCCTTGGCCGCCGCACGCGCGGCCGCCTGCGCCGTGAATTTCTCCCGCGCGCGGGGAACCTCCTCGCCCGCCTGGCAGATATGGCAATAAGCAAGTTCGAGCGCATGGCTGCCGGCGATGTCGCCGGTCTCGCTATGATGCAGCAGCCGCTTCGTCAGTTCCACGGCATGGCGGTTGCCATCGCCGATCGCCGAAGCCAGCGCCAATGCCGCATCCACCGCCGTGCCCGCCGGCACCAGCCGGCTCAGCAGACCCAGCGACAGCGCCTCAGCCGCATCGAGGGTGCGGCCGGAAAAGATGATCTCCGCCGCCTTCGCCCGCCCGATGCGCTGGGTGAGGAACCACGCCGATCCGCCATCCGGCACCAGGCCGAACTGCAGGAAGGGGGCGCCGAACCGCGCATCGTCGGCGGCGATCAGGATGTCGCATGCCATCGCCAGGCTCCAGCCGACGCCATAGGCGCCGCCCTCGATGGCGGCGATCACCGGTGCCGGGAAGGCGCGCAGCCGGTTGATCATCCGCTGGCCCATTTCCAGCCGCGCCGCGAGCGCCAGAGCGCCCTCGCCGCGCGACGGCCCCACCTTCACATCCCCGCCATTGCTGAAATGATTCTCGGCGCCGCACAGCACGATCGCGCGTGGCGGCGTCGCATGTTCCAGGCGGTCGAGCGCCGCCGCGAACTGCTCCCACATCGCGAAGGACACCGTATTCTTCGCGCGCGGGCGGTTGAGCGTGACCAACACCACCCCGTCGTCGCGGTCCTCGACCAACAACTCGGGGGCCTGCCTCGTTTCCGTCATGCCGGCCTCTCCCTTACTGGCCACCCAATATACCGAATGTGCGGCGTGCCGTCTGTCGAAGAACCGCGCCGCCGGACGAACCACGGGTGCGGCAGCGTGTCGCCGCTGCGGCGGAAACTAGGCGAAAGGCTATGACGCACGCAAGTAAAATTGCATTGCGGTATATTTTTAGAGGAAATGTCCCAGGTTCAGCGCTTCTTCATCGGCAGAGCTTCGGTACCGCGCTCCGACAGATCCTTGAGCAGGGTCTCGACCTCCTTGCGGGCCGTGCCCTTCACCGCGCCGAGCACCAGCGTCAGATAGGTGATGATCAGGCGCAGGATGATCGCATCGTCGGCGATCCGCTGCCGCGCCCATTCGTTGATCGTGGCATATTCGAAGCGGACCAGATCGTCGACGAAGGTCTCGACGTTGATCCACGGCTGCAGCTGCTTCTTCTCGGCGAGGTTCTGGATCCATTCGCGGTTGTGCCGCATGCCCAGCGAGTGCATCGCCTCCCAGATGTCGTCATCGGCCTCGGGGCTGAAATACAGCGCCATGATCGCCCGGATATAATTGGGGATCTTCCGGTTGCGCTGGATGACGGAAATGATGCGCTCGAGATTATGGCTCAGCGTCCCGGGTTCGCTGGTGAAGCTGATCCGCCCGACATATTCGTCGAAATATTCCTGGATGGCGGCGGCGATCATCCGCTCGCGTGTCTGGAAGGCATTGTACAGCGTCCGCTTGGCGACCCCGGCGCGCTGGCCGATATCGTTCATGCTGAGCGCGGTGACGCCCTTCTCGGCGATCACCTGCCGGGTTTCCTCCAATATCCTGCGCCGCCGGTCGAGAATGGCGGGGCTGGAATAGGTCTGCGGGCGCTCGTCAGCCGTTCTCATCGTTGCCATGCACTTCATCCAGTTGATTCACCCTAGAAGCACAAGTCGACCAAAAGGGTCAATGTTGCATACCTTTTCAATTTTCACCGCTTAGCGCGGCTTCGGCCGGGTCTCCCGCGCACGCTGCCGGATATAGTGCCGCAGGCCTTCCAGTTCCCCGGGCTTGAGGATCGCGAAGGCCGGCATGCCGCGCGCCATCAGCGCGCCGCCATGCACCACGGACGCAAAGCTCTCCCCGTCCAGCGGCACCGCCGACTTGCGCAGATCGGGCGCCGCGCCGCCCGCGGCCATGCCGACGCCGTGGCAGATGACGCAGGACGTGTTGTAGACTCCGGCACCGATCTTGGCCTTGTCGGGATCGACGGTGAAGGCGGGATCGTCCTGGATCGGCATGTCGACGAAATCGGCCTTGGGCAGGCGCTTGGTCGCGCCGACCGCGAAGGTCAGCACCCGGCGGCGCTGCTGGGTATAATCCCAGTTCGGCGTGTTGGCGAAGCTCGACCGGAAGCCGGTGATGATGGTGACATATTGCCGCCCGCCGATCGCATAGCTGATCGGCGCGGCCAGCACGCCGTTCTGGACCGGATAGGCCCACAGCTTGCGGCCCGTGTCCGCCGCATAGGCATTGAACGAACCGTCATTCTGCCCCTGGAACACCAGGTTGCCGCCGGTCGCCATCGTGCCGCCGTTGAACACGCCGACCTGCGGGATCGACCAGGCGATCCGGTTGTTCGCGACGTCCCAGGCGACCAGCTTGCTTGTCGACGGCGGGATCTTGATCGAGGGCGGCGGCGCGCCGAGCCCGGTGTTGACGAACATGCCGGGCTTGTACGTCCAGTCCTTCAGATTGGCCGGATCGGTGAAGACCCGCGCCCCTTCCATCACCGGGATATAGCTCAGCCCGGTCTTCGGGCTGTAGGACATCGCCTGTATGCCATGCGCCCCGTTCGGAAAGGGATACATCAGGAACGGCTTGCCGTCGGGATATTGCGCTTCGGGGTTGATCTCGGGCCGCCCGCTTACCGGATCGATCCGCGTCGCCCAGTTCTGCCTGGCGAATTCGCCGGCCGAGATGAACTTCCCCGTCTCACGATCCAGCGCGTAGAAGAAACCGTTCTTGGGCGCGTGCAGCAATACCGACCGCATCTTGCCGCCGATCATCACATCGGCCAGCTCGATATCCATCGCGTCGTTGAAGTCGTGGCTGTTCTCGGGATTGACCTGATAGTGCCAGACATATTCGCCGGTCTTGACGTCGAGCGCGACGATCGAGGCGAGATAGAGGTTGTCGCCGCCGCCGGGGCTGCGGATCTTCTGGTTCCAGGGCCAGCCATTGCCGGTGCCCAGGTAGATGCGATCATATTTGGCGTCATAGGCCATCGCATGCCAGACGGTGCCGCCGCCGCCGAACTTCCACCATTCGCCGGTCCAGGTCTTGGCCGCCGCTTCCATCGCCTTGTTCTCGAAGCCCTTGGCGGGATCGCCCGGCACGACATACCAGCGCCACGCCTTCTTGCCGGTCTTCGCGTCATAGGCGGTGACATAGCCGCGCGTCGGGCTGTAGTCGGCGCCGCCAAAGCCGACGACGACCTTGTCCCCCGCCACCCACGGCGGCCCGGTGATATAGCCATGCTCCGCCTCGTCGAGCGTCTGCACCGACCAGCGCGGCTTGCCGGTCTTCGCATCGACCGCGATCAGCCGCCCTTCGCGCGTCGCGGTGTAGACGAGCCCGTCCTTATAGGCGATGCCGCGCGTGCCCCAGCCGGCGCGCATGCGCGTCTGCGCCTCGGGCTGGCTCGCGACATCGGGATCATAGCGCCACAGCAGTTTGCCGGTGCGGGCGTCGAGCGCATGGACGACGCTGAGGCCGACCGCGAAATAGACGACGCCGTTCACCTCCAGCGGCTGGGTGTAGGAATCGAACGTGTCGATGTCATAATACCAGGCAAGGCCCAGCTTCCCGACATTGCCGCTATTGACCTGCGCCAGCGGGCTGTAATGCTGCTCGTCGCTGTCGCCGCCGAAGCTCGTCCAGTCGGCGCGCACCGCGCCCGCCTGAGGCCCGGCCTGGGCAACCGACTGCATCGTCACCGCCGCGCACAGGGGCAGCGAGACGAGGGCCGTGATCGCCGCGCCGCGAAGCTTGCCGTTCATAATCCCGATCCTCTCCGATATTTATTGCACCATTGTGCAGTTTTTATCGGCTGTCAATATCGGATGCACGGGTGCCGTACGGGGCCGGCCCGCCCGCGCCACATCGGCAAGGATCGTTCGGCCGGGAAACCGTATCGCTCCGGAACCAAAGCCCCCCTCATGCGTCTCGCGAGGATCGGCGTAAGCCGACGAGGGGGACGATGAAGCCGGGCAGAAAACATAACGCGATCATCGCGATAGGGCTGATATCGGCTCTGCTGTGCCCTTGTGCCGCGCTGGAGGCGCAGAGCATCGAAGAACTGCGCGACATGTCGATCGAGGATCTCGCCCAGTTCGATGTGTCGTCCGTCACCAAGTCCGGCGGCACGCTCGGCGATGCTCCGGCCTCGATCTTCGTCATCACCCATGACGACATCGTCCGAGCAGGCAACACCACCCTGCCCGGCATGCTGCGGCTGGCGCCCAATCTGCAGGTGATGCGCGGTGGCAATGGCGGTCTGGTTGTCACGGCGCGCGGCCTTGGCGGCAATGCCGGGGCGCAGAGCTTCTCGAACAAGCTGCTGGTGCTCATCGACGGCCGCAGCGTCTATTCGCCGCTCTATTCCGGCGTCTATTGGGACATGCAGGATCTGCTGCCCGAGGACATCGACCGGATCGAGGTCATCAGCGGTCCGGGCGCCACCCTGTGGGGCGCCAACGCGGTCAATGGCGTGATCAATATCATCACCCGGCCGGCAGGCGCGACCCAGGGCCTGTACGCCACCGGCGTGGTCGGCAACCAGACCCGCGATGCCGGGCTGCGCTATGGCGGCCGCGTCGGGGAGACGATCAGCTACCGGCTGTTCGCCAAGGGCCACCGCAACCGCGACACCGGCCGCGGCCTCGACAATGACAGCTGGCGCCTCCAGGGCGGTTTCCGGGTCGACTGGACGCCGACCGAGAGCGACCGGCTGATGGTGCAGGGCGATGCCTATCAGGGGGCTCGCCACCGGACGGCGGCGGCCCGCGAGGATATCCATGGCCGCGACATCCTGGCACGCTGGAATCGCGACGGCGCGACGTCGTCGCTGCAGGTCCAGGCCTATTATGACCGCACCGGGCGAAAGACGCGCGCCGGCGGCGGCAGGTTCACGCTCGATACCGTCGATCTCGACGTGCAGCACAGCGTCGCGCTGGGCAACGCGCATCGCATCGTCTGGGGCGGAGGGACGCGGGTCAGCCGCTACGATATCGACGGCACCGCCGATTTCCTGTTCGCTCCCGACAAACGCACCCTGTTCCTCGCGAACATCTTCGTCCAGGACAGCATCGCCCTGACCCCCCGGCTCACCGCGATCGCCGGGCTCAAGCTGGAACAGGACCCCTATTCGGGCGCCGTGCTGCTGCCCAGCGCCCGGCTGTCGTGGAAGCCCGGCGATCCGCTGCTGCTGTGGGGAGCGATATCGCGCGCGATCCGCTCGCCGACACCGTTCGACCGCGACGTCGTGGAAAAGCTGGCCGGCGACGATTTTCTGATCGGCCCGTCGACATTCCGGTCGGAGAAGCTCACCGCCTATGAGGCGGGGACGCGGCTCATGGCGTCTTCACGCGCATCGCTGTCCCTGTCGGCCTTCTACAATGTCTATGACGACCTGCGCAGTATCGAGGTCGCGCCCGGCGGGTTCCTGCCGCTGCAATGGGGCAATGGCATCAAGGGCCACAGCTACGGCTTCGACAGCTGGGCCGATGTGCGGATTACCGACTGGTGGCGGGTCAAACCGGGCTACAGCCTGCTGATCCAGCGCTTCCGCTTCAAGCCGGGGTCAGCCGGGCTGCTCGACGTCCACCAGGTCGGCAATGATCCGAAGCATCGCCTGACCTTGCGGACATCGATGGACATCGGCCCGCGCATCAACCTCGATGCCGACCTGCGCTATGTCAGCAGCCTGCCGAGCCCGCGCACCTCCGGCTATGTCGAGCTGGGCGCGCGGATCGGCTACCTGATCGGCGAGCGGGCCGAACTGTCGCTATCGGGCTTCAACCTCCTCCATAAGCGGCATCTTGAGCTTCCCGCCACCGAGGCCAGCCCGGTGCCGCGCAGCGTGTTCGCCGCGCTGAAGTGGCACCTTTGAGGGGTTCCCTGATCCTATGGCGGCGGCTCTGCACGCTCGCTTTGCCGCTGCTGGCGGGCGGATCGGCCATCGCCCTGGCGGCCAACGCGCCACCACCGCTCGAACAGGCGGTCAAGGCCAGCTACATCACCAAATTCGCGCCCTTTATCGAATGGCCGGCCGGGGCCTTTGCCAATCCCGACGGCCCCTTCATGATCTGCCTTGCCGGTCACGACGCCTTCGGATCGACGCTGGACGAGATCGCACGCGGGCAGAAGGTCCGCGGGCGGCGGATTCAGGTTCGGCGGGTCGGTGATACGCTGTCGCCCGGTGCCTGCCATATGCTCGTGATCGGCGAGGGTACGCCGAACGCCCTGCTCGCACAGGTCGCCGGCCAGCCCGTGCTGACCGTTACCGATCGCAGCGCCGGACTCGATGGCGGCATGATCAGCTTCGTGCGGCGGGCGGGCCGCGTCCGGTTCGAAATCGACAATGGCGCGGCACGGGTGGCGCATCTCGCGATCAGCTCGAAGCTGCTCGGCCTCGCGGTGACGGTGGCCCGATGAAGACGATGCCGGCCATGCTCGATCGCCTCGCACGCAGATTGACCGCCAGCCCGGCGATCGGGCTGCTGATCGCGTTCGCCCTGATCATCGGCGGGCTCACCCTGGCGATCCAGAACGATCGGCTCGGCAAGGTGGAAAAGCTGCGGCAGGCCAGTGTCCAGGCACAGATCCTCGCGGGCAGCCTCGCCGCTCCGCTGGCCTTCGACGACGGAAACGCCGTGCGCGAATATCTCAACGCCTTCCGCAAGGACCCCGCGATCCGGGCGGCCGCCGCCTATGATGACAAAGGCAGGCTCATCGCGGGCTTCGCGCAGCCGGGCCTCGTTCTGCCGGCGTCCGCGCAGCTCGCTCCACCTGCTATACAGGGCCGCGACCTCGTCGTCACAGCCAGCGTCGCGCAGGAGGGCAGCCGGATCGGATCGGTCTATCTGCGTTCCTCGATCGAAACCGGTCTGCGACGGGCGATGCGCTATCTTGGCATCGCCCTCATTGTGATCTTCGCATCGTTGCTGGTCGCGCTGCTCGGCGCATCCTACGCCTCGCTCAGCCACTCGCATGCGCGGCTGGAGGCCGAGATCGAAAGCCGTGAAAAGGCCGAAGCCGCGCTGCGCCAGTCGCAGAAGATGGAGGCGATGGGGCAGCTGACCGGCGGCGTCGCGCATGATTTCAACAATCTGCTCATGGTGGCGTCCAGCGGCATCGAGCTGCTCGAACGGACCAACGATCCCAGCAAGCGGGACCGGCTGAAGGCCGGAATAAGGCAGGCGATCGACCGCGGCGCCAAGTTGACCCAGCAGCTCCTGACCTTCGCGCGGCGCTCACCGCTCAATCCCGAGGTCGTCGATCTCGCGGAACGCATCCGCGGTATGGACGCGTTGCTCGATCGATCGCTGCGGGAGGATGTCGCGGTGATCTTCGAGCTTCCGGCGGATCTGTGGCCGGTCGAGGTGGATGCCTCCCAGCTCGAAGTCGCGATCCTCAACATGGCGCTGAACGCGCGCGACGCGATGCCCAATGGCGGAACCATCACGATCAGCGCGCATAATCAGCCGGAGCCGGGCGAGCAGGATTCGGTGGTGCTGATGATCGCCGACACCGGCGTCGGCATCGACGCCGATCAGCTTGTTCAGATTTTTGAGCCTTTCTTCACCACCAAGGGTGTCGGCCAGGGCACCGGCCTGGGCCTCAGCCAGGTCTATGGCTTCGCGAAATCGGCGGGCGGCGATATCCAGGTCGAAAGCGAAGTGGGCCGCGGCACGGTGATGCGGCTTCGCCTGCCGCGCACATCGAAAGCGCTGCCGAAACCGGCTGCACGGCCGATCGAAACCGCCCGCATCGACGATCGGCGGCGGCGCGCGCTGCTCGTGGAGGATGACGATACCGTCGCCGGGATGGTCGGGGCGATGCTCGACGAACTGGGGTTCGATCATGATCGGGTCGCAACGGCCGACGCGGCCCTCGAACGCCTCGCGTCCGATGCCGATGTCGCATTCGTGCTGTCCGACATGATGATGCCCGGCACGATGAGCGGCCTCGATCTGGTGCGCGCGATCATCAGCCGCTGGCCCGGCTTGCCGGCGATCCTGATGACCGGCTATAGCGCCGCCGCCGCCGCCGCCACCTCGGAAGGCGTGCGCCTGCTGATCAAACCCTATCAGATAGAAGATCTTGCCGCCGAAATCGACGCCGCCACCAAAGCAGCTTGAAGACATTCCCGCAGGCGGGGAGAACAATGCTGAATAAAATAGTGGATTCATTTCCGCTTCTGGTAGAAATGGCGCCATCACGAAAGGAAATTTACCCATCATGGCTGACGACACACTTCTCGATCTCACCGCCGACATCGTCGCATCGCATGTCGCAAACAACAATGTCGCGGTTGGAGACATTCCGGGCCTGATCAAAAGCGTTCATGGCGCGCTGCAGGGCCTGGGCAAGGTCACGGCCGAGCCCGAACCGGAACTGAAGCCGGCCGTGCCGATCCGTTCCTCGGTGAAGCCTGACTATATTGTCAGCCTGGAGTCGGGGAAGAAGATGAAGATGCTCAAGCGCTATCTTCACACCAGCTACGGCATGACCCCCGCCGACTATCGCAAGAAATGGGGTCTGCCCGCCGACTATCCGATGGTCGCGCCCAACTATGCCGAGCAGCGCAAGGCGCTCGCGGTGAAGATCGGCCTCGGCCGCAAGCCCAAGACCGCAACAGTCAAGGCTGCGCCCGTCAAACCCGCTGCCGCCAAGCCCGCTCCCGCCAAGGCTGCCACCGCGAAGGCCGCGCCCGCCAAGGCAGCACCGGCCAAGGCCGCGCCCGCCAAGGCCACATCGGCCAAGGCTGCGGCCAAGCCCCGCGCCAAGAAGACCGAGGCCTGACGAACACCGCGCCTCGCCGTCATGGCGGGGCGCGGCCGTCCGGTCAGGCCAGCCGCTGGGCGTGCCAGCGGAGATGGTCCTCCATGAAAGTGGAGATGAAGTAATAGCTGTGATCGTAGCCCGGCTGCATGCGCAGCGTCAGGTCGATCCCGGCGTCGGCGCAGGCGGCGACCAGCAGGCTGGGCTTGAGCTGCTCGGCGAGAAAGCCGTCGGCCTCGCCCTGATCGACCAGCAGCGCCTTCACCCGCGCGCCATCCTCGATCAGCGCGACCGCATCATGCCGGCGCCACGCCGCCCTGTCGTCGCCCAGATAGCCAGGCAGCGCCTTCTGCCCCCAGGGCACCTGCCCCGGCGCCACGATCGGCGCGAAGGCCGATACCGACCGGAAGCGATCAGGGAAGGTCAGCCCGATCGTCAGCGCGCCATGCCCGCCCATCGAATGGCCCGTGATCGCCTGCCGCTTCATGTCCACCGCGAAATTCGCCGCGATCAGCGCCGGCAGTTCGTCGGTGACATAGCTCCACATCCGGTAATGCTGCGCGAACGGCGCCTGCGTCGCATCGACATAGAAACCCGCACCCAGCCCGAAATCATAGGCCGCCGCCGGATCGTCGGCCACGCCCTCGCCGCGCGGGGAGGTATCCGGCGCGACGAAGATCAGCCCCAGCTCCGCGCAGGCACGGCGAAACTCGCCCTTCTCGGTGACATTGGCGTGGCTGCAGGTGAGCCCCGAGAGGTACCAGACGACCGGCAGCGTCGTGCCCGGCGCATGCGGCGGCACATAGACCGAAAAGGTCATGTCGGTGCCGGTCGCGGCTGAGGCGTGCCTGTAGACGCCCTGGACGCCGCCGAAGCACAGGTTGCTGGAGATGGTTTCGAGGCTCATATTTCTTCCCTGATGCGACAGGGGCGCGGACCAGGTCCACGCCCCCGAACATGAAGCAGCCGAACGGATCAGGCCGTAAACGTGTAAGCGCAGACCTTGTTGCCGGCCGGATCGCGCAGATAGGCGGCGTAGGCGCCCGGCAGATGGTTGCGCGGTCCCGGCGCACCTTCACAGGTGCCGCCATTGGCAAGGCCCGCCGCGTGGAAGGCGGCGACGGCGGCCTCGTCCGATGCCGCGAAGCCGATCGTTACGCCATTACCGGACGGCGCTTCGCCATTGCCGGGTTTCAGCACCAGAAAGGCTGGCTTGTCCTTGCCGTACAGCATGACCGTATCCCCGAACGGCCCCATGTTCTGCAGGCCCAGCGGCGCCAGCGCGGCGTCGTAGAACCTCGTCGAAGCGCCAAGGTCGGCCGCGCCCACCGTGGTATGCGAAAACACTCCATCACCAGAAATCACTGCCATGACATTTCCCCTCGTTTGAATCCTCGTTGCGCGTCCTGTCAGCACAGGCGGCATCTCGAACATGGTTCACGACGCCGGCGCGGGCCGGCCGATATCGGCTCATCCGCGCTCGGGGCAGATCAGAACACCACCACCGAGCGGATGCTTTCGCCAGCGTGCATCAGGTCGAAGCCCTTGTTGATCTCTTCCAGGCCCATGACATGGGTGATCATCGGATCGATCTCGATCTTGCCGGTCATGTACATATCGACGATCTTGGGCACGTCGGTGCGGCCCTTCGCCCCGCCGAACGCCGTACCGCGCCAGTTGCGGCCCGTTACCAGCTGGAACGGCCGGGTGGCGATCTCCTTGCCCGCCTCGGCCACGCCGATGATGATCGAGGTGCCCCAGCCGCGATGGCAGGCTTCCAGCGCGGTGCGCATCACCTCGGTGTTGCCGGTCGCGTCGAAGCTGTAGTCCGCCCCGCCATCGGTCATCAGCACGATCTTAGCGACCACATCCTCGCGGCTCATCCCCTTGCTGTTGAGAAAGTCGGTCATCCCGAACTTGCGGCCCCATGCCTCGCGGTCGGGATTGATGTCGACGCCGATGATCTTGTTGGCGCCGGCCAGCCGCGCGCCCTGCAGCACGTTCAGGCCGATGCCGCCCAGCCCGAACACCACGACATTGTCGCCCACCTGCACCTTGGCGGTGTTGACCACCGCACCGATGCCGGTCGTGACGCCGCAGCCGATATAGCAGCTCGTCTTGAACGGCGCGTCCTCGCGGATCTTCGCCACGGCGATCTCGGGCAACACGGTGAAATTGGAGAAGGTCGAGCAGCCCATATAATGGAAGATCGTCTGCCCCTTGTAGCTGAAGCGGCTCGTGCCGTCGGGCATCAGCCCCTTGCCCTGGGTCGCGCGGATCGCGGTGCAGAGATTGGTCTTGCCGCTCAGGCAGCTTTTGCACTGGCGGCATTCCGGCGTGTAGAGCGGGATGACGTGATCGCCGGGCTTCACGCTGGTCACGCCCGCGCCCACCTCGCGGACCACACCCGCGCCTTCATGGCCCAGGATCGACGGGAAGATGCCCTCGCTGTCGAAGCCGTCGAGCGTATAGGCGTCGGTATGGCAGATGCCGGTCGCCATGATCTCGATCAGCACCTCGCCGGCCTTCGGCCCTTCCAGGTCGAGCTCGACGATCTCCAGCGGCTTCTTGGCTTCAAAGGCAACGGCGGCACGGGTCTTCATGACCGGAATCTCCAGCAGACAACGAGGGGTGTTTATTTCACAGCCGCGTGATAATACCCCCCTTCAGCAAATCATCTTTTCATTTGAGCAATAATGGCGGGCAATAGCTGGGACGGGATCGAGGAGTTCGCGGCGGTCGCGACGACGGGTTCCTTCACCGCCGGCAGCCGGATGATCGGCATGTCGGTGACGCATATGAGCCGGTCGATCGCCCAGCTCGAGGCCCGGCTTCAGGCCCGGCTGCTCGATCGCACCACCCGATCGGTGCGGCTGACCGACACCGGCCGCATCTTCCTCGAACATTGCCAGCGGCTGATCGCCGAGCGCGACGAGGCGATCGCGCTCGTCAGCGAGGCGGACGAGCCGCATGGCGAGCTGCGCATCACCTGCTCGACGGCGATGGGGGAACGCTTCGTCGCGCCGATATCGCGCCGCTTCCTCGCCCATCATCCCCGGGTCAGGCTGTCGATCGAGCTGACCAACCGCCTGATCGATCTCGTGGCGGAGGGCTATGATCTGGCGGTGCGCACCGGGAAGCTCAGCGACCCGCGGCTGATCGGCACCCGGATCGCCACCCGGCAATTCCTCACCTGCGCCGCCCCCGCCTATCTCGACGCACGCGGCCGGCCGGCCCGGATCGACGATCTCGATCGGCACGATCTGCTCGTCGGCACCACCGCGACGTGGCAGTTCCGGGTCGGCGCCCGCGACCGTGGCTGGCGGCCGCATGGCCATTGGCGCTGCAACAGCGGCCGTGCCGTCGTCGATGCGGCGCTGGCCGGGCTCGGCATCTGCCAGCTCCCCGAATTCTATGTGCTCGATCTGGTCGCTTCGGGCCGCCTCGAACTGGTGCTCGACGCGGAGCGCCCGTCCGCCGAGCCGATCTGGGCGGTCTATCCCCAGCGCCGCCACCTCAGCCCGAAGATCGTCCGCTTCGTGGACCTGCTGAAGTCGGATCTGCCGCAGATGCTGACCGGTGCCGGCGGGGGGTGATCACCCCGGCATGGCCAGCGTGTCGGCGCGGCGCACGCCGGGGATGGCGCGCATCTGGGCGAGCAGCCGGCTCTCGGGCGACGGCTCTTCCAGCAGCGACATCGTCACCGTCATCGTCCGGCCGTCGCGCGCCAGGTTCATGCGCTGCGGGAAACGATCGTTGATCACCAGCAGATCGAGCAGGCGGCTGGTCACGCCCTGATCGACATCGGCCTCGACCTCGATCTGGGTGGAGCGCTCGGCAAGCGACGCTGCGGTGGCGGTCACGGGCATATCCTCATCCAATGGAGCGACGCTTCTAGCGCGGACATGGCGAAAATACTTTCCTGATTTCGACCAAATAGCCTGAAATCGTAAAAATCCTTTCGCATGTATTCAATAATCGAGTATATTCTTGCGATGAAGCTCGACAGCTACGAACGCCGCATCCTTGCCCTGCTGCAGGAGGATTGCTCGCTCTCCGCCACCGAGATCGCGGAGCGGGTCGGCCTGTCGACCACGCCCTGCTGGCGCCGCATCCAGCGGCTGCGCGAAAGCGGCATCATCGCGCGGCAGGTGGCGCTGGTCGACCGGCGCAAGATCGGCCTCAACGCGCAGATTTTCGCGCAGGTGAAGCTCAACGCCCATGGCCG
>CAZJXG010000028.1:0-27977 GCA_964549965.1 uncultured Sphingomonas sp. | reverse complement strand
ATCGGCTGCATGGTCAACGGCGCCGGCCTCGCCATGGCGACGATGGACATCATCAAGCTGAACGGCATGTTCCCGGCCAACTTCCTGGACGTCGGCGGCGGCGCCTCCAAGGAGAAGGTCACGGCGGCGTTCAAGATCATCCTCGGCGATCCGGCGGTGAAGGGCATCCTCGTCAACATCTTCGGCGGGATCATGAAGTGCGACATCATCGCCGACGGCATCGTCGCGGCGGCCAAGGAAGTGAACCTGTCGGTTCCGCTGGTCGTCCGGCTCGAAGGCACCAATGTCCAGCAGGGCAAGGACATATTGGCGGGCTCCGGCCTGCCGATCGTCGCCGCCGATGATCTGGGCGATGCCGCGAAGAAGATCGTCGCCCAGGTGAAGGCGGCGGCCTGATCACCAGCCGGACAGATCGATCGAACCGCTCGTCTTATTTGCAAATAGCAGTTTCGCAATTTTGCAAATTCGCATTTGATTTGATCGATCCGAGCGGCAATGGCGGTTGGGGCGTGGGCCGATAAGCCCGCACCATAACGGATTCGGCCTCCCCAGGGCAGGTGCCAAGGCCAAGGAGTGAAGCTATGAAGGTCCTCGTACCCGTTAAGCGGGTCATTGATTATAATGTGAAGCCACGAGTGAAGATGGACGGCACGGGCGTCGACCTGGCCAACGTCAAGATGTCGATGAACCCGTTCGACGAGATCGCCGTCGAGGAAGCCATCCGCCTGAAGGAAAAGGGCGTGGCGACCGAGATCATCGCCGTCTCGATCGGCGAGCAGAAGGCGCAGGAGACCTTGCGCACCGCGCTCGCGATGGGCGCCGACCGCGCGATCCTGATCGTCAGCGAGACCGAGGTCGAGCCGCTGGGCGTCGCCAAGCTGCTCGCCAAGATCGTCGAGGAGGAGGCCCCCGGCCTCGTCATCCTCGGCAAGCAGGCGATCGACGATGATTCGAACCAGACCGGCCAGATGCTGGCGGCGCTGACGGGCCGTCCGCAGGGCACCTTCGCCTCCAAGGTCGAGGTCGATGGCGACAGCGTGAAGGTGACGCGCGAGGTCGATGGCGGCCTCGAGACGGTCAGCCTCAAGACCCCGGCGATCGTCACCACCGATCTCCGCCTGAACGAGCCGCGCTACGCGTCGCTGCCGAACATCATGAAGGCCAAGTCCAAGCCGCTCGTGCAGAAGACCCCGGCCGATTACGGTGTCGACGTCACCCCGCGTCTCAAGACGCTCAAAGTGTCCGAGCCGCCCAAGCGCTCGGCCGGCATCAAGGTGGCGGATGTCGACGAGCTTGTCGCCAAGCTGAAAGCCATGGGAGTTGCGGCATGAAGACGCTGGTTTGGGTTGAGCATGAGGGTGGCAACATCAAGGACTCCACCCTGTCCGCGATCACCGCGGCGTCGCAGCTCGGCGAGGTCCATCTGCTCGTCGCGGGCGAGGGCGTGAACGCCGTTGCCGAGGCGGCCGCGAAGATCGCCGGCGTCGGCAAGGTCCATGTCGCCGACGCAGCGCCTTACGCCAACGCGCTGCCGGAGAATGTGGCGCCGCTGATCGTCGATCTGATGGGCCATCACGACGCCTTCCTGGCGCCGGCCACCGCGAACGGCAAGAATATCGCGCCGCGGGTCGCCGCCCTGCTCGACGTCATGCAGATCTCCGAGATCCTGTCGGTCGAGAGCGAGGACAGCTTCACGCGTCCGACCTATGCCGGCAACGCGATCGCGACCGTCCAGTCGTCGGACACGAAGAAGGTGATCACGGTCCGTGGCACCTCGTTCGAGAAGGCCGCCCGCGAAGGCGGTTCGGGCACGATCGAGGCCGTCTCGGGCGCGGGCGATGCCGGCCTGTCGAGCTTCGTCGGCGCCGAGATCTCCAAGTCGGAGCGTCCCGAGCTGACCTCGGCGAAGATCATCGTGTCGGGTGGCCGCGCGCTCCAGAACAGCGAGAACTTCCACGCGGTCATCGAGCCGCTCGCCGACAAGCTCGGCGCGGGCGTCGGCGCCTCGCGCGCCGCGGTCGATGCCGGCTATGTGCCGAACGACTATCAGGTCGGCCAGACCGGCAAGATCGTCGCGCCGGAAGTCTATATCGCGATCGGCATCTCCGGCGCGATCCAGCATCTCGCCGGCATGAAGGACTCGAAGACGATCATCGCGATCAACAAGGACGAGGAAGCGCCGATCTTCCAGGTCGCCGACATCGGCCTCGTCGCCGATCTGTTCAAGGCCGTCCCGGAACTCACCGGCAAGCTCTGATCGGTCCCAAAGACGCAGTCGAGGGGCGGGTGCCAGGCGGCATCCGCCCCTTTTCCGTTACGGACTGAATGGATTGCATCCATTTCCGCTACGGAATTCGCTCAAAAGCGATGCCGACCATTGCCGCCAACCCGCCGGTCGCTTACACTTGTGTTCACTCGAGCACATAGTGGGGGCGTGCCGATGAGCGATGGACTTCTGACGGATGTCGAGGCGATCGGGCGGATCGGCTGCGTACCGTCCATTCTTGAGCTGTGCGCCCGCCTGACAGGCATGGGCTATATCGCCATTTCGCGCGTCACCGAGACGCGCTGGATAGCGTGCGCGGTGCGCGACATGGCGGGGTTCGGCGTGGGGGTGGGCGATGAGCTCGACGTCGATACCACCATATGCGGGGAGGTGCGCACCGGCCCGCGCGCCATCCTGATCGATCATGTCGCCCGGGATCCGATCTTCCACGATCACCGCACGCCCCGGCTCTATGGCTTCGAGAGCTATATATCGTCGCCGATCCTGCGGCCGGACGGCACGCTGTTCGGCAGCCTGTTCGCGATCGACCGCGCCCCGGCCAAGCTGGCCAACAGCAATGCGGCAACCGCCTTCAACCTGTTCGCCCAGCTGATCGCGATGGAGCTGGATGCGCAGGATCGCAGACGCTGAACGGCCCCGTCCTGTCCTGACGGCCGGCTATCCGGCGCGTGCTGAAAACAGCGCGGCGATCGTCCGCACCGAGGCTTCGGCGGCCGCCCGATCGGGCGCTTCGCCGGAGTCGCCAAAGCCGAAGCGGTCGTCCGGCCCCATATCCTGGACGACGATGCCGTCCCGCCGGCCCAGCACGCTCACATTGTTGTAGAACAGCCCGTAGTTCACGCCCGCCTGCGGCAGCAGCCAGGCGATCTGGCCACGTATCGGGATGATGCTCTCGTCACCGAACAGCGCGCGGGCGCCATAGCCGGTGCAGTTGATGATCACCCGCTCCTTCAGCCGCCCCAGGTCGGACGGGGCATGGAAGTCCGCGGTCTCGATCCGCCCGCCGGCCGTCAGGAAATCATCGGTCAGCCGGTGAGCGAGGCCGGCGACGTTGAACATCATCTGGCTGTTGCGCAGCGCATAGCACGTCGCGAAAGGATGGCTGCCGGGGCCGAAGACCTGCGAGCGCGGCGTGATGTCCGCGATCAGATCCGAATAATGCGCGAAGCCCGCCACCTCGCTCGCCCGGAAGGCCCCGCGCATCTCGTCGGGGGGCAGGTCCGACAAGGTGTAGCGATCGTTCCATTCGACCGGATCGCCCGGCAGCCCGACATAGCTCTGCCACATCGCATAGCTGCTATGCGCCATCCCGCTCCACAGACCGGCGAAGGCGGGCGCGACGGCATTCGCCATCGCCACCCGCGAATCCGGGGTCCAGCTGCCGGTGGCGCGCGCCGAGCGGACATCGGGGAAGCGCTCCCGGGCGTAGATCGTAACCTTGAGCCCCGCGCGCTGCGCCATGATCGCGGCCGTGATCCCCAGCGCGCCGGCGCCGATCACCGCGATTTCCCTAGGGCTCGCCGCCATCGCCTGCGCCAGCGCAAGCCGGGCCGAGCCCCAGCTCAGCGACCAGCCGCTGCCGCCATGGCCATAATTGTGGACCACCAGCTTGCGGCCGACCTGCTCGCTTTCGATCCGCGGCCCCGTGGCCCGGAAGGGACGCAGGCAGACGGTGATCCTGAACAGCCGATCCGGACTCGCGCGAATCGGCATGATCGGCCCGATCGGATCGAAAAGCGGCACGGGCGCCTGGCCGAGCAGCCGAGCCGGCCCGGGTAATAACGTGGCGGCAAGCGCGCCACGCTGGAGAAAGCGACGTCGGTCCATGAAGACACTCCCAACCCGAAACGCCTCTCCTTCGCGCAATCGAGCATAGCCGGCGGGCACGGGCAAGGGCTGCTGGAACATTCCGGCCCGTTCCGGGTTCGTAAAGACAAGTCAACATCAACAGGGTCGGGAGAGCGCACCATGCTCATCAACATCATCGTCGTTCTGGTCGTCGTCGGCATCTTGCTCTGGCTGATCAACACCTATGTGCCGATGGACGGCAAGATCAAATCCATCCTCAACGCGGTGGTGGTGATCGTCGTGATCCTGTGGCTGCTCAAGGCATTCGGCCTGCTCAGCGGCGTCGGCATCTAGACCAACCGATAGTTCAGTTACCCCCGGCGCCCTCTCCGGTTTTCCCCTTTCCCGGAGAGGGCCTCGGCGTGTCCGCTCAGCGTGACGCCGCCCGCAGGTCGGCGACGAACCTCGCGAATTCCTCTTCGGCCCGATTCTTGTCCGGCATCCGCAGCAGGAAGCTCGGATGTATCGTCGCGCGAGCGCGGATGCCGTCGCCAAGCATGAGATCGCGGCCGCGCTGCGACGTCAGCGTCTGCGCCTTGCCGGTCCGACCGGCGGCGGCACGGCGTCATTCCCGCCATCGCCGAACAGATCGCCAGCCTCGCCTTCGACCTGCCAGCCGATCGCGTCGGGCGCGATACCGGCCAGCGCCAGCGCACGGGCGGCGTCGCGCCACCCTTCATAGTCATCGGGACGGGCAAGGAGGATGCGGTGCATGGCGATCAGCGCCTGCCATGCCCCCCAATGTCATTCCCGCGAAGGCGGGAATCCACTGGGCCGCCTGGTCGAACCTCGATAGATTCGGAGTGCGCTGCCGGGTGGATTCCCGCCTTCGCGGGAATGACGACGGGAGGAGGCCCTCGCATCCTCTCACCCGAACAGTTCGAGCTGCTCGCTCACCCTCTCCCGCAGATCGATCCGGTCGATCAGGGCGGTGGGGCGCCAGTCGCTCGTCACGATGAACGGCCTGAGCTTCGCGATCGAGCGCGACAGCCGCCCGACATCGGCAAGGCCCAGCCGCCGCCACCACCGGCTGACGAGGACCGCGTCGACCGCCATCGTATAATCGGAGGAGCGGATGATTCCCGAGGACAGGAACAGCCCCTCGATATAGTTGCGGCGATAGAAAGCCAGGGTGAGATCGACCACCTCCCGCGCGGTGAAGCGCGCCCGGCGGACGTTCGAACTCTTCCGGTTGATGCAGTAATGGCAATCGAAGATGCAGCTGTTGGTCAGCAATATCTTCAGCAGCGAGATGCAGCGTCCGTCGGGGGCGTAGGCATGGCAGATCCCCATGCCCTCGGTCGATCCGATGCCCTTCGCCTCCCCCGACGAATCCCGCTTCGACGTGCCGGAAGACGCGCAGGAGGCATCATATTTGGCGGCATCGGCCAGGATTTCGAGCTTCTGCCGGACATCGAGCTGGGCCATTTGTTCTATTTATGTTCTTGACGCCTGCCTGTCCATGCCATTGCGGCGAAATCAAACGGCGCGCCGCCCGTGATGGGCAGCGCGCCGCGCATGACATCAGCCGGGGGTCAGTGCGTCGACTGGACGGCGCTGCCCGGCGCGCTCGGCGCCGGAAGCAGGGCGCGCTGCCCGTCGCCGACGATCGCGAATGCCGACCAGTAATAGGGATGCGATGTGTTCACATCGTCCATCAGGCCGTTCTGCGCCGTGCGCATCGCCGTCGCCATCGGGGTACCGGGCGGGGCGGTGAACAGGCCGCTGATCAGCCGCTTGGTGGCGTTGAAGTCGTCCGGCACCGGCCAGTGGCTGGCGATCACGGTGCGGGCACCGGCGCCGACAAAGGCACGGACGAGACCGTCGAGCGCGAAATTGCCGCCGGTGGTGACGCCGGCTTCACGGGTCGCGCCGACCGTCGCCATGCCGGCGGTGTCGCAGGCCGAGAGGACAACGACGTCGGCGTCCAGCTTGAGGTCGAAAATCTCCTTGAACGACAGCAGCCCGTCCGATGTGCCGCCGCCGAAGCTGGTGAGCAGGGCCGGACGCGCCGGGCATTCCGGGCGCGGCGCGGTGACGAGGCCATGGGTCGCGAAGTGGATGATGCGATAATCGGCGAGATCGGTGAGATTCGCGATCGTCGAATCCGAGAAATCGCCGCCGACGATCAGCTTCGACTTGTCCTGGCCGATGATCCCGCTGGCCAGATACAGCTCGGCCGAAGAAATCGGGTTGTTCCAGTTGCTGAGCGGCCAGGCGCAGGAATCGGCCTGCGACGGAGGCGGCACGAAGAAGGGATTGAGCGACGGGCGCGAATTCTCGCCCATGCCCAGATAGCCCTTGCTCGCCTTCGAGCTGGCGACGTCGCGGCCATCGACGAAGGAGCGCGGGCTGACCACCGTCGAGACATCCCGATCCCGGCCGAGCCAGTTGATCCCGCGGAAATCGAAATCGTCGGCGTTAGGCTGCTTGAGCCGCTGCAGATAGGCGTCGACCCCGGCCTGATCGACCGGCAACAGGTTGGCCGGAAGCTGCAGCAGCGCGCCGTCCGGCTCGTAGATGAAGTTCGTCACCTTGTGGAGATCGGCATCGACCGGCCCCATCAGCGAGACGTAAAGCTTGCGCGCGAGCACGAGATCGAACGGATAGGTGGCCATCTGGCCATTCTCATATTTCACCACCGAATCGCGGATCTGCGCGACGATGTCCTCGATCTGCTTGGTCGTCAGGTCGAGCTTCCAGGCCTTGGCGACATCGCGGCTGACGAACATCGCATAGGCGTCCTGCCCGACCAGCGTGACCTTGTAATAGCCATCACCCGGCCGCAGCGCCTTCTGCAACTCGTCGACGCCCATGGTTGCGGGCGACAGCACGCGGTAGCGCGGGAATTTCGACAGCTTGGACTGGAGCACGGTCTGATCGCGCGAATAGCGCTGCAGCTTGTCGCGGGCGTCGATGAGCGCCTGCGCCTCGGTCGGGATCGGATTGGCCGACATCCGCGCCACATCGCCCGTGACGCGGGCGATGTAGCGTGACAGGGTCACGGACTGACGGAACAGGCTCGACGCCTCGTCATCGCCGCCCGAAAGCTCGCGTGCGAGCAGCGCCTGGGTCTGGGCGATGCCGGGGCGCAACATCACCTGGCTGGCGCCGAACATCCGCTTGACGGCATTGGGATCGGCGTCCGCCCGCTCCGCGAGCAGGCGGAAATAGGGGCGCAGCAGGCTGCGGATCGACGTCATCGCGCCGGGCAGATTTTCCGATGCCGAGATCACCTCGCCATACATCGCCATCGCGCGGTCGCCCTGGCCGTGACGGCTGAGGAACCCGGCGAAGCGGGCCTTGGCGCCCAGCGACACCGCGGTGTTGGGGTGCTGGATCTCGACCACCTGGAGCGCATCGGCGAGCAGCCGTTCCGCCTCGGGAATATTGTTCTCGGCTTCGGCGACAAGCGCCAGTTCGGCCTGGATGGTCGAGCGCAGCCAGCCGGTGCTGTTGATCTTGCCCTCACGGATCGCCTGCATCGCATCGATCGCCTGGGCATAGCTGGCGCGCGCCTGATCATAATCCTTGGCGATGCGGAAGGCGGTGCCGCGCAGCTGGAGCGCCTGCGCGTCATAGATCTGCGCCCGTTCGAAGGGCTGGATGCCCTGGTCGAGCGCGCCGAGCTGGCTCATCCCCGAATTTTCGCGGTTGAGATTGTCGGCGACATCGCCGCTGATCTCACCCGAGGCGAGCTTCGCGTCGACCTGCTGCTGGGTCTGGATCTCGGCGACCGGCTTGGACAGCTCGGCGACGGTTTCCTTCAGCTTGTTCTGGTTGAGATAATGCATCGCGTAGAAATTACGCAGCATGCGCCCGATCACGGGATCGGCCAGCGCCGCCGGCGTCGCCGCGCGGGCGAACAGCGTATCGGCATTGGCGAAATTGCGCTGGTTCGATTCCTGGAGCGCCTGATTCGCGAGATATTCCGACAGGCGCGACCCCGCCTTGGAGCCATTGACCGAATCGCGTTCAACCAGCGCCTCGAAAAACTCGCCGGCTTCGGCATAGGAGCCGTCATTGTTCCGCGCGATCGCTTCGGCAAGCGCGCTTTCGCTGTCGAGCGCGCCGGCCTGGACGCGCGCGAACGCGGCGGGATCGCCGGCCGAGGTGGTCGCCACCTGGACCTCGCCCTTGACCATCGCATCGGCGATCATCGTCCGCAGGCCAAGCTGCAGCGCGCTGTCATAGCCGCCCAGGCCATCCGCGACATAGACGACATCGCCCTTGCGATAGGCATAGACCTTATAGGCCAGCTGATTGTCGTCGGTGCATTCGCTCAGCATCGCATCGCCGAGCCCGTCGACCTTGGTCGCCGCGGGGGCCTGGCAGCTGATCGGCGATTCGGCGTTGGCGATCACCCGCGCCACCGGATCACCCGCATCCTTGCGCAGCGCGAAAAGACGGCCGACCGGCGACGCGGCGTCGCGGCAGACGATCCGGTAGCCACGATCGAACATGCTCACCAGCACCGGGCTCAGCGCCCGGTTCTGCGCGGTGCAGAGCACGCCCGACGAACCGATCCGGAAGCTGTTGCGGAGCGACAGGCCACCGGGCTGTTTCGCCGCCGGGGCCATGGCGGGCAGGCCCAGAACGAGCGCGGCCAGCAACCCGATACCGAGTGCGGGACGATTCCTGCGCATCACTGATTCCCTCCAGGTGTGTCGCCGACGCCATCGGCGCCCTGCCACAGACTGCTGTTGCCGCCGCTGATCACCGGCGTGTCGATCTGCGCGGCTGCGCTGCCGACCGTGCTGGTATCGATCAGCACGTTCGGATTGCCGACGGCACCTTCGGAGCCGGCGGCGGCGCTGGCCTCGCTGCTGTCCTCGTCACCGCCTTCACCGGTCGCGGTTTCTTCATTGGCGGCGCTTTCGCCGCCACCGGGACCACCGGGTCCCTCAGGACCGGCGGCGGCGCTTTCACCCGGACCCGAATCCGGACCCGGACCCGAACCCGGACCAGGCCCCGAGCCCGAACCGTCCGAGCCGGACGAGGACGGCGGTGGCGGCGGCGGCGGCGCCGGTGGGGCCGGCGGCGGGGGCGGCGGCGTATTGACGCTGCCACCAGCGACGCGCGTCCCGGTCAGCGACGACTGGATGCTCGACGTGATGTTCGTCGTCTCCTGCTGCACCGTCATCACGACCATCGGCTGCTGGATCGGCGGCGGAGGCGGCGGAGGCGGCGGCGGAGGCGGAGGCGGCGGAGGCGGAGGCGGCGGAGGCGGCGGCGGAGGCGGAGGCGGCGGAGGCGGCGGCGGAGGCGGCGGCGGCGGAGGCGGCGGAGGCGGCGGCGGCGGCGGCGGAGGCGGCGGAGGCGGCGGAGGCGGCGGAGGCGGCGGCGGAGGCGGCGGCGGCGGCGTGATAACCGGCGGCGGCGGCGGCGTGATAACCGGCGGCGGCGGCGGGGTATTCACCGTCAAGGAGAACTGCATAGCCTGTGTGGCGGTTGCGGCGTCTGTGACCGTCACGGTGAATACATATGTTCCGGCCTGGCTCGGCGCGCCGGTAAGCGTGCCAGCCGACGAGAGCGTGAGCCCAGGAGGCAGGCTGCCTGCCGTCAGCGCGTAAGTATAGGGTCCTACACCGCCGGTAACGTTGAACTGATAGCTATAGGACGAAGACTGGGTGCCTGTAGACGGGGACTGCTGGACGAAGACGGGCGGCATCGAAGGGCGAAGGCCGGGGGGCGTGCACATAGTGGCGTCAATCGTGCAGGTCCCGTTGATGACGATATCGCCGCCGCTATCCTCATAGAAATGGACGAGCGAGGCGGCGGCGCCATTGGTGCTGGTATTCACCTGGACATTGCCCAGGGTCAGCGTGCCATCGGCCGCCGAAATCTCGACGCCTTCGGCGGTCTGGAAATCGATGATGCCCTTCGCATTCACCGTGAAGGTGGGGATTTCGAGCGCACCGCCCGCGACATTGACGAAGAACTCGCCCGGCTCGCCAGTCGTGCCATAGCCCGAAATATCGGCGTTGACCGAACCGATATACATCGTGCCCGCTTCCAGCGGCATAAAGCTGGTGCCGGTTCCCGAATCGAAGCGGTAGGATGCGATGATGTTGAGATCGCCGCCCTCGGTGATGCCATTGGCGCCGTTGGCCGCGCCGGATGCGCCGATGCCGCCGGGAGCGCCGACATTGCCCTCCGAATCGCCCGCATAGGCGCTGACGAAGAGGGAGGAGATCGAAACGCCCCTGGTTTCGCCGTTGCCCAGCGCGCCACGCGACAGGATGATGGCGGCGCCGCCCTCCGCAGCGCCGCCGGCGCCGCCAACCCCACCGGTGCCGCCGCTGAACGCGGACGAGCCGTTGCCGCCCGCGCCGCCCGCGGCGGCGACATCGACGTTGACGCTACCGAAGGCCGCATCGCCCTCATTATGGGCGAGAGAGGGGCCGCTGAAGAGGCCGATATTGGCGATACCGCCGTTGGCGGTGCCGCCCGCGCCACCGGCGGCGCCGTTGATCGATCCGGAATCGCCGGCCGTTCCCGCACCGCCGTCGCCACCGGCGGCATAGGCCGAAACGTTGAGCTGCGAAATATCGACATGGGCGTAGCTGACCGCGCCGCCGACCGTGGCCCGGCCGCCGACCGCGTTGCCGCCGATGCCGCCGGCCCGGCTGGCAGGAAGCCCATTGCCGAGATCGATGGCATCGCCGCCATCGGCATCCGCACGCAGGTTGGCAAAATTGGCCGTGATCGAGCTGGCGGCGGGATTGGCCGTATCCACAAAGGCCTGGAATTCGGCATAGCCGCCCGTGCCATGGCCGCCATGACCGATCGTGCCATCGCTGTGCGCATGGGCTTCGCCGCCAAAGCCGTTGGCGTCGAGATGCACCTGGTCCGCGCTCAGCGTGCTCGACGAGGACGAGACGGTGGCGCCGAAGAAGGGCATGAAATCGACATAGTCCGGCGCGCCGCCGAAACCGTCGCCGCCGGTGACGCCCGTGCCGCCCTGGCCCGATGCGTCGGCCACGATATTGCCGGAGACGGTGACCGGTCCGCGAAAGGCGCGGACGCTGGCGAGGCCGCCCTGGCCGACGCCGCCGACCGCGCCCGCCGTCCCGTTGGCGAAGAAGGCGATGCCCGCGTCACCACCGCCGCCATAGCTGGACAGGGTGATATTGTCGGCGTTGACGGCGCCCGAGACGTTCGAACTGACAAGGACGTTGCCGCCCCGGCCGAGACCGCCGCCGCCAGCACCGCCGCCGCCGAGGCCGTCGGCGCTCAGATCGACATCGTCGAGCGTCAGCGTGCCGCCGGTCGTGGCGGTCTGCAGGTTCACGGAACCACCCTGACCCTGGCCACCGGTTCCATGACCGCCCGTGCCGCCATGGCCCGATGCGAGAACCTGGACAGCATCGTAGCTGATTTCGGCCTGGTTATCGAAGAAGTTCTGCGCCAGCAGGGTGCCGCCATTGCTGGCTTGGCCCAGGAAGGCACCGCCCTGTCCGACACCCGCATCGGCCGTGGCCGCGCTGTCGACACCGCCGGCGAAGCCGCGGATGTCGGCGGTATAACCCTGATTCAGGTTGACCGCGCCGGTGCTGACGAAGATTTCGGCGCGCCCGCCGGTGGCGTTGCCGCCGGCATCGGGCGGCGATGACGAAAAGCCCGCATATTCGACGGTCGCCGTCGCCGTCGCCAGGACATTGCTGTTGAAGGTGAGCGAACGGCCCGAGTCCGCGACATTGACGTTGAGCCGCGCCGTGCCGCCGGCGGCATTGCCCGACGCTCCCGTCACATCACCGAAGCCCGCATTGGAGCCGGCATCCAGCGTGACTAGGCCACCGCCATGGGTCATCGAGCTGTTGCCGTTCAGGCCAATCTCGACCTTGCCCTTTTCGGTGCCCTGCGAGGCCAGCACCGCGATGGCATTGCCGCCGAAACGGCCATCGCCGCCCTGCGAGCGCGCGGCGAGCAGCAGATCGCCGTTCGAACTGATCGAGCCGCCATTGGCGATGATCGACACCAGACCGCCGGTACCGGCCCCGCCGGTGGTGGCCGCATCGCCGCCATCGCCATTCGCGACGAGGCTGGTGCCGTTGAGCGACATCTGCCCGGCGATATTGCCGACCGAAATCGATATATTGCCGCCATTGCCGGCACCGCCATTGCCGGTGGTGCCGCCGCCCTGGCCGCCATAGCCGGTCGCATCGATTTCCAGCGTATCGGTGAAGCTGAGATGCGGGCTGCTGCCGGTGCCGTTCAGGAAGATATTGGCGGTGCCGCCGGTGCCCGCACCGCCGACGCCGTCATCCTTATAGCCGCCCGTCGCGGTCAGATCGGCATAGAGTCCGGCGATCGTGATCCCGTTGGAACCCGTGGCGCTCACGTTCAGATTGCCGCCGGTCGCGACACCCGCGGGGCCGGACGTCGAGGACCCGCCGGCATAGGCCGCGAAGGTGGCATCGATCGCGGCGAGACTGACGGTGCCGCCGTTCGACGTGAAGATACCGAGGCGTCCGCCGGTCGCGTTGCCGCCGGTCGACGACCCTTCGCTGCCGATCTGGGCGTGCCCGTCGACGTTCAGCGTCAGGCCGCTGCCGTTGCCGCCCGCCAGGTTGACGCTGCCGACCGGGGAGGAGATGACCATATAGCCGGCGCTGGCATTGCCCGATGCGCCGTTGAAGCCCTGACCGCCCCGCGCCGTCGCTTCGAGATAGGCATTGCTGCCGCTATGGCTGATGCTGCCGCTGCCGCCGCTCATCCCGATCTGGATATAGCCGCGTGCCGGGTTCATCGCGTCGAACGGATTGCCGGAGGCGCCGGCGGCATAGAGCGCGCTGCCGCCATTGGTATAGCCGTCACCGCCCTTGGCATCCGCTTCGAGGCGCAGATCGCCGTTGGTGACGTTGATGTTGCCGGGATTGGTCGACAGGACAACCCGGCCGCCGCTGCCGTCGCCGCCGCTGCCCGCGCTGCTGAGGCCGCCGTCGCCACCCACGCCGTTGGCGGTCATTTCCAGCCCGCCCGAGATATTGGCGGTGCTGCCGTTGAGGTAGATGCCGACCTGGCCGGCGGTGCCCGCCCCGCCATCGCCGCCCGATCCGGTCGCCGCGCCGCCGGTACCATCAGCGCGGGCGACGAGCCCGCCGCCATTCACCGCGATCGTGCCGGTGGCGCCGATGCCGCCGTTGATGCTGACATTGCCGCCGATGCCCGCGCTCGCCGATCCGCTGTCACTATTGGCGCCGATGCCGACCGCGAACAGCTCGGCTCCGGTGCCGATCGTGATGTTGCCCGTATCCTGGATGGAGAGATTGACGTTGCCTGCCGTGCCCACCCCGCCGGTGCCCGTGCCGTTGGCGGCGACGCCCGAAGCGCCGACGGTCAGGCTGCCGGTGATGGTAAGCTGCGAACTGTTGGTGGCTTGAACGGTGCTGGTGCCACCGTTCGCCGCCATCGCCGCGAACGGCGTATCGGGCAGGCCGAAGGAGCCCGGCGCCGCCGCCGACAGGACGCGGGCATTGCCGCCGACCGTGATATTGCCATTGTTCGCGTGCAGGGTCGCATTGCCGCCCTGCGCCGGCGCGAACGCATAGTTGGACTGATTGCCGCCGAGCGGACGGAAGCCGACCGCATTGGCCAGTACGTCGAGATCGCCGGCGATGCTGAGCGTGCCGCCATTTTCCGTATAGGCCAGCGATGTACCGGCGACGACCGGGCTGCCGTCGGGGCTGAAGGCCCGGGTCGAATCGACCGTGGCCTTGCCGCCGACATTCAGCGTGACCCCATTTTCGCGCGCACCGATATGCGCGTTGGTGATGCCGTACAGATAGGCATTGCCGGAAAACTGCGCGGTGCCGGTGGTCGATGCGGCATAGGTGTTGCGGGTCGAATAGGCGATCACGTCGCCACGGAAATCGCCGTCATTGAGATGGATGTCGGCGAGCTGCGACGTCGTGGGCGCGCGCGTGCCGATATAATTCTGGTTGACCGACGAGATGTTGAAGCCGCCCGACAGGACGATGGCGCCGTCGGCGGCGCGCGTTGCCGACACCGCCGTGTCGAAGCCGAGCCCGGCGGGATTGAGCGCCATGGTGACGGCGCTGTTCTTGGGCACCGAGACCAGATAGATCTGGCGCGCGAAGGTGGCGCTGTTCGAATCACGCCACTGCGTCGTGCCGTTATGCTGGACCGCGCTGTCCGAGCCCATCGGGACGACGATGTCGAACAGGCCGCTGTTGATCGTCAGATTGACCTGCTCGCCCGCGACATAGGCGGCGCTGCCGTCCACCGTGACCGTACCGCTCTGCTGGATGACCGGCGCCACCACCGCGACATAGGCACCGCCCGAAGCCGCATTGGCGTTGATCACCGCGCCCGAACTGATCGTCACGCTGTTGCCGACGCCGCCCGAGTTCATGGCGATCGCGGTCGAAGGGCTGATGGTGCCTGCGGTGGACGGATCGCCGGTGGTGAGCAGCAGGCCGCCGACGTTGAACACCGCGGTGCTGCCGACGAGCAGGCCGTTCGGCGTATAGAACCAGACCCGGCCGCCATCATTGGCGGTGACGGTGCCGTTCAGCGCAACGCTCCGGCCCACCGCATTGTCGGTCGGCAAGATGCGGTTGAGGATCGTGTAGTTGGCGTTGCCGGGGCCGTTAAACGTCACCGTCTCGCCGGACGGCAGGAAGTCGATCGCGCCCGCGCCCGAATTGGTGTCGGACGGATTCCAGGTGAGAACCGCGGTCGGGCTGATGACGTTGATCGTGTCGGTCGTCGGCGCGCCAGAGAAGGTTCCGCTGTTGACCGTCGGGTTGCCGAACTGCGCCGCGAAACCCGCTGCCGCCACCTGCTTGGCGGGCAGAGCCAGCACGGTCGCCATCGCGAAGGCGGACGTCAGGGTCCGCGCGGGCGACGCTTCGCCGGGGTTGCGCGACGGGATCGGATCGATCGAACGGACGATGTTACGCATTACTGATCTTCCCAGGGCCAGAGCTTGGTAGCGATAGATACGAGGAAACGGGGATCATGGTTGTGGGTCTGCAGACCGGCGCGTTTCAGCGGGACCGCAACGGTGCCGTCGATCCGGAACCGGGCGTTGAGCACCGCGCGCAGACCGCCGCCCACCGAGGCGACGAAATCGGGGTTGGGCGGACTGCGATCCACAAAGCTCGCCTTCTGCCAGGTCCAGGCGACGTCGGTGAACGCGAAAGGCAGGACAGTGAGGTCGACCTTCTGGAACGGCCGCGTGTTCGGCAGACGCAGCTCGAAGCCGCTGCCGACGCCGCTGTCGCCGATGATCACGCCGGGATCATAGCCGCGGCCGATCGAGAAATTGCCGGCTGAATATTCCTCGAAACTGAACAGCGGGGTGAAGGCATATTGCGCACGCGGCAGCGCCGCGATCCAGAAGCCGTTGCCGAGACTATATTCGAACGAGGCCGAGGCACGCACCAGCGTCGACGTACGATCGCCATCGGCGCGCGCCGGCGTCAGCGGACCCAGCGGGTTGGTCGGCCGCGCGATCGATGGCGGCGAAGCGCCCAGCACATTCAGGCCCTGGCGGAGCTCGATCGAGCCCGATCCGCGCCATCGCGGCGCTCGGCGTTCGGGCACGTCGGCGGCATCCATGTCGATGCGCAGGAAGCCGACCCGCAGCTTATCCCGGCTCAGCGCGCCGGCCACGGTTCCGTCGTCATAGGTAACGGTCTGATTGAGATAATCGAAGCCGGCCGCGCTGATGAGGCTGAAGCCCTGGGTACGGATCCACGGATAACGGACCTCACCGGTCGCGAACAGGGTCCGCGCCTTGATCGTGAAGGCCGCCCCATCCAGCGTGGGCTTCGACCAGGCATAGGTGAAGTTGCCGGAGAGCGTCAGCCCGTCGCCGCCCAGCTTCGTGTCATAGCCGACCTGGACGATCTGCTGTTCCTTGAAATCGGCGGTGCTGGACACCGAAGCGGTCAGCCGGTCCGCGCCGAGCAGCCCGTAGGTCGCGGCCTGCAGCGCGCCGCTCCAGCGGCCCGAGCTGTGCGACGAGAAATTCTGGGCGCTGAAATTGACGTCGAGCGGGGTGCGGATGACGCTGATCTCGCCGACCAGTTCGCCCGGTGCGGTGCCCGCGGGCTTGAGCGCGAGGCGCACCTCATAGCCAGGCATGTCGCGCGACAGCAGCAGATAGCGTTCGGCGCGATAGCGGTTGAAGACCTTCTCATCGATCAGGTGCTGCATATAGGCCTGCAGCGCGCCTTCGGCCGGGCCGGCATTGCCGCGCACCCGAATCGCGACGATCTTGGCGAACAGCACCTCGAACCGGACGACGCCATTCTCGATCCGCTGCACCGGCACCTGGACGGCGGCGAGATAGCCCTTCGCACGCAGCGCGGTCGCCGCGGCGTCACGGATCGTGCAGATCGTGCTGATCGGCCTGTCGGCGCCAAGCAGCGCGGCATAGCTGGCCTTCAGCTCGGCCGGCGTGATCCCCTGGAGATTGTTGAACTGGGCGTCGGTGATCGTCACCTTGATGTCGGCATAGGCCGGAGAATCGAGGGCGCAGGGCGCGCGTTCGATATCGCCATCGATCTTCAGCCGCGCCGCGCTGGGCGCCTCGCGCTGGCGATTGCGATCGATTTCCTCACGGGTGGGCGCGATCTGTTGCGGCGCGAGAGGAGGGGCGCCGGGCGCGACCTGGGCCTGCACGGGATTCGATATCGACAGCAGAAGCAGCGCGGACGAGACCGCGGCTGAAAAGAGCGCGCTACGCAAAATGCCCCCCAATGACCCCTCATCGGCGGACCCCTCCGCCAATGCTCTGCTTATCCCTCTTTCGAGCCAATGTCATCGGCTTATCTGCGCTGAATCCGCACGGCGCGGTGGCGAACCCGCGCTTTCGTAGCGGTGCTCTCACCCGCCGTGCCGCAACCGCCGCACGACGGAAACGCACCATCGCACAATAGGGCCGGTCCGGACATTTCGTTGCTGCATCGCAACGACCGGCTTGCGCATCGGCCTGGCCCGGCCTAGAGGCGCCGACGCGACAGGTTCCCGGAAACGGGAAAAAAGGGAATTCGGAAGGCGGATGTTCCGCCAGGCCGAAGCTGCCCCCGCAACTGTGATCGGTGAGCGATCGTCCATCTGCGTCACTGGATGCGCAAGCATCCGGGAAGGCCGGGCGAGAGCGGTGACCCGAGAGCCAGGAGACCTGCCTGTCGCGGTCGTTCCATCATGCGGGCGGGGTGTACCACATGATCGAGGGATATCCTCGCGTGACGACGTTCGACGGAGTCGCGCGCGGGGAATCTGTATCTGATCCACTCCACGCGGGGCTCCGATGGCATGAACCATGGGAGATTATCCATGCGGACGTTTACCACTACCCTGATTGCGGCGCTCGCCGCCCTTCCCGCCACCGCCCACGCCGAAGAGGCGGCCGAGGCCGACAGCATCATCGTCACCGCGACCCGCGGCGAGGCGCTGTCGTCCGAGATCGGCCAGTCGGTCACGGTCCTCGACCTGCCGACCATCGCGAGTCGCCAGACCATTTCGGTCGCCGACCTGCTGCGCACCGTGCCCGGCGTGACGATCGCCCGGAACGGCGGACCCGGATCGGTGACGAGCGTCTTCATCCGCGGCGCCGAGAGCGACCAGACCGTGGCGCTGATCGACGGCGTCAAGCTCAACGACCCCGCGGCGCCGGGCGGCGGCTTCAACTTCGCCGATCTGCTGACCGACAATGTCGAGCGGATCGAGATCGTCCGCGGCGCCCAGTCGGTGCTGTGGGGCAGCCAGGCGATCGGCGGCGTCGTCAATCTGATCACGCGCGTGCCGACCGAGGATCTGGAGCTGGGCGTGCGCGGCGAATATGGCCGCTACGATCAGAGGCACCTGACCGGCCATGCGTCGATCACCACCGGCCCGGTCGCGCTGAGCGCGGGCGCGGGCTATCTGGCGACCGACGGCATATCGGTGTTCGACCGGCGCCAGGGCGGGACCGAGCCCGATGGCTATCATCTGTTCGGCGCGCATGCGAAGGCGGTGGTGACGCTGAGCGACGCGGTGTCGATCGACCTGCGCGGCTTCTACACGAAGAGCAAGGTCGACCTCGACGGCTTCGCCCCGCCGACCTTCGCCCTGGGCGACACCCTCGAATATTCGCGGCAGCGGCAACTGGTCGGCTATGCCGGGATCAACGGCGCGCTGTTCGGCGGCCGCCTGAAGAACCGGCTCGCGGTCGCCTGGACGCGGATCGACCGCGACAATTACGACCCTGCCGCGGGTCCGGCAAAGACCTTCGACGGGCTGGGCCGCAACCTGCGCTACGAATATCAGGGCCATGCCGACATCGCGGGCTGGGCCAAGGCGACCTTCGGCGCCGAGCATGAGGAGCAGCGCTATCGCACCGCCAGCAGTTTCTCCCCGCTGCAACGGCGCAAGGCCAATATCGACAGCCTGTACGGCCTGCTCACGGTCAAGCCGGTCGCGGGCCTCACCGCCAGCGGCGGCATCCGTCATGACGATCATAGCGGCTTCGGCGGGCAGACCACGCCGACCGCGAGCCTCGCCTATACGCCGAACGAGGGCCGGACGGTGCTGCGCGCGAGCTATAGCGAAGGCTTCAAGGCGCCGTCGCTCTACCAGCTCTATGGCGATTTCGGGAATGCGAGCCTGCAGCCGGAAGAAGCGAAGAGCTGGGACGCGGGCATCGAGCAGCGCTTCCTCGACGGCCTGATCGAGGCGCGGGCGACCTGGTTCCACCGCCGCGTGACCAACCAGATCGATTTCCGGGGGATCACCTATCGCAACATCACGCGTGCCCGGGCGCAGGGCGCCGAGCTGGAACTGGCGGTGAAGCCGGTCCAGGGCCTCGAGATCCGTGGCAATTACAGCTACACGGACGCCGAGAACCGCGAACGCGGGGGCGCCAATTTCGGCAAGCGGCTGGCCCGCCGCCCGAAGGACGCGGCAAGTGTCTCGGCCGATTATGACTGGCTGGAAGGTTCGGCGGGCTTCACCGTCACGCGCGTTTCCGGCAGCTTCGACAATGCCGCGAACACGGTTCGGCTGCAGGGCTACACCTTGGTGGATCTGCGCGCCGCCTGGCCGATCACGGGGGGTATCGAACTGTTCGGCCGGATCGAGAACCTGTTCAAGGAACGCTATCAGACCGCTAGAAATTATGGCCAGCCCGGCCGGGCCGCGATCGGCGGGGTGCGGTTCCGCTACTGACAAGGGACGGGGCCGGCGCGTTGCAGGCGCCGGCCCCGTCAGCCGCATCGGCGCATGCCGGCCCGCATCGATTGGGGGAGGGGGACGAAGCGGACAGGCCGCGGACTCAGGCGCGGTCCGACCAGTATAGAAGAGCGTTCGGGGTTGCGGCTATCGCGTGGAAATACGGTAGCGCCAGGACGGGCCGAAACTGCCGGCTTTCCGTGAGCCGGAGCGCATTAATCCTACAGCCATCCCCCCAGCGCAGCAAGGCGGACGGCGGCAAGAATCGATGGCGCGTCGAGGGCCGCGAGCGTCCGAGCGCGCAGCAGCTGGACGGCGCGGGAATCCAGTCGGAGCGCCCGCCCGATCTGCTCGTTGGTTTCACCCTGGATCAGGCGTGCCAGGACGTCGGCCTCCTCCGCGCTCAGCCGCGCGAGCCTGTCTTTCGCCGCCGCAACCAATGCGGGCGGTTCGCTGCCCTGCTCGAGCAGATGGAAGCCGCGTTCGATCGCGTCGAGCAGGGGCCTTATTTCATAGGGCTTATGGAGAAACTCGACCACGCCGGCACGAAACGCCGCAATCGCGGTGGGCAGATCACTGAAACCGGTGACGACGATCGTCCGGAAATCGCCGGGCCGTTCCGCCAGCCGGCTCATCACGCCCGCCCCGCCCGTCCCGTCCAGCTGCAGATCGAGCACGACACAGCCCGGCTCGAGCGCGTCGAGGCCAGCCAGGAAAGCGTCGCCGGTTGCGAATTCGCGACACTCATAGCTGCCATGTGCCTGAACGAGGCTGACGATCGAGGCGCGTATGATGGCCTCGTCATCGACGACGTAGAGAAGCCGCCTTGCCGTCATATTCTGCCCGCGCCTTGGCGCACTGCTCGACCCCCGCAAAAAAATCCGTGTTTACGGATAGTTAGCGCCCAGGCCGGTTGGCGCAAGAAGAAATGCCATGAAATTTCGTTTCGGCATAGAAATTTCTAAATTTCAGCGGTGCCTATCGGTACTCAGCCCTGCACATCGTGCTGATCTACATCAAAGGTACAGATCAAATTGTCTCAAAACATGACTGTTAGGACATATGAGCGGAATCGGGCGCCTGGATCGCCCATTTATTGTTATTTTTTTATATGTTTTTCACGTTATTGCGCAATTATTTTATTATATAGGTATAATTTATTTACCGCTCCGCAGCAGGAGAGTGGCTGGTCCATGTGGTTGCGATCGTCGCTCCTGATGCTTCCCCGGCGGGAAGGGCGGGCATTGGTACCCGCCGCTATAGCGATGCACGGCGGCCAGCCCCTCCGGATTTTTACCTAGACATGGGCAGGGGCGTTTTTTTGCAGTGCGGGGCGCCTTTGGAAACGCGCTGTTAACGGCTTTCGCTTACCGATCGGACGGGGCCGCGAGGTACCGGAACATGGGAATATATGCGTGGCCAAGACGATCCTCACCGTTGACGATTCCGCCTTCATACGAAAGCTGCTGCGCGTGACGCTCGTCGGGCAGGGCTTCGATGTCGCCGAGGCCGAGGACGGCGTCGCCGCGCTCGAGTGGCTCGCCGCGCATGATCGCCCCGACCTGATGATCACCGATATCAACATGCCGCGCATGGACGGCTTTGGCCTGGTCGAGGCGGTGCGCGCCGAGCGCTGCCACGACGCCATGCCGATTCTGGTATTGTCGACCGAGGCCGCCGACGACAAGCAGGAGCGGGCCAGGCTGGCCGGCGCCGATGGCTGGATCGTCAAACCCTTCAACCCCGATCAGCTCGCCAGCGCGATCCATAGCGTTTCGCAGTGAGGGCGCCGAGCCGATGACGCTTCCCCGCCGCGCCCGTGTATTGATCGTCGACGATTCGATCACGATGCGCGCCTTTTTCGGTGCCATCTTCGAGCGCCACAGGAATATCGAAGTGGTCGGCACCGCCGCCAGCGCCGACGAGGCGCGGCGGATGATGATCGACAAGCGCCCCAATGTCGTGACCCTCGACGTCGAAATGCCCGGCATGAGCGGGCTCGATTTCCTGACGGAGATCATGCGCGACCGCCCCACCCCGGTCATCATGCTGTCCTCGCTGACCCAGAAGGGTGCCGAGACCTCTTTCGAGGCGCTCGAACGCGGCGCGGTCGACTGTTTCCCAAAGCCGGCCTCCACCAACCGCGAGGAATTCGCCGAGAAGCTGTGCGCGCTGGTATTGGCGGCGTCGACCGGCTCGGCGAGGGTCGCGCGCTATGCCAAGGATGCGCCGGCACGACCGCAGACGGCGGCATCGGCCACCGCGCAGGCCGGGTTCGACTGGAACGGCAAGATCGTGACCATCAGCGCCTCGACCGGCGGCGTCGATGCGCTGCTCGAACTGCTTCCCGCCTTCCCCGCCAATTGCCCGCCGACCGTCATCACCCTGGCGATCGACCCCGATTTCGTACCGCCGCTGCTGCAGCGCCTCAACAGCCGCTGCCCCGCCAAGGTGCTGCTGGCCGAGGATGGCCGGCCGCTCCAGCCCGGTGTGATCCAGATCGCCTGCGATCCCGGCACCCATGCCGTGATCGATCGCTGGCCAAACCCGTCGCTGCGGCTGCTGCGGTCGGACCCGGTCAACGGCGCGCGGCCATCGGCCAGCCTGCTGTTCGCGACCGCCGCCAAGACCGCCGGCGCCCAGTCCGTCGGCGCGATCCTGACGGGCATCGGCGCCGATGGCGTTGCGGGCCTCAAGGCGCTGCGCGCGACCGGCGCGCTCACCATATCGCAGGATTCGCTGACCTGCCTCGTCGATCAGGCGCCCGCCGCCGCCCGCGCCGCCGGGGCGGTCGAGCTCGACCTGCCGATCGAGGCGATCGCCGCCACGATCCTTGACAGCTGCCGCCGCCAGGCGGACGCCGCGGCCTGACGCGCGGGAACCGCAGCCATGGCCCGATCCCGCCCCCAAGACCTGCTCGCGCTGCTGGCGGACGAGCTGGATGCGGCGCGCGGGCAACTGGAGGCGCTCGGTATGGCGCTGATCGGCGACGAGGCGGTCGCGATCCGCCATATCACCCAGCTTCAGGCGATCGACCATGTCGGCCAGCGCTGCGCCTCGATCGCGACGATCCTGCGCGCCGATGATCCGCAGGCGGCCAGCCGCCTGGCACCGCTGGAAAGCATAACCGAACGGATTGCGGCGCTCAGGAGCCGCTAGCTGCCGTGAACAATTCGATAAGCCTTGGCGCGATCCGATCGAGATCATGCCGTGCCATCACGCGCCTGCGGCCCTCCTTGCCCATCTTCGCAAGCTTCGCCTTGCTGGCCGCCATCACCGCGCGGATCGCCTCCGCCAGCGCCGCTCCGTCGCCCGGCTCGACCAGCCAGCCGCAGCTGTCGTCGACCAGTTCCGGGATGCCGGCGATCCGGGTGGTAATCACCGGCCGGCCCATCGCGAACGCCTCCATGATCACGATCGGCAGTCCTTCGGCATGGCTGGGCAACAGCAGCGCGCGGGTTTCGCCGATGCGGCGGCGGACCTCGGCATTGGTCCGCCAGCCGAGCAGCTTGACCTTGCCGCCCGTCGCCGTCGCGGCGATTTCGCGTTCGATCGCGGCGCGGCTTTCGCCATCGCCGATCAGTACCACCGACAGCTCGGGCGCGGTGTCGGCCGCCGCCGCGATCGCCGCCGGGATTTCGGCCTGGCCCTTTTGCGGACAGAGCCGGCCGACCGAGAGCAGCCGCGCGCTCATCGGCGGCGGGCCGGGCTCGGACGGATAGTCCCGCAGATCGAGGCCGCAGGGGACGATCTTCACCCGCGCATGGAGATGCTCGGGCAGATAGGCCTGAAGCCGGTCGCGGCAATAGGCGCTGATCGCGATCACGAAGGCGGCGTGCTGCGCCTTGTCGCCCACGCCGTTCTCGACAAGCTGCTCCAGCTCGTCGGGGCCGTGGACGGTGAAGCTGTAGCGCGGCCCGCCCAGCCGGTGGCAGAGCATCGCCACCGTCGCCGCATTGGTGGAGAAATGCGCATGGACATGGGTAATCCCCAGATCGTGGCAGCGCGCCCTCAGCCGGATCGCCTGAGCCAGATAGGCGCTGTGGCGGACGAAGCCGCCGCCCGCGGCGCGATGCATCTCGCGGGTGGCCTCAAGCGCCTCACCGAAGCCGCGCGGATGCAACAGGGCGTGGCGGGCCAGTCCGCTCATCAGCCGCCCCCCCTGGCCGCTGAGCAGATATTCGACCCGGCCGCGCTCCGACATATCCTGCGGATCGACCAGCCGCTCCTGCCAGTGGCGGACCGCGAAGCGCTTGACCGGCACCCCCGCCCGCTCGATCGCGGCGATTTCACGCCGGATGAAGGTGGTGCTGGTCATCGGATAGCTGTTGAGCAGATAGGCGAGCTTCATGCCTGTCGCGCCTCCGCGATCAGCCGTGCAGCCTCCGCCATGCGCGCATGGCTGACGATGGGGCTTTCGATGGCGCCGGCCCGATGGAGCGCGGTGAAATGCGCGATCTCCTGCGCATAGGGGCTGTCACCGAAGGGATGCCAACGCTCGGTTCCGCGCGCTCCAAGATCGGCAAGCCGGCGAACCAGCGGATTCTGCCGCATGCTCCGCCACGGCTGGGATCGGCGACGGGCGGGGCGGGTGAAGCCGATCCGCTGGGCCTTCAGCAGCGGCGGCAGCACCTCCACCGCGTCCGTCGTCCCCTCGATCCTCAGGCTGTTGTCGAGCCGCCCGGCGAAGGAGACCGCGAGATCGGACGTACCGCCACCCAGATGATCGAGCCGGAAGCGGGCGGCGATGTCCAGGCCGTGGCCATCGCGCCGGACCTGGCAGTCCATCGACCGGACCGGGCCGAGCGCGATCAGCGCCAGCATCAGCGGATAGATCGCGCGATCGGCGAGCACGCCGCCATCGGCTTCGAACAGGCGGGAGTGATGCGCCCGGCCGACCCGATAGCCGAAGCTCGCCTCGACATGGGTGAGCGTGCCGAGCCGGCCCGACGCCGCGGCATCGAGCACGGTCGCCACCGCCGGAAGGAAAGGTGTCGCCACCGCCTCCATGTAAAGGCAGCCGGTTCGTTGTGACAGCGATATGAGTTCGGCGGCCTCGGCAGGGTCCATCACGCAGGGCTTCTCGCACAGCACCGCCTTGCCGGCTTCGAGCGCCAGACGGGTCTGGCGGCCATGGTCGCGGTTGCGCGAGGCGATATAGACGGCCTCCGCCGCGTCGATATCGACATCGCCGATCAGCGCCCGCATCGTCGCCGCCATCCGGCCGCGACCGATGACATGGAACCGCAGCGGAGCACCGGAGCAGGGCGTGGTCATGCCCGCCACGTCATCGGCGCGATGGGGGCAAAGCCGGTACGGGGCCGATAATCCCCCCCGGCCTGCATCGCCAGAGCGACCTCGGTGAGGTGGAGCGCGAAATCCCCGGCGAGGCGCGGGCGCGAGCCCGCCGCGATCGCCAGCGCCATCTCGGCGACCCCCAGCGCGAAGTTCATCGACGCCGCCCCTCGCCGCCCGACCATCGGATGGCCATCGCCGGCCGCCGGCACCTTCAGCGCGAAGGGGCTGTTGATCAGCCGCCGCCGGATCACGTGGCGCCGCCGCACCCGCACCGCGGCGCCATTGGCCCAGGCCTCATCGACCTCCAGCACGCCGCCGTCCCCGAAGATCCGCAGCCGATGATCATGGCGCGCGATGATCGAGCAGGTCAGCCGCGCGACCATCGCATCGAAGAACAGGCTGGCCGAGGCATAATCGGGCGCATCATGGCCGCTGCCGGTCTGCCCCTGGTCGAGCAGCCGCGCCGAACCGCCGACGATCCGGCGCACCGGCCCGAACATCGCCATCAGCCAGCCAAGATAATAGCCGGCATGTTCGAGGGTGCAGCCGGTACGGAACTCATCGGCCGACGGCCAGCCGGCGCCGCTGGCCGAGCGCCAGCGCCCGTGCGGGGCGGCCGGCAGGAAATCATCGTCGAGCTCGGCATAAGCGAGGCGCGGCGTGCCGATCCGCCCGTCGCGGATCGCGCGCCACGCGGTCTGCGCCGACCGGCCGAGCAGGCTGCACGGCGCGGAGGCAAGGTGGAGCCCGCGCTCCCCGGCCAGCGCGACGAGCGCCTCGGCCTCGTCGAGATCGAGCGCGAGCGGCTTTTCGCTCCAGACATGGAGCCCCGCCTCGAGCGCGGCGCGGGTGACGCCGGCATGGGCCGCCGGGTTGGTGAGGTTGAGCAGGATGTCAGGCTCGGCCCCGAACAACCCGGCAAGGTCGGGCGCGGCCGCCACCGACCAGTGGCGCGCGAAGGCGGCGAGACGGCCCGGCGCGACATCGAACGCACCGACCACCTCGAGTCCGGGGAAGCCGCGCAGCGACGCCATGTAGAGATCGGCGACATAGCCGGTCCCGACGATCGCGATTCGCGCCCTTGGGCGATGGTCCCCCGCTGCCATGGCCGGAGCCTAGGGGGGCTGGCGGCCGATCGCAATGCTCGGTCGAAACGCTTCCGGCCGCACGGTTTTTTTCATTTCGCCTGCGGATCGATCACGCCCGGCGGGGGGGTATCCGATTCGCTGTCACCATTGCTTCACGGGTAACGCGCATCCTGTCTGCAGCGTCGGGTTTTACACAGTCGAGGATTGGCGATATGATGAGCGCCATGGAATCGGATCGCATCGAGAAGCTAACCGAGGCGCAGCGCATCTGCCTGCGCATGGTTCTCATGCATCTCTCGTCCAAGGATATCGCCCGCGAACTGGGCATTTCCCCCCATACGGTCGACCAGCGGCTGCGCATGGCGATCCAGGCGCTGGGTGTCGCGAACCGTTTCGAAGCGGCGCGAATCCTGGCCCGCTACGAGAGCCCGAACGCCTATCAACCGGCATATCAATCAGCCGTATATCAATCGCCGCACGTTGCTCCCCCGCCCGTTCATGCCACTGTCGGGTTGTCCGACAGCACCGGGACACGGCAGGGTGAGAACGGCTTTCAGGGCAGCGCGGTACGGGAGGAACAGATTGCGTTCCGAACCCCGGCCTTCGCAGCCACCGGCGGCCACTTCATCAACCTTCCGATCCCCACGCCGGGAAGGGAGCGTAATGACCTAAATATCGTGCAGAGGCTGGGCTGGATCGTTACGATCGCGATAGCCACGGCCCTTGCATTTGGCGGGCTTCTTGCCGGCCTGGATGCGCTGAAGCGTCTCCTGCAGGTCTAATACCTCCGTTCCTTCGCTATTTTCGAACAGGGACGCGCTGGCCCGGGACAGGCCGCGCGAAGGGAGCAGCATATGTTCAATCGCGAGACCATTCTGAAGCGCCGCGCCGTCGCCCAGGACGTTGCCGACCGTCTGTTCGCCGCCGAGCAGGCGATCGACGTCGCCATCGCCAAGACCGCCGAGCTGACCGGCTATATGCCGACCGCCCGCGTCGAAGCAGGGCTTGCCTGCGAAGTGGGCCAGGAAGCGCTGGAATATGCGGCGGAGAGCTTCTCCACGCTGGTCCGCGCCCGTGCCCAGATCATCGCCAGCCATCGCGAGCTGAACGCCGCCAAGGACAATATCGGCCTGCGCACCGTCTCCTTCGGCGGCGGTGTCGGCAAGCCCTTCGAGAACCAGGTGCGCCACCTGAGCGAGGTAGCCGCCGCCTGACGGAAAAGCGGAGCGAAGCGCGGGGCTTCGCATGGATGAATTATTGACCGGGAAATGCTGTTATGATTCGGTCGAACCATGCTTACCCTGCTCTTCCAGCTTATGTTCTTCGCCGTGCTCATCCCGGTCTGCAGCTATGCGGCCTGGTGCGGAGGATGGCCGGAACGGGCCGGTGCGATGATATTGGTCGCGGCCACTATCCTGACCATCGTCGCGGCGACGACCTTCAACCCGACGTGGGACAAGCCCGAAACCGGCATATTCCTCGTCGATCTGATGATGCTCGCCGCACTCGTCAATCTCGCCCTCTATAGCGACAGATATTGGCCATTATGGGTAACATCCTTCCATTTGATCGCGGTGACCATTCATCTGGCCACGCTCGTCGACCGCTCGGTGGCGGCGCTGGCCTACGCCAACGCGGCGGAGTTCTGGGCCTATCCGATGATGGGCACGCTGGCCTACGGAACCTGGAATCACAGGCGGCGCCAGGCTTCGACCCGCAGGGAGAATGCCGCGCGGTACTAGAGGGCCTGCTGGCGCCGCTGGGCGTCGCGCAGGTCGGCGCGATCATCGACGAGCTGCTCGACGAATTCGGCAGCGTCCCGGAAATCCTCGCGGCAGAGCCGGCCCAGCTCCACGCCTGCCTGCCCGGTGACGGCCAGGTCGTCGATTTCCTGATCGCGGTGCGGGTGACGATGCTGCACTCGCTGCGCACCCAGCTCGGCCAGACGCCGATCCTGTCGACCTCGGAAGCGCTGACCAACTATCTGTTCGCCAGCATGGCCTATAATGCGATCGAGCATCTGCGGGTGCTGTTCCTCAATTCGACCAACCGTCTGCTACGCGATGAGGTGATGGCGCGCGGTACCGTCAACCAGGCCCCCCTCTATCCGCGCGAAATATTGAAGCGGGCGCTCGAGCTCGGCGCCACCGCGCTGATCGTCGTCCACAACCATCCGTCGGGCGATCCGACCCCGTGCCAGGCCGACGTCAAGGCGACGGCGCACCTGGCCGCGGCCGCCCGCGCTCTGGACATTGCGGTCCATGATCATC
>CAZJXG010000027.1:0-28652 GCA_964549965.1 uncultured Sphingomonas sp. | reverse complement strand
CATTGGCTGCGATATCCGATTCCACGGCTGTAACAGCTTTCTCGAAATCGTTCCGGTAGGGGGCTGGGCTTTGGGGGGCCTGACCGACTGGACCTATCGGCAATTCTGGCGGAACGAGGAGCATCCTTATCGCCGCCTGCGCCGCCGTCTGCTCGAGCTGGCGAAGCCGGGGATGACGATCCTCGACGCCGGCTGCGGGCACACGGCCCCCAATCTCCAGGAGCTGCGCGAGAGCGGCGCGGATCTGATCGGCATCGATCTGGTCCGTCTCGAGCCGCAGCCGGGCATGGAGCTGATCGAGGCGGACCTGGCGAAGGTGCCGCTGGCCGATGCCAGTGTCGACCTGATCTATTCGCGATCGGTGATGGAGCATGTCGTCGATCCCGACGGGGTCTATGGCGAAAGCGCGCGACTGTTGAAGCCCGGCGGGCGCTGGATCTTCCTCACCGCTAATCGCTGGGATTATGTATCGCTGGTTTCGCGGATGACGCCCAACCGCTTTCACGCCGCGATCGTCCGCCGCTTCGAGGGCCGCGACGAGATCGACGTCTTCCCGACCGCGTACAAGACCAATGACCGCGGCCAGATCGCGCACCATGCCGCAGCGCATGGCTTCACGATCGATACATTCGAACGGCACGGCCAGTATCCGGCGATGTTCTACCGGGTCGGCCCGCTATTCCTGTTGGCCACGCTCTACGAGAAGCTGATCATGAAGGTCGGCTTCCTCGCGCCGCTGCGCGGCTGGCTCTATGTCGAGCTGGTGAAGCGCTAGGGCATTTTGACGTCAGGTGGACTCACCTGATGGCTCGCAAAATGCGGAAAACAAACGACGCATAGAGCGTGATGCTTCGACCCAGCGCATCACGCACGAGTCCAGGCGGCGGCTCAGGCGCGTGTCCGGTCGGTGCGCGCCGTGACATGCCCGGCGATGGCCTCGGCCGCGCGTTCGGAGGCATTCTGCGCGGGATCGTCGAAGGTTTCCGCGAAGCCCTGTATCTGTGCGGCGCGGAAATCGGGATGGCTTGCGCGCGCGGCATCGACCGCCTCGATGATCTGGCCGGCGTCGCGGATCACCGGGCCGAACCGCCAATGCGCATAATTCTCGTCGCCCTGCCAGTCGACGCCGTGGGCGTCCAGAAACAGGCAGGGACGCGGCCGGCGGAGGAATTCATAGATCTGGCTGCTGACATCGCCGAGATAGATGTCGGCGATGTCGGTGTAGCTCATGTCGATCGACCGGTCGCTGCCGGTGTCGATCAGGATGCGCGGATTATCGCGGTGCGCGTCGAACAGCGCCTGCCATTTCGCGCGCGCCTGCTTCGTGTCGAACAGCCGGACATGCGGCGCCAGGATCAGATTATAGCTGTCCTGCCGGGCGAAGGCTTCGACCACCGCGGCGCCGAAGCGGTGCCATGACCCCAGCGCCGAGAAATGCGGATTATAGAGGACGATCGGGCGGGTATCCCCAGGAAAGGGCGCCCAGCCTGCTGTCCGGGCAGCATCGGCGGCCTCGAACTTCGGATAGCCGACGATGGCATGCGCGCCTTCGCGGATCAGCCCCTCGCGCAGCATCCGGCGGCGATGCTTGTCGCCGGCCATCAGCACGAAGTCGAAATGGCGGATACGCGGATCGAAGCCCGCCGCGCGATCGCCCGCGCCATGGTCGAGATGGATGAAGCTGGGGCCGCGCAGCCCCGCCGACTTGAGGATGATGCTGGTCCGCTCGGGCAGCGCGATCGCATCGAACCGGCCGAGCTGGCGGGCAAGCCGGGCAAGCGTCAGCAGCTTGGGCGGCACCTGTCCGCCGGTGATCCACCGGGCAGCTTCGAGCAGCCAGGATCGGGGCCTGACATAGATGATCGGCGCGCCGCCCAGGCGATCGACGAGCAGCCGCGCATAGCGGATATGCTCATCGGAGGGCGACATCACGCTGACCTGGAAGCCGGCTTTGCGGGCAAGTGCCACGGCCGTGGATATGCCGTGCAGCAGCTGGTGCCGCTGCGCATTGAAGAAGAAGCAGACGCGCAGATCGCGCACGCCGGTCGCCAATGTCGAACGCGCCATGAAATCCCACTTCGATCACCGGCAGGTGGCCGGCAACATGATCACCCTGTCCATAGCATGGAAAGAAACGGCGGACAGACGGCAAGGCTGCTGCCATCATCAGCACTTCGAGGGGCAGAACGCGGTCACGGCGCCGAAGGAGTTTCGTTCTGCAGGGTCAGCCCATATTTCTCGAAGCGGGACCGGATATCCTTGTCGGCGACAGCAGCGGCGGCCAGATCCGCATCGGCTTTGATCCTGTCGCCCATGCGCGACCACGCTACGGCGCGGCCGAACAGCGACGATGCCATATCGGGATATTGTGCCAGTGCCCGATCATAATCGTCGATCGCCGCGTCTAGCTGGCCGAGCCGGAGGTGAACCAGACCACGGCTGTCGAGATAGCCCGGATTATCCGGCGCTTTTTCGAGTGCCGCATTGCAGTCGACCAGAGCGGATTCGAGCGATATGCCTGCGGTCGCCTTCGCCCAGCACATATTGTTGAGATATGTCGCAGCGATCGGGGCGGTACTGGCGGCTTTGCCGATGGTCACCCGCGCGGCGGCAAAATCCTTGTCCGCGCGGCCTCTGTCGCCGGCTCGGGCATAGGCAATTCCGCGCGCCACGAGCATGTCGATATCATCGGGTGTCGCAGCCAGTGCGCGGGTGTAGATGGCGATCGCAGTCTGCGAATTTCCCCTGTCGGCTTCCAGACCAGCCATGGCCGCGATGATCGAGCCGTCCTTCGGATCGAGGGCAAGCCCGGCCTGGAGGTCGGCCCGACGCGCAGCGATGTCCTGTTTTGGACGCTGCATGGCGCGATTCAGATAAAGATAGGCTTCGGGCTTGATCGCGATCGCGCGGTCAAAGGCCCGCATTGCCTCGTCATTCTTCCCGAAGGCGGCATAGATATTAGCGGCGACCGTTATCGCGTAGCTGTTGCGTTGATTGGCCGCCTCCACTGCGACCGCTTCCTTCAGGGCCTCTTCTTCCTTGCCAAGGTTGCGGAAGATATTGGCGCGCATCAGATAGAGGTCGATCCAGTCGGGCTTGAGCCGTATCGCCTCGGCGGAATCGCTCAGGGCGGCGTCGCGATCACCGCGGCCCCGCCGGCTTAATGCCCTATGGCCTAGCGCGAACGCGTTGCGTGGCTCGATCTCAAGCGCGGACGTATAGGCTGCCACAGCTTCAGCCGTCTTGCCGGTCTGTTCTGCCAGCAGACCGCGGGCGCAAAACAGGACGGCATTGCGGGGGGCGATCGCAGCGGCGGCTTCGATATCCCGTGCGGCGGCGGCATAGTCCTGCTTCCAGACCTTGGCGACAGCACGGTTTGCCAGGGCCAGGCCATTGCCAGGATCAAGCTGAATGGCCTGGTCGAAGTCCTTGATCGCTTCATCGAAGCGGCCGCGGTCGAGCAGGATATTGGCACGGCCCATATAGCCGGCCGCCGATTCGGGCGTGGCGGCGAGCGTAGCGGCGATCTCCTTGTCTGTCGGGCGGTAGTTCCGGGGTCGCCGAACACGCACCGCATAATCGGCGAGTTCCCGCAGGATGCGCTGTGCTTCGGCCGCATCCTGATAGGGGAATTCTGGGGCGATGCTCCGTTCGCTGGTCTCGACGCTGAAGACATTGTCGACCAGCGAGGCTTTGCGGCGATATTCGACTCCCGCAACGGTCTGGTTGACGTCGGCCTTGCTGCTGTCCTTCATCTCTGCAAAGCCGGGGGGGAGCAAGATTGTCTCTGTCAGTCTGACGAAATAGGGATAGGCGACGGTGAAGGGGGCGTCATGGTCCGGCCCCGGCTCACGGCTGAAATCGGCTTTCCAGCCGAGGCCTGTGCCATCGGTTTCGTAACTTCCATCGCTCCAGTCCATGCGGGCAAGCCCATCCAGGACGAGTTTGAACTCACCGGTTCCGGCGTCGAAGGTGGAACTGACGGACGTGGCATCGATAAAATCGTGCTGGCTCTTCCAATATTCGCGTAGGGCGCGATCGCGGGCATTGGGGGACAGGTTCGAATAAGCGAGATTGAACTGAACCGCTTCGTCTCCGCGGAAGATGGTTTCGATCCGGGTCGGCGCGGGGAGGACGATGCCCTCGCGCGCGTCGATATGGATCGCGATCGAACGGCTCGGAACATCAAGCGCTGTGGGCAGCATGCGTTGAAGCGTGGCTCCGGCCGGCAGGAGCGGCAGGCCCCAGCCCACGTCGGGCGTGGTGATTCTGTCGAGGTTCGAATCCCCAAGCCTTGTACCGTCGAGCCAGTAGGTTTTTCCCGCGATGGTGGCGCGTACCAGAACATGGTCGAACAGTGAGACCATTGGCAGGCGCGCGTCGATACCGTCTCCGGACCGGCTGCTTACCGCCACCGGTATCGCCTCGATGCCGAGATCGTGCAGCAGTGCGAGCAGCAGCGCGGTCTTCGCCTTGCAGTCGCCATAGCGGCGCGCCCAGCTTGTGGCCGCATCTGTGGGCACAAGGCCGCCATCGCCCATTGCGCGCAGAACGTAGCGAATTCGGTTCTGTACCAGCGCAAGGGCCGCCTCGGCGCGCAGTTTGGGATCTGGTGTCGCTGCCCGGATCCTTTCGGCCTCGATGCGCAGCGGCCCCTGTTCGGGAAGGACCGCGGCTTTGGCGTAAAGCGGCGCGAGCAGCGAAGCCAGATCGGCCCAGGAAGCGAAATCGGTGAACTCTGCGATCCGCCCGATCCGGTAACGAGGCGGCGCACCCCTGGGCGGATCCAGAGGCTCGATACTATCGACGGTCAATTCGATTCCGGTGAGGTTGCCGGATTTGACGATCTTCGGTTCCGGCAGGCCTTTGGTGGTGCGGTAGTGCATAGCGGCGGTCGATGGCCACTGGACGCGGAAATGGGCGCGGCCGATGCGCGCGCCGTTCCACGCTCCGGCGATCAGCTCGACATGATCTTTCGTGACCGGATCGCGCGCTGTTACCGTCATGGCGAATTCGAGGATGTCACCGACCTGCAGACCTTCCGGCTGGATATTTGCGGTCAGCACTCCATCAAGCATTGCGCTTTCGAGATTCTGCTCCCGCCGGATGACGGTGAATTCCTGGCCCGATTCCAGCACGTCGATCACCTGATCCTTGCGCCGGATAACGAGCTTATGCACGGTCAGCTCGTCGGTTTCCGGACGCCATGGAAGTGAGATATTCCCTGCGGCCAGCCCTTGTGGTGTCTGAATCCGGATCGCGAAGCTCGAATAGACGCTGCGCTGGCCGGGTTCGAGCATCGCCTGCTCGTCTGCGATCAATATGTGCATTGCGGCATCGTCGGGCGGGGGCAGCTTGGCGGGCCTTGCGACGGGTTTCACCCAGGCGGGTACCGGACCGAAAACCGGCTTGTCGGCCGCCGACGCAGGGCCAGCAATCGCAAGCAAGCTGGCTAGCGCAATGCGGATCGAAAATCCTGCTCTCATCGTCCCCCCGGGCGCATAATAAGGATGCGATTTGGGTTTCGCATCCCGGATCTGGTCCGAAAAGGGGGCTTTTACACCGGTGCCACGGTAACAGTCTCGACAGTTGCGCCAGTTTGACTAGGTAGGTCCGATGCTAGACCTGTGGAATCATATCGTCGCCGACTTCTCGAACATCGGCAGCCCTGCGGCCCTCTCGGCCTTTGCCCAGGTGCTGATGATCGACATCATGCTTGCCGGCGACAATGCGATCGTCGTCGGCGCGCTTGCCGCCGGGCTGCCGGCGGATCAGCGGCGCAAGGTCATCCTGATCGGCATCATCGCGGCGCTGGTGCTGCGCATCGTCTTCGCGGTCAGCGTCAGCCTGTTGATGAGCATCATCGGTCTGGTCTTCGCGGGCGGACTGCTGTTGCTGTGGGTGTCGTGGAAGATGTTCCGCGAGATCCGCCATGCGGGCATGGCGCCCGGCGACGATCCGACCGAACATGACGGCATTCCCCAGACCAAGACCTTCCTCGGCGCGGCCTGGGCGGTGGCGGTGGCCGATGTGTCGATGAGCCTGGACAATGTCCTGGCCGTGGCCGGCGCCGCGCGCGAACATCCCGGCATCCTCGTCATCGGCCTGCTGCTGTCGGTCGCGCTGATGGGCATCGCCGCCAATTTCATCGCCCGCTATATCGAGCGCTATCGCTGGATCGCCTATGTCGGCCTGGTCGTGATTCTCTATGTCGCGCTCAAGATGGTCTGGGAAGGCGCCCACCAGATCTGGCCGCTGATCATCTGACCCTAAGACCGCTATGATTCGCGCTGCTGCGGCCTTTGGGGGCCGGCGGAAGCGTCGCGTCATGCGCTGGCGCGCTGCGGAGATGTAACAATCTTTTACGAATCTATACTGTCTGATTTCCAGATATACTTGGTGACTATATGTTCCTATTCATCAGCGACATTATGTGTCGGGATTTTTTACAGTCATGATATAGCCTGCTTCAGGCAATCTGTAGAATTTGTTCGATAAATACTGGATAAATGCTGCGAACTTTGTTAAGGAGGCATGGATATAGCGTCGATGTGTGGCCGCATAGGGCCAAGGACGCCGATGCCTGTGGGGTAATGTGATGCGTATGTTCCGTGCCTTTCCGCTTGCTGTTGCCGGGCTGATCGCCATGGCCGGTGCCATGCCCGCCTCCGCCGCGCTCGTCGGCCAGTCGGTCTCGACGGGCATCGCCGCGCTGCAGGAATGGAACGTCATCTCGTTCAACAACTTCACCTCGTCGAACCATGTCGACGGTCGTGTGCTGGTGGGCGGTAACTTCACCAGCAACAATATGAACATCCTGGGCAATAACACCCCCGCGTCCACCTATGGCACCGCGGCGTTGACGGTTGCCGGCAACGCCAATCTCAGCGGCGCCAACATCAATCTGGCGGGCGGCGTCGATGTCGGCGGCAATGTCAGCGGCAATTTCAACATGAACGGCAATCCGAAGACGGTCGATTATGGCGGCACCTCGACCGCCTTTGCGAACAACACGACCTTCACCGATCTCGGCCCGAGCTTCACCAATACGCTGGTGAGCCAGGCGAATGACATCAAGGCCTCGCTGACCGGCCTCAGCTCCAACCTGGCCGCGCTCGCCAATACCGGCGGCGTGGCCGTCGGCGGCGACAGCAACAACCAGACGATCACCGTATCCGGATCGGGGCTGAAGGTGCTCAACTGGTCCGAGGCGATGTTCGAGGGCAACCAAAATCAGCAGCTGCTCGTCACCCTTCCGAGCGATGCCACGCTGGTGATCAACGTCGCCGGCACGGACATCGATTTCAATCGTAATTTCAACACCTTCGCTAATGACGAGCGGGTGTTGTTCAACTTCTACGAAGCGACCACGGTCGATATCGGCCGCCAGTTTTCTGGCTCGATCCTTGGCGTCTTCGCCGACATCACCGGCGGCAACAGCGGCAATATCGATGGCTCGGTGGTCGGTAACAATGTCGTCCAGAACGCCAATGGCGAGATCCACAATAATTATTTCCAGGGCGATCTGTCGAGCATCGGCAGCGGATCGGGGGGCGTGGTCGTGGCGCCCGAGCCTTCGACCTGGGGCATGCTCATCCTCGGCTTCGGGCTGATCGGCGCGGTGCTGCGCGGCCGTCGGCGGGTGCCATCGCTCGGGCTTCAGGCCGCCTGACCCCAAGCATCCTGTCCTGATAAGCGAAAAGGCCCGCTTTGGCGGGCCTTTTCTATTGGCCGAGGCTGCTCGCTGGCCGGACAGCCCCGCGTCAGGGAATCAGGATGATAGAGCCCATCGTCTGCCGTCCTTCGAGCGCCCGGTGGACATTGGCGGCGTCGGTCAGCGGTGCCCGCAGGCCGATCTCGACGCTGAGCCGACCGCTTGCGAGCATGGCGAACAGCGCCCCGGCGGCGGCATCGAGCTCGGCGCGGGTTTCGATATAGTCGAAAAGTCTCGGCCGGGTCAGGAAGAGCGAACCCCGCCGGGTGAGTTCGAGCGGGCTGAGGGGCGGCACCGGACCCGACGCGTTACCGAAGCTGATCATCAGCCCGCGCGGTCGCAGCGAATCGAGCGACGCCGTCCAGCTCGACGCGCCGACACCATCGAACACGACGTTGACCCCCCGGCCTCCGGTCGCCGCGCGCACCTCCGCCGCCAGTGTGTCGAACGGTCCGTGCAGGGCGTGGGCGGCGCCCAGATCACGCGCTATCGCTGCCTTCCCGGCGGAACCGGCATGGGCGATCACCGTCACCCCGATCGCCGCCAGCCATTGGACCAGCATCCGCCCGACCCCTCCCGCCGCGGCGAGGACGAGCGCGCTCTGCCCGGCCTCGATCCGCGCGCAGCCCATAACCAGCATCTGCACGGTGAGCCCTTTCAGCAGCACCGCCGCTGCCGTCTCGTCATCGATCGAATCGGGCAGGCGGATCAGCCGCGCGGCAGGGACATCGGCCCGGCTGGCATAGCTGCCGGGCTGGGCCAGGACATAGCCGACCCGGTCGCCCCGGCTCAGATCGTTGACGCCGTCGCCGACAGCTTCGACCACGCCCGCCCCCTCGACCCCGAGCGCCGCCGGGAGCGGCTCCGGATAGAGCCCGCTGCGATGATAGGTATCGATGAAATTGACGCCGACCGCATGATGGCGGACCCGCGCCATGCCGGGCGCCACCGGCCCAGTGGCGAGCGGCTCGGCCGCGATCACCTCCGGGCGGCCGAACTGGCGGGCGACGAGCCGGTAATCCCGCATTGCGATCAGGCGAGATTCTGGGCGAAGAAGGCTTCGGTCCGGCTATCGGCCAGCCGCGCGGCGTCATCGACCCGGCGATTGCCCATCGTCGTCGCGAAACCATGGTCGACCCCCGGATAGTCCCACAATGTCACCTTGGGATGACCGTCGAGTCCGGCGTGCATCTTCTCCTGCACGTCCTGGGGCACAAAGCCGTCATCGCCGGCGATGTGCAGTGCCAGCGGATGGGCGATGGCGTGGCTTTCGCCGAGCAGGCCGTCGATGCCGACACCATAATAGCCGACGCTCGCATTGATGTCGGTGCGCGCGGCGGTCATATAGGCGAGCCGGCCGCCCAGGCAGTAGCCGACCGCGCCGACCTTGCCGCCACCGATCATCGCGCGGGCTTCGCGGATCGTCGATTCAATATCGCGGATGCCCGCTTCCTGGTCGAACTTGCCGAACAGGCCGAATGCCTCCTGAAGCTCCTCGGGCTTGTCGGGGTCGAGCTCGATACCGGGGCGTATCCGCCAGAACAGGTCGGGCGCGATCGCGAGATAGCCCTTCGAGGCCCATTCGTCGCACTTGATCCTTATGCCCTCATTGACCCCGAAAATCTCCTGGATGACGATGATCGCCGCCTTGGGCGCCGACAGGGGCTGCGAGGTATAGGCCACGAATTGCTCCTCGCCGCCGCCGAAGGTGTTGATTTCGGTATAGCTTTTCACAAAAGGCCTCCTCTTCGCTCATGGTCCAGCAACCATGTCTTGGTGATGATCCCGCGCCCGCCCGAATAATGGCCGATCGCGCCGCCGCTGCCTACCACGCGATGGCAGGGAATGATGATGGGGAAGGGATTGCGCGCGCAGGCCTGGCCGATCGCGCGCGGCGCCGAACCGGCGATCCGCGCGAGGGCGCCATAGCTCAGCGTCTCGCCGATCGGGACCGCGACGATCGCCGCGCGCAGCGCCTGCCCGCGGGGCGTGGCGGCGGGGGCGAGCGGCAGGTCGAAATCGTCGAGAAGGCGGGCGAAATAGGCGGTGAGCTGTCGGGCTGCTTCATCCAGCAGCGAACCTGCTATCGGCGCGCCGATTCCGTCCGGCGCTTCGGCCGGCAGGATCGTGACCGAATCCAGCCGCCCCGCGTCTCCGTCGAGAAGGATTGGCCCGATGGGCGAAAGGAGTATCGCTTTTGTCATGGACCTGGGCTCGACGAGACTCTAGCCATAAGGTCGGACGTTTCAACGGGTCTGGAGGCGGGCATGAAGGTCACGGTCGATGTTGATTGCACGCCCGAAGAGGCGCGGCGGTTCATGGGCCTGCCCGACATGTCGAGCGTTCATGAAGCCTATACCGAGAAAATGAAGAAGATGATCGACGACGGAATCACACCCGATTCGGTCGAGGCGATGATGCGCAACTGGATGCCGATGGGCGAGGCTGGCATGAACCTGTGGCGCACCATGTTCGATCAGATGAGCCGTGCCGGCAGCGGCGGAAAATAGCGGCCTTTCCTCCGCGACGATCTTCGCCCTGTCGAGCGGCGCTCCGCCCGCCGGGGTGGCGGTCGTTCGGATCAGCGGCGCCGCGGCCGGCGCCGCGCTCGATCGGCTGACCGGCCGGGCGAGGCCGCGACCGCGCCACGCGGTGTTGCGCACCCTGATCGATCCGGCCGACGGTCGCCCGCTCGATCGTGCGCTGGTTCTGTGGTTGCCGGGACCGGGCAGCGCCACCGGCGAGGACATGGCCGAGCTCCATCTCCATGGCGGCCGTGCGGTGACGGCATCGGTGCTCGCCGCCCTTGCCGTACTGCCCGGCCTTCGCCCCGCCGAGCCGGGCGAGTTCACCCGCCGTGCTTTCGAGACCGGCCGCATCGACCTGAACGAAGCCGAGGCGCTGGGCGATCTGCTCGCCGCGGAGACCGAGGCGCAGCGTCGTAACGCGATGCTCCTTGCGGGCGGTGCGCTCAGCCGCGCGCTCGATGGTTGGCAGACGCGGGTATTGATGCTCTCGGCGCGGCTCGAAGCCGATATCGACTTTTCCGATGAAGACGATGTCGCCCCGCTCGATCCCGGCTTCACCGCGGAGCTCGCCGCGATGGCTGCCGAGGTCGGGCGGTGGCAGGGTCGCGCGCCGGTCGAGCGCCTCCGTGACGGTGTCCGGGTGGTTCTCGCCGGGCCGCCCAATGCCGGAAAGTCCACGCTTCTCAATGCGTTGATTGGCCGGGAGGCGGCGATCGTGACGCCGATCGCGGGGACGACACGGGATCTGATCGAGGCGCCGGTGGCGATAGGGGGCATAGCCTTCCTGCTGATCGACACGGCGGGCCTGCATGACGGACAAGGTGATATTGTCGAGGCGATCGGCATCGAGCGGGCTGCGCAGGCGATGGCGGGCGCGGATATCCTGCTGTGGCTGGGTGAGCCCGGTGTCGCACCGACGGGCGCCGTTAAAATCGGCGCTCAGGCCGATCGCCGCGCGCTCGATCCGGCGGCCTATGACCTTGTGCTGTCGGCACAGGAAGGCGCGGGGGTCGACGCATTGAAGGCGATGCTCGCGGAACGGGCCGCACGGATGCTGCCAGGCGAGGACGAAGCCGCGCTGTCGGCCCGGCAGAGGACCGCGCTCGACCGGCTGGGCGATGCGCTGGCACTTGGCCAGGCCGAGACCGATCCGCTGCTCGTCGCCGAAGCCCTGCGCCTCGCCCGCGTCGCAATCGACACCCTCACCGGCCGCGCCGGAACCGAGGACATGCTCGATGGTCTGTTCGGCCGCTTTTGCATCGGCAAATAGGCCGTTTCACGTGGAACGCTTTTGACTCCGTCGCCAGCCTCCCATATCGGGCGGCCTATGGCGGACAGCTTTGATGTGATCGTGGTCGGTGGAGGCCATGCCGGCTGTGAGGCGGCGGCGGCGGCGGCGCGGATGGGCGCGCGCACGGCGCTGGTTTCGATGCGCCGCGATATGATCGGGGCGATGTCCTGCAACCCGGCGATCGGCGGGCTGGGCAAGGGCCATCTGGTTCGCGAGGTCGACGCCTGTGACGGCATCATCGCCCGCGCTGCCGATTGCGCCGCGATCCATTATCGCATGCTCAACAGCAGCAAGGGTGCGGCGGTGCAGGGGCCGCGCGTGCAGGCGGACCGCCGGCTGTACAGGGCGGCGATCCATGAGCTGCTGGCGGCACAACAGGGTCTGGAGATTGTCGAGGGATCGGCCGAGCGTCTGCTGATCGACGATGTTTCACGTGGAACGGCCGGCCTTGTGCTGGGTGATGGTCGTGCATTGAAGGCCCCGGCGGTCGTGCTTGCGACGGGCACCTTCCTCAATGCCAAACTGCATTTCGGTATGGAGTGCCGAAGTGGCGGGCGGGTCGGGGAGGGGGCCGCGATTGGCCTGGCCGAGCAGTTGCGCACGCTCGACCTGCCGATCGCCCGGCTCAAGACCGGTACCCCGCCGCGCCTCGACGGCCGAACCATCGATTGGGCCGGCCTCGACAGGCAACCATCCGACGGGGAGACCTGGACCTTCTCGGCGCTGAGCCCGCGCCGCCACGTCCCCCAGCTTGCGTGCGCGATCACCCGCACCAACCCGCGTACCCATGACGTGATCCGGGCTGGCCTCGATCGCTCACCACTGTTCTCGGGCGTGATCACCGGGGTCGGGCCGCGCTACTGCCCGTCGATCGAGGACAAGGTCCACCGCTTCGGCGACCGCGACGGACATCAGATCTTTCTCGAGCCCGAAGGGCTCGACGATCACAGCATCTATCCGAACGGTGTGTCGACATCGCTGCCGGAGGATATCCAGCTGGCGATGCTGCGCACTGTCGCAGGCCTGGAACGGGTCGAGATTCTCCAGCCCGGCTATGCGGTCGAATATGACCATATCGACCCCCGTGCATTGACGGCGGGACTTGCGCTCAGGGCGATGCCGGGACTGTTCTGTGCCGGGCAGATCAACGGCACGACCGGCTATGAAGAGGCCGCGGCCCAGGGCCTTGCCGCCGGGATGAACGCAGCCGCCTTCGCGGCAGGGCGCGACGAGGTCCGGTTCGACCGGGCGACGAGCTATATCGGCGTGATGATCGACGACCTCACCCTGCAGGGCGTGTCCGAGCCCTATCGAATGTTGACCGCCCGAGCCGAATATCGTCTGCGCCTGCGCGCCGACAATGCCGGGACGAGGCTGACCGGGTGGGCAGACGGGCTTGGTGCGGTCGGCGCGGAGCGGCGGGCGTTCCACGTGAAACGCGAGGGCGAGCGGGCGCGGATGCGGCAAGCGCTGCACCTGCGCGTCGCAGGTTCGGCGGAGCTGATCGGCGCCGGAGCCCCGGTTGCGGCGGACCATGGCCGCCGGTCGCTCTACGATTGGCTGCGCTATGGCGAAGTGGGGGAAGATATAGTGCTCGCGCTCGAGCCGGGCCTCGCGGCGATGTCGAAAGCGGTCCGCGATGAGCTGATCCAGGACGGGCGCTATGCTCCCTATCTGGCGCGGCAGGATCAGGAGATAGCGCGGCTTCGCGCAGACGAGCGGGTCGGTCTGGCGAGCATTGCCGATTATCGGGCCATCCACGGACTGTCGAATGAGATGGTCGAACGGCTCAATGCTGCCCGCCCGGCGGATCTCGCGGCGGCGGGCCGCGTGCGCGGCATCACCCCAGCGGCGCTGGCCGCGATCATGGTCCATGCCAGACGGGTCGCGGCATGACCGAGGACGAAGCGCGCGGCTGGATCGAGTCGCTTGTTCCACGTGAAACAGTGGAGCGGCTGGAACGGCTGGCCGCGATCGTCATCGAGGAGATGCCGCGCCAGAATCTGATCGCCGCCTCGACCGCCGATCATCTCTGGGCGCGTCATATCGTCGACTCCGCTCAGCTCCTTCCGCTCGGTCCCGCCAACGGCAAGAGCTGGATCGACCTGGGGTCGGGCGCCGGCTTTCCCGGTATGGTGGTCGCGGTCATGCGCCCGGAGCTGCAGGTGACGCTCGTCGAGTCGCGGCGCAAGCGGATCGACTTCCTGAGCTTCATGGCCGAATCGCTGGGCATTGCCGATCGGGTGACGGTGGCGGGCCGCCGGCTCGAAATGCTCGATTCGACGCCCTATGACGTGATCAGCGCACGGGCATTCGCCCCGCTGGACCGGCTGCTCCCGCTGGCGCACCGCTTTTCGCACCGCGACACCGTCTGGCTGCTGCCAAAGGGGCGAAGTGCAGCTTCCGAACTGGAAGCTGTCGCCGCTTCATGGCAGGGTGATTTCCGGATCGAGCCAAGCATGACCGATCCCGAAGCGGCGATCATCGTCGCGCGCGAGATTCACCCCGGCGGCGCGCAGCTACGGGGCAGGGACAAGGGAAGCCGATGATCCGGATCGCCATCGCGAACCAGAAGGGCGGGGTGGGTAAGACGACCACCGCGATCAATCTCGCCACCGCGCTCGCCGCGACCGGATGGCGGGTTTTGCTCGTCGATCTCGATCCGCAGGGCAATGCCTCGACCGGCATCGGCGTGGGGCAGGCCGCACGCGGCCAATCGAGCTATGAGCTGCTGCGCCAGGATTGCACCGTCGCCGAGGCGGTGATCGCCACCCAGGTTCCCCGGCTCGACCTTATCCCAGCCACCGTCGACCTGACCGGCGCGGAAATCGAGCTGATCGATGTCGAGAAGCGGACGCATCGGCTGCACAGCGCGCTGGAGCAGGAAGAGGATCGCTGGGATGTCTGCCTGATCGATTGTCCGCCGTCGCTGGGCCTGCTCACCGTCAATGCATTGGTGGCGGCGAACATGATGCTCGTCCCCCTCCAATGTGAGTTCTTCGCGCTCGAAGGATTGAGCCAGCTGCTCCAGACCATCGAGCGGGTGCGCGCGCGCTTCAATCCCGAGCTGTCGATCCTCGGGGTGGCGCTGACCATGTATGACCGGCGCAACCGGCTGTCCGAGCAGGTCGCCGCCGATGTCCGTGATGTATTGGGGGATGTGGTGTTCGAAACGGTGATCCCGCGCAATGTGCGCCTGTCCGAGGCGCCCAGCCATGGCGTCCCGGCGCTGATCTACGATCATCGCTGCACCGGATCGGAGGCCTATATCAGTCTCGCCCGCGAATGCATCGCGCGGCTGACCCGGAAGGCGCAGGCGGCATGAGCGCCGATGGTCCGCGTCGCGGTCTCGGACGGGGCCTGTCGGCCCTGCTCGGTGAGGCCACCGCCGAACAGCCGATCGAGCCCGGCGCCGAGCGTCCTGCCGGCATCCAGTTGATACAGGTCGCGTTGATCTCGGCCAATCCCGATCAGCCGCGCCGCCATTTCGACGAGGAGAAGCTCGCCGAGCTCGCCGCATCGATCGCGACGCGCGGGCTGATCCAGCCGATCCTGCTCCGCCCGCGCCCCAATGGCCATGGGTACCAGATCATCGCCGGTGAGCGCCGCTGGCGCGCGGCCCAGCGCGCGCGCATCCATGAACTGCCGGCGATCGTCCGCGAACTGAACGATGCCGAGACGCTCGAACTGGCGATCGTCGAGAATGTCCAGCGGCATGATCTCAATTCGATCGAGGAAGCCGTTGCTTATCAACGGCTTATAGACCATTTTGGCCATAGTCAGGAGGCTGTCGGCAAGCTGGTCGGTAAATCCCGCAGCCATATCGCCAATCTGCTCCGGCTGCTCGCGCTGCCGGACGAGGTGCGGGCGATGGTGGTCGACGGGCGGCTCGACATGGGCCACGCCCGCGCGCTGATCAACGCGCCCGATCCGCTGGCGCTCGCGCAGGAGGTGGTCGCACGCGGCCTGTCGGTCCGCGAGACCGAGAAGCTCGCCCGTGGCGGCAAGCCGGCGGCAAGCGGCAAGGCGCCGAGGGCAGGGGGGGCCGGCGGCGGCAGCGGCAATGCCGATGTCGCCGCGCTCGAGCGGCAGATCGGCGACATATTGGGGCTCAAGGTAACGATCGACCATGGCGAGAAGGGCGGGCTGATTTCGGTCGCCTATTCGACGCTCGACCAGCTTGACCTGATCTGTCAGCGGCTGAGCGGCGAGCCGATCTGAGACGCGGTGTGAGGTCGTTGAGACAGTTTCTCAACGCCATTCCGGCGGATTTTGGAATGCTCCCTATTTCCTGAAACATGGGACAATGAGATCCCGGCTCTTGCCGGGAGGATGCTGCGGTTGCCAATCGGTGTGAAGTCGTTGAGACCGCGTCTCAGCGCCGCGCCGCCGCCGCCCGCGCGATGGTCAGAAGTTCCTCGCCGATCAACACCATGCCGGCGGTTCCTGAGCGTTTATAGGCGCGTTCGAGCGCGGCCAGACGGGTGGTCGCGGTCGCCAGCCGATCCGGCGTCCAGCGCTGAAGAAGCCCGGCCATCACCTTCTGATCCTTCCAGAAGATCGCCTTGCCGGCGCCGGCCATCACCGCATCGACGCTCTGGCCGGCGGCGACCTCGGCGCGCAGCGGCGTGACCTGGGCGATGCGGCGGAGCAGCGCGCGGACCACGCTGATCGCCTCGTTGGGGCCGATCAGCGCCAGTTCGGCGGCGGCCTCTTCGGCGCGGCCGCCCATCACCGCGTCGACGATCGCGCCGAGATCGCTTTCGTCATTGGCGGCGCCGATCGCGCCCAGCGCGGCCATGTCGGCGGGCTTCGGCTCGTCGGGCGCGGCATCGAGGAACAGCGCCAGCTTCTCCAGCTCGCGTGCCATCAGCCCGCGATCGGCATTGGTTGCCGCGACCAGGGCATGCGCGGCGCGCGGGTCGAGCCGCAGGCCGAGCTCCCGGGCGATCTCGGTGGCGACCTGATCGGCCTGGCGCCCCTCGGGAAGGTAGGAGGCGAAAGCCAGCGCCGCTCCGGAGGCAAGCGCCAGCTTCACCAGCTTGGCGTCCTTGCGCAGATTGCCGGCGATGACGACCACCGGATTGCCGGCCGAGGTCGCTTCAAGCAGCGCCTGGGCGGCGTCGATGATCTCGTCGCCGGCGGAATCGACCCGGATATGCCGGGCGCCGCCGAACAGCGAGATCGAGGCGGCTTCGTCGGCGAGCCGGGCGGGGTCGTCCTTCAGCTGGGCGCCGTTCAGGTCGATCCGTTCGGCATCGGCGCCCATCGCCTTGTCGAGCCGGGCGGCCAGCGCGCGCGAGCCCGATTCGTCGGGCCCGTAGAGCAGGATCAGCCGTATCGCGGGGTCGGGCCTGTCGAGCGCCCGCGCGACCTGGCCGGCATCTGCCTTCACGGCTTCGTGCTGCGCCCCGCATAAGCGGCGATGCGCGCGACGATCTGGTCCGCCAGCATGTCCGACAGCCGCTCCAGCGCGGTCTGCTCGGCGGCGACGGTGGCATATTCGGACCCGGTCACGTCGATGCCGGCATCGGCGGCGGCGGTCTGGTCGAGCAGTACGCCGCCGGTCGCGGCATCGAGCAGCCGATAGCGGGCGCGGAGCGTCCGCCGCTCGCGGCTGATCGCATTGTCCTGGCGGATGCCCAGGCCGGTGATGTTGTCATCGAGCTCGACCTCGAGCTTGTAGCGCGGGGTGGCGTCGCCCTGGCGGTGGAGACGGTCGCTGAGTGCGTTGCGCACCAGCCATCCGCGCTGCCCGCCGATCGGCGCGACCTCGACCGAGCGGAGCGTGCTTGCCACCGGGCCCGCGCCGCCGCTGCCGTAGAGCGGGCGCAGGTTGCAGGCTGGCAGCACGGCCAGGGCAGATAGGATGCAGACGAGTCCGAATGCCGTCCGCTGCCGGGACGAACGGAGCGGAAGGAGGTGCTGCAGCCCCTTCATGCGACGATGTTCACCAGACGGTCGGGCACGACGATCACCTTCTTCGGGGTGGCGCCTTCGAGCAGCTTCACGATCTTCTCGGAGTCGAGCGCCATCCGTTCCAGCACATCCTTCGGCGCACCCTTAGGGGCGGTCAAGGTATCGCGCAGCTTGCCGTTGACCTGCACCGCGATCGTCACTTCGTCGTCGATCAGCAGCGCCGGATCATGTTCGGGCCAGGCGGCATCGGAGACGAGGCCGGATTCGCCCAGCCGTGCCCAGGCTTCCTCGGCGAGATGCGGCACCATCGGCGCGACCAGGCGGACCAGCGTGCGGGCCGCGGCGGTGCGGCTGGCCGAGGGCTCCGCTCTCTCGATCGCGTTGGCGAGCTCGTGGATCTTGGCGACGGCCCGGTTGAAGCCCAGCGCTTCGATATCGGCGGCGATTCCGGCAATGGCCTTGTGCAGCCGGCGGTCGAGCTCCCTGTCGGGTCCGTCGCCGCCATCGGCCGCGTCGGTGATCCGCCACAGCCGGTTGACGAAGCGCCAGCAGCCCTCGATGCCGCTCTCGGTCCATTCCAGATCGCGCTCGGGCGGGCTGTCGGACAGCATGAACCAGCGCACCGCATCCGCGCCATATTGGTCGACGATCGGGCCGGGATCGACGACATTCTTCTTGGATTTGGACATCTTCTCGATGCGGCCGATCGTGACCGCCTCGCCAGTCGCGGTGACGATGCCGTTCGAGACATCCTCGGGGCTCAGCCAGTTGCCGGCCGCGTCCTTATAGGTCTCGTGCGTCACCATGCCCTGGGTGAACAGGCCGGTGAAGGGTTCCTTGACCCCGATCTTGCCGATCCGCTCCAGCGCGCGGGTCCAGAAGCGGGCGTAGAGCAGGTGCAGGATCGCATGCTCGACCCCGCCGATATATTGGCCGACCGGCATCCAGCTCTCGGCCGCGGCGCGGTCGAACGGCTTGTCATCGGGCTGGCTGGCGAAGCGGATGAAATACCAGGAGGAATCGACGAAGGTGTCGAGCGTGTCGGTTTCGCGCCGGGCGGGCTTGCCGCAGCCCGGGCAGTCGACATGTTTCCAGGTGGGATGGCGGTCGAGCGGGTTGCCGGGAATGTCGAAGCTGACATCCTCGGGCAGGATTACCGGCAGCTGCTCCTTCGGAACGGCGACCGGTCCGCAGCCATCGCAATGGATGATCGGGATCGGCGTCCCCCAGTAGCGCTGGCGCGAGACGCCCCAGTCGCGCAGCCGCCAGACGGTGGTGCCGGTCCCCCAACCCTCGGCCTCGCCGCGCGCGATCACCGCCGCCTTCGCGGCCTCGACCGACAGCCCGTCGAGGAAGGATGAATTGACGATTTTGCCTGGGCCGACATAGGCTTCGTCGCCGATCGGCGTGCCGGCTTCTTCCGGCGAGGGGGCGACGACGCGCTTGACCGGCAGCGCATATTTGCGCGCGAAATCGAGGTCGCGCTGGTCATGCGCGGGGCAGCCGAACACCGCGCCGGTGCCATAGTCCATCAGCACGAAATTGGCGACGAACAGCGGCAGCGTCCAGTCCGGGTCGAGCGGATGGACCACCGACAGGCCGGTATCATAGCCCTTCTTCTCGGCGGTCTCGATCTCGGCCGCGGCGGTGCCGGTGCGCTTGCACTCGGCGATGAAGTCCTGCAGCGCGGCATTGTCGGCGGCCAGCGCCTGCGCGATCGGATGATCGGCGGCGATCGCGGCGAAGCTCGCGCCGAACATCGTGTCGGGCCGCGTCGTGAACACGTCGAACGAGTCGATGTCCGCTGCGCTCTGGTCGAGCCGGAAGGTGAAGCGCATCCCCTGCGACTTGCCGATCCAGTTCTCCTGCATCGTCCGGACCTTTTCGGGCCACTGGTCGAGCGTGGAGAGGCCTTCGAGCAGTTCGTCGGCGAAATCGGTGATCTTCAGGAACCACTGGCTGAGCTTGCGCCGCTCGACCAGCGCGCCGGAGCGCCAGCCGCGTCCGTCGATCACCTGCTCATTGGCGAGCACGGTCATGTCGACCGGGTCCCAGTTGACCGCCGATTCCTTGCGATAGACCAGGCCGGCGGCATAGAGATCGAGAAACAGCGCCTGTTCCTGGCCGTAATAATCGGGCTCACAGGTGGCGAGTTCGCGGCTCCAGTCGAGCGCGAAGCCGATCCGCTTCAGCTGGGCGCGCATCGCCGCGATATTGGCGCGGGTCCAGTCGCCGGGATGGACCTTCTTTTCCATCGCGGCATTTTCGGCGGGCATGCCGAACGCGTCCCAGCCCATCGGGTGGAGCACCTCATAGCCCTGCATCCGCCGGAAACGCGCCAGCACGTCGCCCATCGTATAGTTGCGGACATGGCCCATATGGATGCGCCCCGACGGATAGGGGAACATCTCCAGCACATAGCTTTTGGGCTTGGGACTGTCGTCGCGCGCCTGGAAGGTGGCCTGGCTGTCCCAAACCCCCTGCCAATGCGCGTCGGCCTTCACATGGTTGAAACGCGCGCTCACGATGGTCTTCTTTGCTCTTTATGTCGTGATTTGCGAATCGTCGGATGTCCCATCCGACGCGAAATCACGCGAGGTTTAGCCGCCGGCGACGGTGGCACGGCGCAGGTCGCGCGCCTTGGTGAGGATGATGTCCTCCAGCTTCTGGGCGGTCGCCGCCTGGACCGAGGCATCCACCCAGTTGCCGTTCGCCAGCACCTGGCGCTGCGGCGCGACGCGCACGGCATCGGCGCGCAGATCGGCATCGAGGATGGTGACGGTCAGCTTCATCCGCTCGGCCGGCTGGTTGGGATTCACATACCAGTCGGTGACGATCACGCCGCCGTTCGAATCGCTCTGCAGCAGCGGCATGAAGCTCAGCGTGTCGAGCGAAGCCTTCCACAGATAGGCGTTGACGCCAATCGTCGTCAGCCGCGACGCGGCGACGTCCGAGGCGAGCTGCGCCTTGTTGCCGCCGCCGCCGCAGGCGGCCAGCGAGGCTGCCAGCGCAAGCGCGCCAAAAATCTTGAAGGGCGCGGTACGAAGGGTCCGGCTGGTCATTTCAGGCAAGTCCTTGGGGCATATTCTCGCGATTGCGGTCGTTATAGACAGAAGGTCCGCGCGGGCAATTGTTTGTTTGATCCCGCCGACCGCGACCGCCGTTAAACAAAAAGCAGGATCGCGCGTTTACGGTTCCGGTTGTCATGGCCTTGTCACCGGTCGCAGCCAACAGGGCCTGCTTGTCCGAGTCGCCACGGGAGTCTGTGGGGATTCTGCAACAGGGGTGGTTTTTCGCGATCCGGCGGCTGGCATCGACTCAATGGCGGTGCTAGGGCCTCCTATATAAGAAGAGCAATGAGTTACGCAGGATGAAACGCAAGGGGGTTCAGGCAGTGCTCGTCGGCACCGCGTTTGCGGTCGCGATGGCGTTTGTCCAGCCCGCATCGTCCGCGAAACCGGCTCCCACCCCCAAGGTCAAGATCGATCGCAAGAAGGCTCGCGGCATCGGTTTCTTCGCGCCGGTTGCCGCCGATGCCCGTCAGGCCGCTTTGTTCGATCGGGTTGGCGGCGGCTTCGCCGAGCCCAGCTTCCGTTTCACGCCGTCGGGCGGCACCGCCAAGCGTGCCGTAACCGTGGCCATTCGCGCGCGGTCCAGCAACCGCGCCAGCGCTGCCACCCCGGCCGCGGTGGTGGCTCAGGCCCAGCCGAACAGTTCGGCGATCAACGCCGGGCTTGCCCCCTCGGCCTACAGCCTCGGCGCGTCGCTCGGCTGGAAGCATTTCGCGCTGTCGGGCGATTTCGCACGGATCGACGGCGGCGCCGTTCCCGAGGGCCGCGAGCTTGCCGATATCGGCCTGAGCTATTCGGGATCGAAGTGGAGCACCCGCCTGCTGTTCGGTGCCGAGCGTGCCACCGGCACGTCGAGCCTGACCGGACCGGATCAGGCCCTGTCGGTCGATCTCGGCGGCTCCTTCTCGCTCACCCGCAATCTTGAGCTGTCGGGTGGCCTGCGCTACAAGACGCAGCGTGAGCGCTTCGACCTGAGCAACGACCAGAAGCTGGACAGCCAGGCGATCTACGTCGGAACCGCGTTCCGCTTCTGAACCGGGCTCCGGCCTGATTTCCCAGCATCGAAACATTCTGGCGGATGCGCGTATGGCGCGGTCGATGCGCGACCGGCGTCAACTCCATGCGTCGATCGCGGCCCAGCCCCAGGCACCAACCCGCATCGCCATCCTGCCCCGTATCCGGTCGATGCCGCCCAGCGCGATCACCGGCAAGCGCGTCGTCCGCGCCAGCGCCGCGAACCGCATCCGCCCGAGCGTGGGCGCGCCGGGATGCGAGCGGGTCGGGTGGAGTGGCGACAGGAAGATCGCACCCGCGCCCGAGCGTTCGGCCGCGCGAATCTCGCGCACGCCATGCGCCGCGGCGGTGCCGTAGCGCGGGGCATGCGGCCGGCGGTGGTGCGCCCCGTCGGCTCCCCAGCGCCGCGCTTTCGCGTCCCCGCCGGCGAGCAGCAGCACCAGCCCGCGCATCCGCGCGATGCGGCGCACCCGGCCGAACAGGCGCCGCCGTTCGGCTTTGGGTGTCGCCTTGTGGCGGAACAGGATTCCCGATCCGGCGGGCAGGCGGCGGATCGCGGCGAACAGGCCGTCGCCCTGCCGCTCGTCGGTCATCATCCACAGGCGCGGAAGCTCGGGGTGGCGGGGTCGCATTGCCGCTCCTATAGCGAAGCGCATGTCCGATATCGACCATGATACCAGCCGCCCGGCTTTCGCCCTTCTCGCCGACATCCGGGCCCGCATCGCGCATGCCGCCGCGCTCGCGGGACGCAAGGCCGAGGACATTGAGCTGATCGCCATCTCCAAGACCAGGCCCGCGGAGGACATCGTGCCGCTGATCGAGGCCGGCCAGTCGAGCTTCGGCGAAAATCGCGTGCAGGAGGCCGAGGCGAAATGGCCGGGCCTGCGCGCGGGGCGCAGCCTCAGGCTGCATCTGGTCGGCCAGCTCCAGTCGAACAAGGCGAAGGACGCGGTTGCCCTGTTCGACGCGATCCATTCGATCGACCGGCCTTCGCTGGTCGAGGCGCTGGCCCGGGTGATCGATGCCGGCGGCAGGCGCCCCGACTGTTTCGTCCAGGTCAATATCGGTGAAGAGGCGCAGAAGGGCGGCTGCGCGATCGAGGATCTGCCCATGCTCCTGAAGCAGGCGCGCGATGCCGGCCTGCCCGTCGTCGGGCTGATGGCGGTTCCCCCGCTCGACGTCGAGCCGGCGCCCTATTTCGCGCTGCTGGCGAAGCTTGCCGGCCGCCATGGCCTCACCGGGCTCAGCATGGGCATGTCATCCGATTTCGAGACGGCGGTGATGCTGGGGGCGACCCATGTCCGGGTCGGAACGGCGCTGTTCGGCGCGCGATAATCCGCCGTGCCCAATCCGTTTCAGCAGTTACCAGGCGAGCCGAAGCGAAGATACGGGCTGCCTAGTCTCTAGCTCCGGAACCATCGCGCCGCGGCGAACCAGATCGCCACTCCGGCACCGATGACCAGACTGAAGCCCGTTACCACCCAGAAGGATGCCGGGTGGTGGGCATAGGGTATGCCGTCGACATTCATCCCGAACAGGCCGGTGACGAAGGTGAGCGGCAGGAAGATCAGTGCGACGATCGCGATCACCAGGGACCGGCGGTCGATCTTCTCGGCGCGCAGATCGGTGATCTGTTCGTGCAGCAGCGCCGATCGCTCGCGCACCGCCTCGAGTTCCTCGGCCATGCGCGCGAAGCGATCGGCGGCTTCGCGCAGGTGAACGCGGTCCTCATCCTCGATCCAGTCATGCTGCAGCAGCGCCATCGATTCGAGCGCCTGGCGCTGCGGCACGATGAAACGGCGATAGCTGATCGCCTTGGAACGCGCCCTGGCGATCTCGCGGCGCAGGTAGAAACCGTCTTCCGACAATGACAGTTCGCAATCGTCGACCTGGTCGCCCAGGTCGGCGACGACCGGATCGAGCTGATGCGAAATCTGTACTGCGAGCGCGGCGATCAGGTCGCCGGGATCGAGGAACTCGCCCGCCGCCATGCGGTCGCGCAGCTCCTCCAGCCCCGCCAGGCGCCGATAGGTGACGGAGACGATGCGCCCGCGTTCGGCCCAGATGCGGATCGAGACCAGCTCGTCGCCCTCGTCATCCGCTTCGGCACGGGGGCCGCGCAGGTTGATGATGACGCCATCGTCGAGCGGCTGGCAGCGCGGCCGCGTCTCGGCGGTGGTCAGGTTGGACCGCGCCGTCGGCGGCAGGCTTTCGCCGCCATGGCCGCCGCCGTTTTCCAGCCACGCCATCGCCTCCGCGTCGCGTCCGTCGAGATGGATCCAGCAAAAGCCCGCCTTGCCGTGGTTGCCGCCGGGATCGCCGCCATGATCGCCGCCATGATCACCGATCGTCCAGCTTGTCTTGGTCATGCAAATCCCAGGTCGATCGAGAGGCCCCCGCCCGGCGCCGTCGGCGGCGCGGCGCAGGCAATGCGCGCGGCGTCGGCGCGCGCGCGGGTGAGAATGGCGGCGGGTATGCCGGGGCGATGGAAGATCCGGTCGGCCTGGCCCAGCAGCCGCGCCTCGCCCAGGCTGAGTTCGTCAGGATCGCCCGACCGCAGCCGAATCGCCACCAGCCGATCCGGGGCGCTGGCGCCGTCATCCGCCAGCCAGTCTGTGCAGCGTCCCGCGGCATCGGCCCGGAGCGGATCGAGCGGGCCGCCCTCGGCCAGGCCGGCATCGATCGCGCGGCGGCGGCCATCGGCATCGGGCCAGCGGCCCCGGATCACGGCGCGTGCCGCGAACAGCGCCTCGGCGAGCCGGCCGAGATCGGCGGGCAGCAACGCCTCCAGCCGCTGGCGCAGTGCCTTGCCCAGCCCCGCCGATCGTCCGCCGGTGCCGATCGCGATCAGCACGGGATCGCGGTCGACGATCGCCGGCATTGTGAAGTCGCACAGCGCCGGGCGGTCGGCGACGTTGATGATCAGGCCGCGCGCGCGCAGCCGGGCGGCGGCCGCCTCGGCCTCGGCCGCATCATCAAGGGCAATGAAGCCGATCCGGGCGGCGGGATGATCTTCGCCGACCACCAGTCCGCCGGCCCTCTCGATCAGCCGCCGCTTCGCTGCCGCCGCATCGCCCGTGCCGACCAGCATGATCGGGCGTTCGCGCAGGTCCAGGAAGATCGGCAGGCTGTACATGACCGGCCCTTGTCGCGCGCATGCGGGCTTTTGCCAAGCCGCGTCGCATGGCAGAGGAGGGCAACATGAAGGGAGATGGCATGACCCAACGGCGAACCATAGGCCCTCACGCAGTCAATCGGCTCGGGCTGGGCTGCATGAACCTCAGCCAGGGCTATGGCCCCGCCGACGAAGCCGAATCGGAAAGGCTGTTGCACCGCGCGCTCGATCTCGGCTGCGATTTCCTCGATACCGCCGCGATCTATGGCGAAGGCCACAGTGAATTGCTGATCGGCCGGGTCCTGAAGGCGCGGCGCGGCGAATTCACCCTCGCCTCCAAATGCGGCTTCCGCGAGAAGGGGGCCAATGCCCGGGGCATCGACGGCTCGCCGGCTTCGATCGCCGAAACGCTCGATCGCAGCCTGTCGCGGCTCGGGCTCGACCATATCGATCTCTATTATCTTCACCGGCCCGATCCGAAAACGCCGATCGAGGAATCGGTCGGGGCGCTCGCCCGCGCGGTGGAGGCGGGAAAGATCGGGGCGATCGGCCTGTCGGAGGTTTCCGCCGATCAGCTGCGCCGCGGCCATGCCGTCCATCCGATCGCAGCGCTCCAGAGCGAATATTCGCTGTGGACGCGCAATCCCGAGATTGCCGGCCTGGCCGCCTGTCGCGAACTGGACGTCGCCTTCGTCGCCTTCTCTCCGCTCGGGCGTGGCTTCCTGGCTGGCGGCTATGCCGATCCTTCGCAACTGGCCGACGGCGACATGCGCCGGTTCATGCCGCGCTTCCAGCCGCCGAACCTGTCGCACAATCTCGCCTGGCTCGCCGAATATCGGGCGATGGCCGACGGTATCGGCTGCACCCCCGCCCAACTCGCGCTGGCCTGGCTGCTGCACCGCGATCGCGACCTGATCGTGATCCCCGGCACGCGGAGCATCGCCCATCTCGAGGAGAATATGGCCGCCGGGGCGGTGCGCCTGTCGGCGGCACAGGTGGAAGCGCTCGATGCCCTGGTCAACGATCGCACGGTCGCCGGCCCGCGCTATGCCCCGGCCATACAGGCGACGGTGACGACCGAGGAATTCGCCTGACCCTTCCGTGCCCCGAGGGCGGGGGTGCGGCTCAGGCCGCGAAGCCGCCGTCGATCGTCTGCATCGATCCGGTGATCATCGCCGCCGAAGGGCTGGCGAGAAAGGCCGCATAGTCGGCGATCTCATCGGCATGGATATGGCGCCCGATCGCCATGAAGCTGTGCATCAGGCCCGCCATCGGCCCCTCGGCCGGATTCATGTCGGTATCGACGGGCCCGGGCTGGATCGCATTGACGGTGATGCCGCGCGGTCCGAAATCGCGCGCCAGCCCACGCACCATCCCCTGCACCGCCGATTTCGTCATGGCGTAGGCAGCACCGTCGGCGAAGGGGATGCGATCGCCATTGGTCGATCCGATGATCAGGATACGGCCATGGTCGGGCATCGCCCGCGCGGCCTCCACCGCGGCATGATAGGGCGCACGGACATTGACGTCGATCATATGGTCGATCGCATCGGGATCGAGCGTCAGCGGATCGCCGAGCATGGCCGTGCCGGCATTTACCAGCAATACGCCGATCGGCCCCTGCGCCGTGATCGCGGATATCAGCGCGGCGCGGTCGGCGCTGTCGACCTGCAAGGCGGTCGCGCCCGTTTCCGTGGCGAGCGCCGCAGCCGCATCGGCCGAGCCCGCATAGGTGAAGACGACATTGTCGCCCGCCGCGGCGAATTTGCGGACGAGCGCCGCGCCGATACCCCGGCTGCCGCCTAGCACGACCACTTTGCGATGTGTTGCCTGTGTCATTGGGAAGCTCCTTTGCATTTCTATAGTGTGCGCTATATAAATCATGAGGAGTCGATGCAAGGTATTTTATAGTGAACACTACAAAAAAATCTCAGCCTCGGGGACGGCCCCGTGGATTCGACCGGGAAACCGCGCTGGAAACCGCGCAGAAGCTGTTCCAGGAAAAGGGCTATGACGGGGTCGGGGTCGCCGATATCGGCCGCGCGCTGGGCATCACTCCGCCCAGCTTCTACAATGCCTTCGGCAGCAAGGCGGCGCTCTTCGAAAAGGTGCTGAGCCGTTATGCGGGCAGTTTTGGCCGGTTCGTGCCCGATGCGCTGGCGGGCGGGGGCAGCGCGGCCGATGCGGTCGAGCGGGTGCTGCGCGATGCCGCACGACTCTATGCGCGCAAGGAAGGTATTGCCGGCTGCCTGGTGATCGATGGCGCGCGCGGCAGCGGCGATCCCGAGGTGGTGGCGTTGACCGGCCGGATGACGGCCGAAAGCCAGGCGCTGATTGCCGCGCGTATCGCCGAGGACTCGCCCGAGCGGGCCGAGCTGCTGGCATCGATCGTGGTCATCGCGCTGAAGGGCTTGTCCGCCGCGGCGCGCGACGGCGCTAGCGAAGCCGAACTGCGGGCGTTCGCCGAAGCGGCAGCGGCGGGATTCCGGTCAGCCTTCACCGCGTGATGAAGCCCTCTCCCCAGGGGGGAGAGGGCAGGAAGAGGGGAGAGGGCTCAGCCCTGCTTGTCGCGGGCCGCGTGCATGTCCTTCCACTTGGCGCGCATCGCGTCGCGGGCGGCTTCATGCTCCTGGGGGCTGATCGTGCCATCGCGGTTGGCATCGACCTTGTCGAACATCGCCAGCGCACTGGCCTGGGCCTCGGCCAGGCTGACCTTGCCGTCCTTGTTGGCATCGGCGCGCTCGAGCATCTTGCCGCCCATGCCCATGCCCATGCCGCCATGATGCTTCATGCGATGGCCACCGTGCATGTGGTCATGCTTGCCGGGGCCATCCTTGCCCTCGGCGCGGGGTGGGGGGGCCATATACTCGTCCTTCGAGAGCGCGCCATTCTTGTCCTTGTCGAGCATCGCGAAATGCCCGGCGCGGCGCTCGCCACGCTTCTCGGCGAAGGCCTCGCGCATCTTGGCGCGGTTGGCGTCCGCCTCGTCCTTGGTGACATAGCCGTCGCCATTCGCATCAAGCTTCTTGAAATGCTCGGCCACGCGGGCCTGTACCTCGGCGCGGGTGCGGGGCGGGCCATCGGGCGCCGCGGCGAACGCGGCAGCGGCGGTCATGGCGGCGGCCAGCGCGGCGCCGGCAATCCAGGGGGTCTTGTTCATTTTTGGCATCCTTATGACGAACGGGTCTGAACATGGTGGGCGGACCGGCAACAACAGGGGGAAATGCCGGTCCGCCCTGAGATGCGGTCTAGGGGGCGAATCTTGCGCCCATAGTTCGCCGCTGAAATGGTTATGTCGCGGCTGAAATATAAGGGCCGATTGCCGGCGCCAAGCTGAACGGGCGTTCAGATTCGCGGCCATTCCGGGCGGTTTACCGTCCGTCCCCCAAAATCTGCCGCAACAGGCCCATCTGCTGCTGCGCCGTCTGGCGCTCCTGCTCGTCCAATATGCCGTCGCCGTCGCGGTCCGCGGCATCGAATCGCTCGCGGGCGACCGCCTGCACCTCGGCCAGGGACAGGTTGCCGTCGCCGTTGCCGTCGGCACGGCGGTAGATCAGGTCGATCACCCCGCCCCGGCTGAGCGGCCCGTTGTCGTTGATCGACAGACGCGGCCGGCCATCGGGGGCGACATCCATCACGAACGGCTCCGGATCGCGCTTCGCCGTCAGTATCTGACGGGCAAAGCCCAGTGCCTCGGCCGATTCGGCGCGGTCGAGCTTGCCGTCATGGTTGCGATCGGCCCCCGCGAAATATTGGGCCAGCGCATTGTCCAGCCCTTCGCGGGTCATCGGCAGTTCCTGCGCCGACGCGGCGACAGCCGCCATCAGCACGGCCAGCGCCGCCCATCGTCCCGGTCCCGATCTGCAATCAAACATGGCTAGCAGCTTGAATGCTGGGCGGCTGCATGGCAAGGGCCGCGCCGATTGCGGGAAGGAACCGGGATGTCGAACGAAGTGAAGCGGGTGGTGCTGGCCTTTTCGGGCGGGCTCGACACGAGCGT
>CAZJXG010000026.1:0-28688 GCA_964549965.1 uncultured Sphingomonas sp. | reverse complement strand
GACCGATGGCGCGGGTGACCGAGCCTCTGGCGCGGATGGGGGCGAGTTTCACCACCAGTCCGGGCGATCGCCTGCCGCTGACCATGCGCGGCGCCTGCCCCGCCGTGCCGCTCGACTATCGGCTGCCGGTGGCGTCGGCGCAGGTCAAGTCGGCGATATTGCTGGCTGGGCTGAACACGCCGGGCATCACCCGCGTGGTCGAGCCGATCCCGACGCGCGACCATAGCGAGCGGATGCTGCGCGGATTCGGCGCGGAGCTCAGCGTCGAGCAGGATGCCGACGGCGCCCGCATCATCTCGATCCGCGGCGAGGCGGAGCTGAAGCCCCAGCATATCGTCGTCCCCGGCGATCCCTCCTCGGCGGCCTTTCCGGTGGTCGCGGCGCTGCTGGTGCCGGGTTCGGAGATCACCGTCACCAATGTCGGGCTCAATCCCACCCGCGCGGCGCTGTTCGATGTGCTGCGGATGATGGGCGGCGACATCAGCTTCATCAACGCCCGCGAGGTCGGCGGGGAGCCGGTCGCCGATATCGTCGTGCGCCATTCGGTGCTGAAGGGGATCGAGACGCCGGTCGAGACCGTCGCGTCGATGGTCGATGAATATCCGGTGCTGTTCGTCGCGGCGGCGCTGGCCGAAGGGCGCACCGTCGCCCGCGGGCTGGAGGAGCTGCGCGTCAAGGAATCGGATCGGATCGCGGTGATGGCCGAAGGGCTGCGTGCGATCGGGGCACGGGTCGAGGAGCTGGAGGACGGGCTGATCATCGACGGCACCGGCGGCGATCGGCTGGCGGGCGGGGCGACGATCGCGGCCCGGCTCGATCATCGCATCGCGATGAGCTTCGCGGTGGCGGGGCTCGTGTCGAAGGCGGCGGTCACGATCGACGATATGAGCCCGGTCGCCACCAGCTTCCCCGGCTTCGATGCGCTGATGACCGGCCTGGGCGCGACGGTCGCATGATCATCGCCGTCGATGGCCCGGCCGCGTCGGGCAAGGGCACGATCGCCAGGGCGCTTGCGCGGCATTATGGCCTGCCGCATCTCGACACCGGCCTGCTCTACCGCGCGGTCGGCGTGTCGGTGATGCGCGCCGATGGCGATCCCGGCGATGCGGAGGACGCGCTTCGCGCCTGCGATTTCGATCCCGCGCTGCTCGCCGATTCCGCGCTCAAGACCGAGTCGGCGGGCAAGGCCGCCTCGCTCGTCTCGGCCCATCCGCAGGTGCGCGAGGCGCTGCTCGAACGGCAGCGCGCCTTTGCCGAACAGCCGGGCGGCGCCGTCCTCGACGGGCGCGACATCGGCACCGTCATCGCCCCGCAGGCTCAGGCGAAGCTGTTCGTCACCGCGAGCAGCCGGGTCCGTGCCGAACGCCGGTTCCGCGAACTCGAATCGATGGGGAGCGGGGTTCCGTTCGATGCGGTGCTGGCCGATGTCCTCGCCCGCGACGAGCGCGACATGGGGCGGGCCGCCGCGCCGCTGCGGCAGGCTGACGATGCCGACTTGCTCGATACGAGCGATCTGAGTATAGACGCGGCCGTCCAGCGGGCGATTTCGCTCGTGGAAGGCCGAACGGCAGACCGCTAGAAAAGGTCGCCCAAGCAGGCGTGACAGGGGGTCGGCAGATATGCCGGGCTCTTGGCGCGCCTTTATGCTTTGTCCGGAAGGCCTGCCGCGAGGGAGTGGTTCGATGGGTGCCGTGCGGACATGGGGTTCGCATGGCGGTTCTGGCCCAAAGACCTCCGGAGACAACCGGATGGCCGGAAACTTCGAATAGGAACTCTAACTCTATGGCCACTTCGGCAAACCCGACCCGCGACGATTTCGCGGCTCTCCTCAATCAGACCCTCGGTGGCGAGAACGAAGGCTTCGAAGGCCGCGTCGTCAAGGGCACCGTCACCGCGATCGAAAACGACATGGCCGTCATCGACGTCGGCCTCAAGTCGGAAGGCCGCGTGGCGCTGCGCGAATTCGCGCCTGCGCCCGGCCAGAAGGCTGAACTCAAGGTCGGTGACGAGGTCGAAGTCTATGTCGACCGTGTCGAGAACGTCCATGGCGAAGCGATGCTCAGCCGCGATCGGGCCCGCCGCGAAGCCGCCTGGGACAAGCTCGAAACCGAATTCTCCACCACCAGCCGCGTCGAGGGCGTGATCTTCGGCCGCGTCAAGGGCGGCTTCACCGTCGACCTCAACGGCGCCGTCGCCTTCCTGCCCGGCTCGCAGGTCGACATCCGCCCGGTGCGCGACGTCACCCCGCTGATGGACATCCCGCAGCCCTTCCAGATCCTCAAGATGGATCGCCGCCGCGGCAACATCGTCGTGTCGCGCCGCGCCGTCCTCGAAGAGACCCGCGCCGAGCAGCGCTCGGGCCTGATCCAGTCGCTGGCCGAGGGCCAGGTGATCGAAGGTGTCGTCAAGAACATCACCGATTACGGCGCCTTCGTCGATCTCGGCGGCATCGATGGCCTGCTCCACGTCACCGACCTCAGCTACAAGCGCGTTGGCCATCCGAACGAGATGATCAACATCGGCGACGTCGTGAAGGTGCAGATCATCCGCATCAACAAGGACACGCAGCGCATCTCGCTCGGCATGAAGCAGCTTGAGAGCGATCCGTGGGAGGGTGCGGCCGCGAAGTACCCGATCGGTGGCAAGTTCACCGGCCGTGTCACCAACATCACCGAATATGGCGCCTTCGTGGAGCTGGAAGCGGGCATCGAGGGCCTCGTCCACGTGTCCGAAATGTCCTGGACCAAGAAGAACGTCCATCCCGGCAAGATCGTCTCGACCAGCCAGGAAGTCGATGTCGTCATCCTCGAGGTCGACGCCGACAAGCGCCGTATCTCGCTGGGCCTCAAGCAGGCGATCACCAATCCGTGGGAGGCCTTCGCCGAAGCGCACCCGGTCGGCTCGGTGGTTGAGGGCGAAGTCAAGAACGCGACCGAATTCGGTCTGTTCGTCGGTCTCGACAATGATGTCGACGGCATGGTCCACATGTCCGACATCGCCTGGGGCGTCTCGGGCGAGGAAGCACTGGCGCTTCACCACAAGGGTGAGACCGTCAAGGCGATCGTCCTCGACATCGATTCGGAGAAGGAGCGCATCTCGCTCGGCATCAAGCAGCTCGAGCGTGGCGGCGTCGCTGCCGCCAGCGGCGCGTCGGACGGTTCGAAGCTCAACAAGAACGCGGTCGTCACCGTCACCGTCATGGCGATCACCGACGGCGGCCTCGAAGTGCAGACCGGCGACGATGGCGCGATCGGCTTCATCAAGCGCAGCGATCTCGGCCGCGACCGCGACGAGCAGCGTCCGGAGCGTTTCCAGGTCGGCCAGAAGTTCGACGCGATGGTGACCGGCTTCGACCGCTCCAAGAAGCCGACCTTCTCGGTCAAGGCGATGCAGATCGCCGAAGAGAAGCAGGCCGTCGCGCAGTATGGTTCGTCGGACTCGGGTGCGTCGCTCGGCGACATCCTGGGCGAGGCGCTCAAGAAGCGCGAAAACAGCTAAGCTGTCCTTCGCTTCATGAAAACGGGCGCGGGGAGCGATCCCCGCGCCCTTTTCTTTGGACCGTCCCTCTTCATCATGCTGGACCAAGTTCCGCATGACGGTCGCGGGCAGAGCCGTTAATTCTCGTTCCATGACCGCGATGATCCGCTCCGCCCGACCGGAAGACGCCCCCGCGCTTGCCCGGCTCAAGCTCGAAACCTTTCGCGAGACCTTCCTCGATAAGGGCTTTGCCATCCCCTATCCGCCGGATGACCTCGCCCAGTTCGAGGCCGCCTCCTACGCGGTGCCGGCGGTGGCCGCCGAACTCGCCGATCCGGCGAAGCAGACATGGGTGGCGGAGCTGGATGGCCGGCTGGTCGGCTATGCGCAGGTCGGCCCCTGCAAGCTGCCGCATGTCCAGGCCTGCCCCGATCATGGCGAACTCTATCAGCTCTATGTGCGGCGCGACGCCCAGGGGCTGAAGCTTGGCGGGGCGCTGCTGCAGGTCGCGCTCGATCATCTCGCGGCAACGCGGCCGGGGCCGCTATGGCTGGGTGTCTGGTCGGGCAATGAGAAGGCGCAGGCGGTCTATGCGGCGCGCGGCTTCGAGAAGGTCGGGGACTACCGCTTCAAGGTCGGCAGCTGGTACGACGAGGAATATATCTTCCGGCGCCTCTGAATATCCTCCCCATCCTTCGGACAGGGCATATCCGAGGGGTCATTCCGCCGCCTGGGCCATCCCGTTGAGGTGCCGGGTGATGTCGATGATCTTCGAGGCCTCGACCAGGCGCGCGATCGAGCCCTGGACCAGCATCTCGATGCCGTCGTCGCTCGCGAAGCCGCCATAGACCAGGCAGCGCGCCTGCAGGACGCGCGAGAAGGCATCCCAGATGCGCGGGTCGGGCGGGGTCGGATCGCTCCAGAAGGCGTCCAGCGGCCCCTGGAAGGTGATGCCGGGGATATTGTACACCGCCTGGCCCAGCGCGATCACCGGGATGCCGCCGGCCAGCGCGAGCGTGCCGGTGGTGCTGTTGACGGTCACGACGCCCAGCGACTTCTCGACGATGTCGCCGATATTGCCGCCCTTGGCGAACAGCACCCGGTCCGAGATGTTCAGCCGCCGCGCCTCGCGCCGGATGAAGCGACGCCAGCTGAACAGGCTGCTGTCGAGCGGATGCTCCTTGACCAGCAGCAGCGTATCCAGCGGCGCGGAGCGGGCGAAGCTCTCGATGACGTAGGAAGCGCCGGCCTGCATCGTCCCGAACAGCGAATGGACGCGGATCTGATGGTCCGAAGACAGCTGGAGCGGCAGCGCGAAATAGCGCTTGCCCTCCAGTTCGGCCAGCACCGTCTCGGCCTGGTCTTCATGGAGCTTGCGCAGCGCGAACTGCTTGAGCCAGCCCAGCGCCTCGGCCGGGGCGGAGCGGTCGCGGTGCGACTTGTAATGTGGGAAGCGCCATTTGCCGATCGAGGTCCGCGCATAATAGCTGGTCGCCTCGTGTGCGCGGCGGCGGAATTTCGATGGCACGGTCGGGCGATTGGCCAGCGGCGGCAGGGTGCGCGCCGCGTCGAGATACCATTTCGGATCGCGCGGCAGCGAGCTGTGGCCGTTGACCCCGTCAAGTTCGAGCGTCGCCCAGTCCGGACGGATATAGCCTTCCTCGAACACATGCACGCGGACGCCGCGCAGCCGCGCCATGCCGCGCGCGGCATTGTGGAGCGGGCGGCAGTCGCCGAACAGGATGACATCGGTGATCATGTGCTGGACGAGATAATCGTCGACGAAGCTGGGCCACCGCTCGGCGGTGCCGCGATAGTCGATCGACGGGCCGTTCCAGGAGGCGACGTCGCCGGCATTGAGGTTGATGCGGTGGACGGCATGGCCGAGATCGCGCAGCGCGGCGCCGAGGCGGTCGAAGAAGGGGCCGGGGGGGCCCTGCAGCAGCAGGAAGCGCTGCTTGGCGATCTCGTGAAGCTTCAAACCCGGCCTCCCGCACCCGCAAACCCGCGCCGCAGGCGGCCCTGAAAACGACGCAAACGGGTGAGCAGCGTCTCCTGCGGTTCCGGCTGGGCCGCCAGTCGCTCAACCAATATCTCGGGAGGACAAGGCAATTTTGTGACCGGATCCAGGTAGCGTGGATAGAGGATCAAGGTTGCGGCCACGAGTTGCGCCTTCGTTACATTCTGGCCCCGCCGCTCAATGGGCGGAGCCAGGTCCTGCGTCAATCCCCAACCTGCATAGAAGGGCTGACCATGGGTAACAACTTCGCAGCCGCGAATAAGTGCCTCGAACCCGGTCAGTGATGTCAGAACATGCACCGCGTCGACGCTGTCGAGCAGCGAAGCCATCGGCACGTCGCGCACCACGGCGTCGACATGATCGAGCGCCTGCGCATCGGCAATGCGGCCGCGCCGATGGCCGGCGTCGACATCGGGGTGCGGCTTGAAGATCAGATAGGCATCCGGCTCCACCGCGCGGGCGCGGCGGATCAGGTCGAGATTGCCCTGCACGCCGGCGGCACCGAGGCGGACCGACAGGTCATCCTCGACCTGCCCGGCGACCAGCACGATGCGGCGCCCGCTGACCGGCCGTTCATAGGGACGGCCGCCGCTCGCATATTTGCTGATCCCCTTGTCGATCAGATCGCGCATCAGCCGTTCGGCGCGGGCGAGCAGCACCGGATTGTCGGACGGGGCGGCGATCATCGCCTCGAGATCGGAGGTGCGGGTCGGATCGAGATGGATGCCGGTGCGGTCGAGGATGATCGAGTGCGGGGGGTGGCAATCGCTGCCCAGACCCGCCGAGCGCAGGAAGCCGTCCTCGACCGGATGCACGGTGACGTTGCGCGCCGCGGCGGCCGCGTCCAGCCCGTGCGGCGCCTTGGAAGGCCATACCGCGATCGCGCCCCGTGCCGCGACGGCGTTGCGGACGGCGTCGTCCGTGCTGCGCGCGAAGATTAGCGGCTCGCCCGGCCACAGCATCGCTTCGACCTCGCGGCGCTTCCAGCCGGCAATGCCGACGGCAACGGCGATGCCGCGATTACGCTCGATCGCCCGCGCCCAGAAAGCGAGCTGTTCGATCGCCGCTTCGATCGAAACCGGGCGGCCCGAATAGGGATCGCGATAGTCGACGGCATCGATCAGCCAGGTCGTGACCGCGCGTTCGAGCGGGTCCGGCAAGCCATCCCTCGCGATGTCGGCAAAGCGGCCGGGGCTCGTCCAGGCGATCTCGGCGCCGGCCATCCAGCCGAGCAGCCCCAGTTCCTCGTCGCCATGCGCCGCGATCGGCCCCGGTTTTGCGATCCTTATCCAGGGGCTGGCGACGCCAGCCGCCCAGAAGGCGCCGCCGATCCGTTCCGCGACGATATCGCGCATGATCCGGCGGGCGCGTTCGGTCTCCTGCGGTGACAGGCTGGTGCGGGCGGAAGCCGCCGTCCTGGCCGCACTGACGGCGGCAACGATCGCCGACGTGCCGGGGAAGGGGGGGGACCGGAGGATCGGCGCGGGGGCCTTCATATCGTCATCCGGCGCCCATAGCTTGCCATCGCGGGAAAATACGCCCCCGTCACGTTCGTTCAAGCCCGTTAGACCCCCGACAGATCCATGGGCCCTCGGTTCACCCCTGTTTCGGCAGGGCTGGTCGCTCGACAGGGGTTAGAAGGGAACGTCGTCGTCCAGATCGCCCACATCGAACGGATCGGACTTGCGGGACGTTCCGCCGGGTGCGCCGGCGGCCGGTGCACCCATGCCGCCTCGTCCACCGCCGCCGCCGCCGCCAAAGCCAGCACCGCTGCCATAACCGTCGTCATCGCCCCAGCCGCCGCCACTGCCGCCGGACGCGCCCGCGCCGCCACCCATGGCGCCGCGGTCTCCGCCGCCGCCGCCCGGGCCGTCGAGCATCACCATGACGGCGTTGAAGCCCTGCAGGACGACTTCGGTCGAATATTTCTCGACGCCGGCCTGGTCGGTCCATTTGCGGGTCTGAAGCTGGCCTTCGAGATAGACCTTGCTGCCCTTGCGCAGATAGCGCTCGGCGACATTGGCCAGCGCTTCGTTGAAGATCGCGACCGAATGCCATTCGGTCTTGTCGCGGCGCTCGCCGGTATTGCGATCCTTCCACTGTTCCGAGGTCGCAATGCGCAGGTTCACCACCTTGCCGCCGTTGGCGAAGGCCCGGCTTTCGGGATCACGCCCCAGATTGCCGACGAGGATCACCTTGTTCACGCTGCCTGCCACGACGGCCTTCTCCTTATTGGGATGTTCCGGAGCTTCAGAGCCCCAGAGCCACTGCTGCCCAATATGTAGCGCCTGCCGCGAGATATGCGAGAGCGAACAGATAGCCGAGCATGAATCCCGTCCACTTCCAGCCATTGGTTTCGCGGCGGACGACCGCGATGGTCGATATGCACTGCGGCGCGAAGACGAACCAGGCGAGGAATGCCAGAGCGGTGGGCAGCGACCAGCGGCCCTGGAGCCGCTGGATCAGCGACTGTTCCTGCACCGCCTCGTCTCCGGCATCGATCGCATAGACGGTGGCGAGGGCCGATACCGCCACCTCGCGGGCCGCCATCGCCGGGATCAGCGCCAGCGCCATGTCACGGTTGAAGCCGATCGGGCGGAAGACCGGCTCGATCATGTTGGCGACCCGCCCCGCGAGCGAATAGTCGATCGCGGGCTGCGCATAATCGGCCGGTGGCTTCGGATAGGACACCAGCAGCCACAGCACCACGGTGGTGAAGGCGATGATCGTGCCGGCCCGTTCCAGGAAGATCATCGCGCGCTGCCAGAGCCCAAGCGCCACATCGCGCAGGATCGGCATCTGATATCGCGGCATTTCCATCATGAAGCCCGGCGGCGGCCCCTGGGTGACGGTGCGGCGCAGGACATAGGCGACGACCATCGCCCCAACCACGCCCGCGAGATAGAGGCAGAACAATACCAGCCCCTGAAGCCCGATGCCGGGGCCGACATCGCGCGCCGGGATGAAGGCGCCGATCACCACCGCATAGACCGGCAGTCGCGCCGAACAGGTCATCAGCGGCGCGATCAGGATGGTGGTCAGCCGGTCCTTGGGGTCGTCGATCGTCCGGGTCGCCATGATCCCGGGAATCGCGCAGGCGAAAGAGGAGAGCAGCGGGATGAAGGCGCGGCCCGACAGGCCGACGCGCGCCATCAGATGATCCATGATGAAGGCGGCGCGGACCATATAGCCCGACGCCTCCAGCAGCAGGATGAACAGGAACAGGATCAGGATCTGCGGCAGGAAGACGACCACCGCGCCGACCCCCGCCAGCAGCCCTTCGGCAATCAGCGAGCGGAAGAATCCGTCCGCCATCGTCGCGCCGACCAGCGCCTGGAGCTGCTGGATGCCGCCGTCGATCATGTCGGCTGGCACCGCGGACCAGGCGAATACCGCCTGGAACATCACGAACAGGATCGTCGCGAGCAGGACCGGCCCGATCACCGGATGCAGCGCGACCGCATCGGCGCGGTGCGTCCAGCGGCGCTTGAAATTCTCTTCGGTGGTCGCCGCCACCGCGATCGCGCGGGCGCGGCGCTGAAGCGCGACGATATCCTCGTGGAGGGCAGGATGATCGGCGCCGATATTGATCACGCCGCCGGCCGCCATCATGCCGATCGCGGTCTTGAGTTCGTCCAGGCCTTTCCGGCGCACGGCGACGGTCGGGATCACCGGCACGCCCAGTTCGGCGGAGAGCTTTCCGGCATCGATCGTCAGCCCGTCGCGCTCCGCCATGTCGATCATGTTGAGCGCGATCACGCAGGGCAGGCCCAGCGCGATCAGCTGGAGTGCGAAGCGGAGGTGATTGTCGAGGTTGGTGGCATCGACGACGATCAGCAGCGCGGACGGCAGGCGCTCGCCCTGCTGCTTGCCGAGCAGGACGTCATGGGTGACGGCTTCGTCGGGGCTCGACGGGGTAAGGCTGTAGGTACCCGGCAGGTCGAGCAGTTCGACCGGGCGGCCATCGGCGAGGCTCATCCGGCCCGATTTTCGTTCGACGGTGACGCCGGGATAATTGCCGACCTTTTGGCGGGCGCCGGTCAGGGCATTGAACAGCGCGCTCTTGCCGGCATTGGGATTGCCGACCAGCGCGACCATGGGCGAAGGGGTCATCGGCTGTGGCGATTCATCTGGTCTTGGAAGGCCCGACGGTGATCGCGGACGCCTGGCTGGTGCGGAGCGCCACCGTCATCCGCCCGATCCGGCAGGCGATCGGATCGGTCCCGAACGGTCCCTTGTGCAGCTTTTCCACCGACACGCCTTCATCGACACCCAGTTCGCGCAGCCGCCGCGCATCACGCTCTTCCAGGCGGTTCCAATCGATTCCAACGATGGCACCTCCGCTATTCAGCGGCAGCTTGTCCAGCGTGATCGGTGCGGCATCCTTCTTCATGATGCGAGTGATTATCAATAACGATGCGCGAACGCCAGTGCTATCGTCATGGGGCGCGCCAGTTCAGCCGCGCATGCGGTAGCGCAGCCGCCCCAGGAAACGTACCGGGCTGAAATGGCGGTCCGGATCGGGCTTTATGCGCGCCTTGAACCGCTCGAACGCCATGACATTGTCGATGCGGCGATCGAGAAAGGCGCGCGTGTCGGCGAAGCCTTCGCTGTCGTCGTCCATCCAGGCGGTCATCGTTGCGGCATAGAGCGCCGCCAGCGTGGTCCGTTTGCTGTACCAGGCAAAATCGACGCTCGTATCGCCGATGGCGCGCCACATGGCATCGGCGGCGCGCCAGGCGAGCTTGCCGGCGCGGGCGAGATGATCGGGCCGGGCAAGGATGGCAAGCGCACGGCGCAGCGCGTCGGGATGGGCGGCCGCCGCGTCGAGGCGGGCAAGCACGGCAGCGCGAATACGGTCGCGAATCTTCATCGAGCGGATATCCAGGGTGCCCAGCCGGGCAGCCATGTCCCGATCGATGGCGGCGAACCATGCATCGATCATCTCGATCGCACCGCCCGGGAAGCATAAGGCGGCCCTGTCTGCGGGAACGTCCAACTCGCCGGCGGCACCGGCCAGCGCCGCGGCGCTCCAGCCATCGAACACCGCATGGGCGGACAGCCGCTCAGCCAGGGCCTCCCGCAGTTCGTCGAGAGTCATATCATTGGGCGCGATCATGGTTCAGCCTTTACGCTGGTCGGCGCCGGCTGGCCAGAGCCGCTCATCCGCACCAGCACCAGCGCCGCGCAGATGGCGAGGCCGCCGATGATATCGGCAAGGCCCATATGTTCGCCATAATAGAGGCGGCCGATCAGTGCGGCGATGAACGGCTGCATCAGCAGGCCGAGGCCGATCACCAGCGACGAGAGATGGCCCATCGCATAGATCATCAGTCCATGGCCGACGACCTGGCTGCTGATCGCCAGCAGCAAAAGCGGCGTCCAGTCGCCCGGCCAGAGCGGCCCACCGAGAAGGATCGCGAAGAGGAGCAGCGGCCCCATTCCGGCGAGGGTGGAGATCAGTAGCACCGGCACCGGCGCAAGCATTCCCCGTGCGCGACTCATGGCGACGAGATAGCCGGCGTAGAATATGCCCGCGAGGATGCAGAGCAGGTCGCCGGTCAGGTTGCGCGCGTCGATCTGGTAGGAGCGGCCGAGCACCAGCAATGTGCCGAGCCCGGCCAGCAGCAGCGCCGCGGTCTGGTATCGATCGGGCAGCGTCCGGCTGCCGATCAGCACATAGGCGGCGAGCAGGAAGCTGGCGAGATTGGCGAACAGGGTCGCATTGGCCAGCTTCGTGTGGTGGATGCCGATATGCCAGGCGCCGAGATCGGCGGCGAAGCACAGGCCGCCGATCGCGATCGTCCCGATCATCCCCCGCGACAGGCGCGGAACGGGCTGGCGGGTCGCCTTCGTCAGGAGGAAGAGCAGCGGAGCCGCCAGCGCCAGTCGCCAGAAGGCCGAGCTCAGCGCAGAGACATCGGCGAGCCGCACGAGCCAGGGACCGAAGGCGAGCGCGACATTGGCGACGACCATCGCGGCATAGGCGCGGGCCACCACAGCGCTGCTTTCCCGCGATGCAGCAAAACTTGTCCGGTCGGGGGCCTGCATATTCGTTTCGAATACCTAATTACTGCGGCGACGGTTTCCGACGAAAGGCCATGCGACAATGCCCTCCCTGTTCGACCCTATCACGCTCGGCGCGATCGAGGCGCCCAACCGGATCATCATGGCTCCCCTTACCCGAGGCCGCGCCACGCGCAATGCGGTGCCGACCCCGATCATGGCCGACTATTACGCGCAGCGTGCCTCGGCGGGGTTGATCATCAGCGAGGCGACCGGGATCAGCCGGATCGGGCTGGGCTGGCCCTATGCGCCGGGCCTGTGGAATGAGGAACAGGTCGAGGGCTGGCGCCCGGTGACGGCCGCTGTCCACGCCAAGGGCGGGCGGATCGTCGCCCAGCTGTGGCATATGGGGCGGCTGGTTCATCCGAGCGTGGGGGAGGGCCAGCCGGTCTCCTCCTCGGCGATCACGGCGCCCGGCCATGCCCACACCTATGACGGCAACCAGCCCTATGTGATGCCCCGTGCGCTCGACATTTCGGAGATACCGGCCCTGCTCGCCGATTATGGCCGCGCCGCACGAAACGCGATCGCGGCCGGCTTTGACGGTGTCCAGATCCACGCCGCCAATGGCTATCTCATCGATCAGTTCCTGCGCGATGGCGCCAATCACCGCAGCGATGCCTATGGCGGTTCGATCGAGAACCGCGTCCGCCTGCTCGGCGAGGTAACGCGCGCCGTGGCCGACGCGGTTGGTGCCGAGCGCACCGGCGTTCGCATTTCGCCGAACGGCGAGTCCCAGGGCGTCACGGACAGCGATCCGCACCCGCTGTTCGCGGCGGTAGGCACATTACTCTCCGATATCGGCATCGCTTTCCTCGAGGCGCGCGAGCCGGGCCCCGACAGCAATTTCGGCAAGCCCAGCCATCCGCCGGTCGCGCCCATCATCCGCAAGGCGTTCGGCGGCCCGTTCATTCTCAATTCGGATTATGATGCGGGCAAGGCCCAGGCGGTGCTTGACAGCGGCGTCGCCGATGCGGTCAGCTTCGGCCGCCCGTTCATCGCCAATCCGGACCTGCCTGCCCGCTTCCGCGAAGGCCTGTCGCTGGCTACGCCGGATGGTAAGACCTTCTACACCCAGGGTGCCGAGGGCTATGTGGATTATCCGGCGGTGGCCTGAACGGGGCGCCGAGCCCTCCAACACAGACCGTGACGAAGGAGGCGGGGTGGTTTCAGGAAAGCCCTAAGCCCCGAATTTCTCGCGCAGTTCCATCATCCGCAGCGCCGCCTTCGCGGCCTCGCCGCCCTTGTCCTTCTCGCTGCGCCGGGCGCGGGCGAGGGCCTGCGCCTCGTTCTCGACGGTCAGGATGCCGTTGCCGATCGCTAGGCCATCCATCGACAGCGCCATCAGCCCGCGTGCGCTTTCGTTGGAGACGACCTCGAAATGATAGGTTTCGCCGCGGATGATGACGCCCAGGGCGACGAAGCCGTCATAGCGGCCGCTCTCGGCGGCCATCGCGATCGCACCGGGCACTTCGAGCGCGCCGGGCACGGTGATCGTCTCATGCTTGTGCCCGGCATCCTCGATCGCGGTGCGGGCGCCGTCGAGCAGCATGTCGTTGAGATGATCGTAGAAGCGGGCTTCGACGATGAGCAGCTTGGCCATGGGCGCGCTTCCTATTCTTCGACGGGTGGGATGGGTCGCTCCCCTACGATCGACAGACCATAGCCGTCCAGCGCGATCAGCGTGTGACGCGCATTGGTCAGCAGGATCATGTCGTGCACGCCCAGCTCGGTCAGGATCTGCGCGCCGACGCCATAGTCGCGCAACTCGTCCATCGCCGACTCGTCGCGCGCTTCGCGGGCCTGTACCTGGCGGCTATAGGCGGAAAAGCTCTGGCGGTTGAGTATCACCAGTACACCCGAGCCCTCCTGATCGATCAGCTTCATCGACCGCTGGATCAGATCGGCGCGCGGGCTCGGTTCGCCGTAGAGGTCGGAGAAAGGTGACATCATGTGCATGCGCACCAGTGTCGGCTTCTCGGGGTTGATATGCCCCTTGACCAGTGCGGTCTGCTCGGTGCCGGTAGCCTTGTTGTAGAAGACCATCAGGGTCCAGTCGCCGCCCCAGCGACTGGTGAAGCGCGTTTCGGCGCGCTTCTCGACCAGGTGATCATTCTTGCGGCGATAGGCGATCAGATCGCGGATCGTGCCGATCTTGAGCTTGTGGGTGCGCGCGAATTCGACCAGCGAATCCATCCGCGCCATCGTCCCGTCGTCGTTCATGATCTCGCAGATCACCCCCGACGGGTTGAGGCCCGCCAGCCGGGCGACGTCGACCGCCGCCTCGGTATGGCCGGCGCGGATCAGCACGCCGCCCGGCTTGGCGACCAGCGGGAAGACGTGCCCGGGCGTCACGATATGCTCGGCGCCCTTGGACGAATCGATCGCCACCGCGACGGTCCGGGCACGATCGGCGGCGGAGATGCCGGTGGTGACTCCCTCCCGCGCCTCGATCGAGACGGTGAAGGCGGTTTCGTGCCGGGTGCCGTTGTTGCGGCTCATCAGTGGCAGGCCGAGCTGGTCGACCCGCTCCTTGGTGAGCGACAGGCAGATGAGGCCGCGGCCATATTTGGCCATGAAGTTGATAGCGTCCGGCGTGGCCATCTGGGCGGGGATGATCAGATCGCCTTCATTCTCGCGGTCCTCGTCATCGACCAGGATGAACATCCGGCCGTTGCGCGCCTCGTCGATGATCTCCTCGATCGGCGACAGCCCGGAATAGGACAGGTAGCGCTCCAGCTTCTTCAGCGTCTCGGCGGTGGGGTTCCATTCCGGATCCTCCAGCGAACGGAGCGAATTGGGGTGAAGCCCGGCAGCCCGCGCGAGGCCGGAGCGGGATACGCCGCGTTCGGCGACGGCGGTGCGGATGCGATCGATCAGGTCTGTGCTCATGGCGCACAGCTATCACAGTGGGGGATGAGTCGAAAAGATAGAATCACATTATAATGTGATTTATTTTCCAGTGAGCGCTCTCAGCTGTTCCATCCTGCCCAGATAGCGGGCCAGCACGTCGATCTCGAGATTGACGCCATCATGCATGGCGATGTCGCCCAGCGTCGTGACCGCGCTGGTATGAGGGATGATGTTGATGCCGAACAGGGCGCTGCCATCGGGCTGGTCGGTGACGCTGTTGACGGTCAGCGAGATGCCGTCGATCGCGATCGAGCCCTTGGGCGCCAGATAGGGCGCCAGCGCGGCGGGCGCGCGGATTTCGATCCGGTGCGAATCGCCCTCGGTGGCGAGGGATGCGACCGTGCCGACCCCGTCGACATGGCCGGTAACGATATGCCCGCCCAGTTCGTCGCCGACCTTCAGCGATCGTTCGAGGTTGAGCTTGTGGCCTATCACCCAGCGGCCGGACGGCGTGCGCGATAGGCTTTCCTGGCTGATGTCCACGGCGAACCAGTCCGGTCCCAGCTCGACCACCGTCATGCAGGCCCCCGAGCAGGCGATCGAGGCGCCGATGTCGATGGTCGACGTGTCGTAGCCGCAGCCGATGCGGACGTGGAGGTCGCCGCGATGCTCGATCGCGGTGATGGTGCCGATGTCGGTTATGATTCCGGTGAACATGCAATGCGCTCGTAGATGGACAGGCGGTCGCTGCCAAGCATCCGCGTGTCGGCCAGCCGCCAGCGGTCATGGGCATGGGCGAGGTCGGCGAGCCCGATGTCGCCGATCGCGCCCTGGCCGGCGCCGACCACGATCGGCGCGGTGTAGAGCAGCAGCCGGTCGACCAGATCGGCCTGCAGGAAGGCGGCGGCGGTCCCCGCGCCCCCCTCGACGAACAGATGGTCCACCCCCTCCAGCGCACCGATCGCCCCGGGATCGCGCAGCGCGGTCCAGCCGTCCGGCACCGCGCCATGGCCGAAGACGGCGCGGCGCGGGCTGCGGTCCTCGAGGCCGGGCAGGCGGACGTCGAGGCGCGGCCGGTCCGCCTCCAGCGTGCCGCGGCCGACCAGGATCATCTCGTGCCGCGCGCGTTCGAGATGGGCATGCGCGCGGGCGGCGGGGCCGGTGATCCAGCGGCTCGATCCGTCGGGCAGCGCGATCCGCCCGTCCAGCGACACGGCGAGCTTGAGGGTGACGTGTGGGCGGCCCTTCGTGCGGCGGGTCAGGAACCCCGCCATCGCGGCGCGCGCGGCCGGCTCCTCGATCCCGGTCGTCACTGCGATGCCGGCGGCGCGCAGCCGCTCGATCCCCTGGCCATCGGTGCGCGGATCGGGATCGCGTACCGCGACCACCACCCGATCGGGCCGCGCGGCGGCGATCAGATCGGCGCAGGCCGGCCCGCGCGGCGAAACATGCGCGCAGGGCTCGAGGGTCGCGTAGAGGGTGGCGCCGCTGATATCGCCGGCGGCGGCGATGGCGATCGCCTCGGCATGGGGGCGTCCGCCCGGCTGGGTCCAGCCCCGCCCGATCACCCGCTGATCGCGAACGACGACGCAGCCGACATTGGGATTGGGCATGGTCCGCCCCCGGCCGCGCCCGGCCAGCGCGACCGCGGCCGCCATCCAGCGGCGATCCTCGGCGCTATTTGATGCCAAGCTGATCCGCCAGCCGCTGAAATTCGCGGCGCCTTGCCTCGCGCTTCGCATCGAGAATCTTCTGGTCGGCGATATTCTGCTGCCTGATCTGCTCGTCGGTCCGGTCCGGCGCGTAATTCTGGACGTAGATGATGTCCGGCTTGCGCTTGTCGGTCTTCGAATCGAAGTAGAAGCCGGCGACGATCAGCATCGGCATCATGATCGAAATCAGCGCGAACAGCAGCTTGATCCCATCCTGGCCGCGCAGGAAAGCCATGAAATCGGCCCAGGCGGCGCGCGGCGAAGAGGGGCGGGGTAAAACAGCCATACGCCGCTAGATAGTGGGCGAAGGTCCGCCGCGCCAGTCCGACGGCGGACCCTATGCGCGCCGTCAGCTCTGGATGGTGAACCGTACCGTCATCGTCCGCCAGCTCTCGGTGGCGACGCCGCCCCTGGTCGCGGGACGGAACCTCCAGTAGCGCAGCGCCTGCTTCTTCGTGGCCTCGAAGAAACCGGGATGGGCGGCGCTGACCATTTCGACGGCCCTCACCCGGCCGTCGGTGCCGATCAGCACCCGGACGGTCGCGCTACCCTCGATATCGGCGCGGATCAGTTCGGGTGGATAGTCGGGTTGGAAGCGCGCCATCGCCGAAGGCTCGATCGATGCGGGCAGGAATACCGGATCGGCGGCCGCCGGCAGCGATGGCGTCGGCTCCTGCCGGGGCGGCAGCGGGCCGATGTCGATCGGCGGCGGGATGGTCGGCCCGCTATCGACGATCGGCGCGACCGTGGTCGGCTGCGCCTGCCGTTCATCGCGTCGTTGCGGCGGCGGCGGATCGGCCGGCGGCGGCTGGTCCTCGATGCTGTCGACGATGGTCCTGATATAGGTGATCCGCTGGATTGCTTCCGGCGGTGCAAGGGCGAGCGCGGTTAGAGCCGCGGCATGGCCGGCTATGACGAGGGTCAGGCCGATCCGGTTCGTCCGTTTCTGTTGTTCGAGAAAAGCTCCATAAGACATGAACGCCTCCTATCCCGAGAGCGTCCGCACTTTGCGGCGGATCGCAGGCGCGATGATACATCATTACGGCATGATGTGCGCGGGAAATCCTTCGGCAGAGGTGGAAGGGGCCGCAAACGTTTTTTCGGTAAAACACGCCAACTCTTGGTGTCCTGTCCGGCCTTTGCCGGCGCATGGGTTCCCAGAACCGCCATTTTTCGGTTCCGAGCCGAGTTGGCACGGCTCCTGCACTGTTCCTGGCATCGGCCTCAGGGTGGCCGCGACAATGGGGAAAGACGATGTTCGAGACCAACTTCAGCCTCAGCGAAGCCCGGCGCTTCCTGCTCGCGGTCGGCGGCGGCCTGCTGTTCAGCCTCACCTGCCTCGTCGCCGCACTCGGGCCGGCCAATGCCAGCTGCTTCTGCAAGGCCTCGGCCGTGATCGACCGGCCGACGCTGCTCTGATTCCGTCACGCCAATCCGCGAAGGGAAATTGTCATGTCCGTCCAAAGCAACCGTTTCCGGCTCAACAAGAGCCAGGGCAAGGTCATGGGCGTCTGCGCCGGCCTTGCCGATTATACCGGCATCGATCTGATGCTGATCCGCGTGCTGACCGTATTGCTCACGCTGTGCGGCGTCGGATCGACGGTGATCCTCTATCTGCTGGTCGGCCTGATCGCGCCGTCGAACCGCTTCTGAACCCAAAGCCCTCCCCGTGCGGGGGAGGCGTCAGGATGCCGCCGCCGCACGCAAGCGCCCCACCGCCCGATCCTTCCCGATCAGCGGCAGCAGCGCATTCATGTCCGGCCCATGCTCGCGGCCGGTGAGGGCGAGGCGCAACGGCAGGAACAGCGCCTTGCCCTTGCGCCCGGTTTCCGCGCCGAGCGCAGAGGTAAGCGCCTTCCAGACGCCGTCATTCCATTCGAGGTTCGATGCCAGCGTGGCAGCCTGGCCGAGAACCACCCGATCCTCATCCGCGATCGTCGCCGTCACCTCGCCTTCGACCACCGACCACCAGTCGGCGGCGTCCGACAGGCGGGTCAGGTTCGGGCGGATCGCCTCCCAGGCCGCTGCGTCCATGCCCCCCGGCAGGCGATCGGCCACCGCATCATAGCCGAGCAGATGGATGATCCGCGCGTTGAGCGCCTTCAATTCGTCCAGGTCGAAACGTGCCGGCGCGCGGCCAAATCGGGCGAAGTCGAAGCTCTCAATCAGCGGCGCGATGTCGGCGACCGGTTCCACCGGCAGGCTGGTGCCGATCCGGGCGAGCAGCGCGATCAGCGCGATCGGCTCGATCCCTTCCGCGCGAAAGGCATCGCAGCCGAGCGAGCCGAGCCGCTTCGACAGCTTCCCCTCGCTGCCGACCAGCAGCGCCTCATGTGCGAAGGCGGGCGCGGGGGCATCGAGCGCCGCGAACATCTGCAGCTGCAGGCCGGTGTTGGTGACATGGTCCTCGCCGCGCACGACATGGCTGATACCCATGTCGATATCGTCGATCGCGCTGGGCAGCATATAGAGCCAGCTGCCGTCGGCGCGACGGATGACGGGATCGGACAGCAGCCTGGGATCGAGATGCTGTGGCCCCCGGATCAGGTCGTCCCAGGCGATCGGCGAATCATGATCGAGCAGGAAACGCCAGTGCGGGCGGCGGCCCTCCGCCTCCAGCGCTGCGCGTTCGGCGTCGCCCAGGTTCAGTGCTGCCCGGTCATAGATCGGCGGCAGCCCGCGGCCGGCCAGAATCTTGCGCTTCAGCTCGAGTTCCTCGGCGGTTTCGTAGCAGGGATAGACCCGGCCCTTCGCCCGCAGCGCCTCGAATTGGCGTTCATAGAGCGCGAAGCGGTCGGACTGCTTCGCCTCGGTCTCGGCGACCAGGCCCAGCCAGCCGAGGTCGGCCCGGATCGAGGCGGCATTTTCGGCGGTGGACCGTTCCGCATCGGTATCGTCGAGCCGCAGCAGAAAACGACCGCCCTGCCGCTTCGCCCACATCCAGTTGTGAAGCGCGGTGCGGATATTGCCGACATGAAGACGGCCCGTGGGCGATGGTGCGAAGCGGGTAACGATCATGGTGCGCTCTTTCGGAGTCTGATCCAGAACCCTCTCCGCTCACCCTGAGGAGGCATTGAGCGAAGCCGAAATGCCGTCTCGAAGGGCCGCATCGTCACGGATTGTCCTTCGATACGGGCCTTCGTCAGGCTCAGCCCCTACTCAGGATGAGCGGTCAGGGAGTTCAGATCAGGCTCCTTAGATGGATCAAAGCGCTTGAGCCACCCTCATGAGCGCCCTAAGAGCCCCCCGACTCTGCAGCGCCGTCATGGGGATCAGCGCATGAAACTTCTCACCGGCAATTCGAACCAGCCGCTCGCCAAGGCGATCGCCGCCTATCTCGAACTGCCGCTGACCGACGCGAGCGTCCGCCGCTTCGCCGACGAGGAAGTGTTCGTCGAGATTCATGAGAATGTCCGCGGCGAGGATGTCTTCGTCATCCAGTCGACCGGCTATCCGGCGAATGACAATCTGATGGAGCTGCTGATCTGCATCGACGCGCTGAAGCGCTCGTCGGCGCGGCGCATCACCGCCGTCATCCCCTATTTCGGCTACGCCCGGCAGGATCGCAAGCCCGGTCCGCGCACCCCGATCTCGGCCAAGCTCGTCGCCAATCTGCTGGAGACGGCGGGCGCCAGCCGCGTCCTCTCTGTCGATCTCCACGCCGGGCAGATCCAGGGTTTCTTCGATATCCCGACCGACAATCTCTACGCCGCGCCGGTGATGTCGGCCGACATTCAGGCGCGCTTCGGCGGGCGGAACATCATGGTCGTCTCGCCCGACGTCGGCGGCGTGGTCCGCGCCCGGGCGCTCTCCAAGCGGCTCGACAACGCCCCGCTCGCCATCGTCGACAAGCGCCGCGAGCGGGCGGGCGAGTCGGAGGTGATGAACATCATCGGCGACGTTTCGGGCCGCTTCTGCATCCTGGTCGACGACATCGTCGATTCGGCGGGCACGCTCTGCAATGCCGCCGCCGCGCTGCGCCAGGCGGGTGCCGAGGATGTCGTCGCCTATGTCACCCATGGCGTCCTCTCGGGCGGCGCGGTGGCGCGGGTCGAGGGCTCCGAGCTGCTCGAACTGGTGATCACCGATTCGATCGGCGCCCCCGCCGCCGTCGCCGACGCGAAAAAGATCCGCCACCTCACCATCGCCCCGCTGCTGGGCGAGGCGATCAAGCGCATCGCCGACGAAAGCTCGGTCTCCAGCCTGTTCGACTGATCGCGCGATGCGAATCCTGCTGATCGGAGCTTATGGCTTCATCGGCAACGAGATCGCACGGGCGCTCCTGCTTCGCGGACATGAGGTGCGCGGCTTCGGCCGCGATGTCGCTTATGGCCGACGCATCCTGCCGGATATGGAATGGATGCGCGGCGATCTGGCCGACTTCACCGATGCGGGCAGCTGGGCGCGGCCGCTCGCCGGGGCCGATGCCGTCGTCAACGCCAGCGGCCTGCTGCAGGACGAGCCCGGCCATGCCGTCGCGCAGGTCCAGCACCATGCCATCGCAGCGCTGATCACCGCCAGTTCATGGGCGGGCGTCTCCCGCTTCATCCAGATTTCCGCCGCCAATGCCGAGGCCGATGCGCCGACGATCTTCCTGCGCAGCAAGGCTGCCGCCGATCAGGCGCTCAGGGTCTCCGAACTGTCCCATCTCATCCTCCGGCCGGGCCTCGTCATCGCTCGCAACGCATATGGCGGCACCGAGCTGATCCGCATGGCGGCGGCGATGCCGTTCGCCACGCCATTGCCGGCGCGCGCCGGATCAATCCAGTGCATCGGCATGGCCGACCTGGTCGAGGCGGTGTTGCATGGGCTCGATCCGGATGGCCCGGTGGGCACGGTCGATCTTGTCGAGCAGCGCGCACGGCCGCTCGCGGGGATCGTCGCCCTGCATCGCAAGTGGCTCGGCCTTTCTCCCGTTCCTGCGCTGCTGATCGCCGCGCCGCTGCTCGCGCCGGTCGGCTTCGTTGCCGATCTGCTCGGCCGGCTCGGCTGGCGCTCGCCGCTGCGCACCACGGCGCTGGTGTCGCTGGCCCATGGCGTCTCGGGTGATGCCGGGCAGGCCGGGGCCTTGCTCGGCCGGGTGCCGTCGCCGCTGGAGGCGATTCTCGCCGCCCGGCCGGCTGGGCGGCAGGACCGGATCGCCGCCCGGTTGAATCTGCTCTTCCCGGTGATGCTGGCGGCGCTCTTCCTGATGTGGTTCGGTTCGGCGTTGTTCGGTTTCCGCTCGATCGATGCGGCCGCGCGGCTGTTGACCGAAGCCGGCATCGGCGAGAGCATCGCCCGGCTCTTCGTCCTGTCCGGCAGCATGGCGGACGGCGTGCTGGCGCTGATGCTGCTCCATCGCCGTACCGCCCGGCTCGCGCTTTGGGGGATGATCGCGGTCACGCTCGTCTATCTGGGCGGCGCCACGCTTGTCCGCCCCGATCTTTGGATCGATCCGCTGGCGCCTTTGCTCAAGACGCTGCCGGCGGCGATGCTCGCGCTGGCCTGCCTCACACTGCTCGATCGGCGATGATCACGGTCGATCTTCTGGCCCGCTGGCTCCATGTCATCGGCGCGACGGTGCTGCTGGGTACGGGGGCCGGTATCGCCTTCTTCATGCTGATGGCGCACCGCAGCCGCGATCCTGCGCTGATCGCCCATGTCGCATCGACGGTGGTGATTGCCGATCTGTTGTTCACCGCCAGCGCGGTCATCGTCCAGCCGCTGACCGGCCTGTGGCTGGCGCACCTCATCGGCTGGCCGCTCGACAGTTTCTGGATCGTCGCCTCGCTCGGCCTCTATGTCTTCATCGGCCTGTTCTGGCTGCCGGTCGTGTGGATGCAGCTCAGGATGCGCGATCTCGCCCGCACCGCCGCTTTGCAGGGCGGGCCGTTGCCCGAAGCCTATCATCGCCTCTACCGCTGGTGGTTCGCCTTCGGCTTTCCCGCCTTCGCGGCGATGCTCGGCATCATCTGGCTGATGCTGGCGCGGCCGGTCTGATCGGGCTTGCGCTTTGCGCGATGCTCGCGGAAGAGCGGGGGATGACCGAAGACGATATCCTCCTCGCCCAGCGCCTCGCCGATGCGGCGGGGCAGGCGATCCGGCCCTTCTTCCGTTCGCGGTTCGAGCGTGAGACCAAGCCCGATGCCTCGCCCGTCACCGAGGCCGATCGCGCGTCGGAGGCGGCGATGCGGGCGATCCTCGCCAGGGAGCGGCCCCGGGACGGGATCATCGGCGAGGAATATGGCCGCGAGCGCGACGATGCCGAACGGGTCTGGGTGCTCGATCCGATCGACGGAACGCGCGCCTTCATCGCCGGGCGGCCGCTGTTCGGTACGCTGATCGCGCTGGTCGAGGCCGACCGGCCGGTGCTGGGCGTGATCGATCAGTCGATCATTGGCGACCGCTGGATCGGCGCCATCGGACGGCCGACCCTGTTCAACGGCGGGCCGGCGCGGGTGCGCCAGTGCAGCCGGATTGGCGCGGCGCACATCGGCACCACCTCTCCCGCCGCCTTTCCGGGCGATGATCTCGCCCGTTTCCAGCGCGCCGGCGCGCAGGCGGGTGATATTCTGTGGGGCGGGGACTGCCATAATTATGGGCTCGTCGCCTCGGGCCACCTTGATGCGGTGATCGAATCGGGCCTTCAGCTCTATGACTTCGCCGCGCTGATCCCGGTGGTCGAAGGCGCGGGCGGCAGGATGGCAGACTGGCAGGGCAGGCCGCTCGACGCGTGCAGCCCCGGCCAGGTGATCGCGGCGGGCGACGAACGGCTGATCGCGCAGATCGCGGCACTGCTCGACTGAGACGCTGGTGGCGGGCTGAGGTCAATCGCCCGACAGGCAGCTCGCTCAAGGCACCTGTGAACGCTGCGCCGTCGTCTCTACAGCCAGCGTTCATCGGGCGCGGTGCAGGAACTTTCGGGGCCGCCATCTGTCTGGTGGACCGCAGGTGAAACGAAACCTAACGGACCGGCATGATCGACAGACGCGATATATTGAGGCTGCTCGGCGCGATGCTCGCCCTGGGCAGCGGGGCCGCTGCGGCGGCGGCGCCCAGGTCGGGCGGACAGCCGTTCAGCTGGGACTGGCTGCAGGATCACGCAGCGGCCCTCGCCCGCGCCAGGCCCCGGCCGTTGCCGCAGCCCGATCCGCGCGCCCATGCCGTCGATTATGATGCGGCCAACCGCATATTCTTTCGTCCCGATCGTGCGCTCTTCGCGCCCGCTGGCGTCGACGACGGCTATGCGGTCCGCCTGTTTCCGATCAGCCGCAATGCGCCGATTCCGGTGCGGGTCTCGGTGGTGGAGCATGGACGTGCCCGCCTGATCGAGCATAGCGAGGATATGTTCGCCATCGCTCCGGGCGAGGGGGCGGCGCCGAAAATCCTTCCCGGCATCGCCGGTTTCCGGGTGATGAACCGGGGCGGTGTGGGCGACTGGCTCGCTTTCCTCGGGGCCTCCTATTTCCGCTCGGCCGGGCCGCTCGATCAATATGGCCTGTCGGCGCGGGGCCTCGCCATCGACACCGGCATCGACGGGCGGGAGGAATTCCCCGTCTTCACCGCCTTCTGGCTCGAACGCACCGGCAGCAGCGGCGATGACGGCCTGACCATCTACGCGCTGCTCGAAGGGCCGAGCGTCGTCGGGGCTTTCCGCATCGCCAGCCAACGGCTGGCCGGGGGCGGGACGGGTGAGGTCGTCCAGGATGTATCGATGGCGATCCGGCTGCGCAGGGATGTCGCGCGGCTCGGCATCGCGCCGCTGACCTCGATGTTCTGGTATGATGAGGGCAACCCCGGCCAGCGCGCCGACTGGCGGCCCGAAATCCACGATTCGGATGGGCTGCTCATCCATAATCGCGCCGGCGAACGGATATGGCGCCCGCTCGGCAACCCCTCGCGCGCGACAATCAATGGTTTCGCCGATCCGAACGGCGGCAGCGCTTTCGGCCTGCTCCAGCGGGACCGCGCCTTCGATCATTATCAGGATGACGGCGTCTTCTACGAAAAGCGTCCCGGCCTGTGGGTCGAGCCGCAGGGGGACTGGGGGGCGGGCGCGGTCATGCTCTATGAAATCCCCACCGCCCGGGAAACCGACGACAATATCGTCGCCTTCTGGACGCCGGACCAGCCGGCCCGCGCCGGCGCCAGCTTCGCCTTCGACTATCGGCTGCGCTGGATCGGCGGCGAACCGGGCGCCTCTCCCCTCGCCCGCGTGGTCGATCGCTGGACCGGTACGGCCGGGCGGCCCGGGCTCGAGCCGATCGCCGGGGCGCGGCGCCTTGTCGTCGATTTCGAGGGCGCGATCCTCGACGGACTGGATCGCAGCTCCGGCGTGCGCGCGGTGGTATCGGTCGATCGCGGCAGGCTGCTGTCCGCCACCGCCTATCCGGTCGTCGGCCGGCCGGGCCGCTGGCGCCTCGTCGCCGATGCCAGCACCACCGATCAGCCCGCCAATCTCCGCGCAACCCTGGAAAAGGGCGGTTCACCGCTTAGCGAGACTGTAATCCATCAATATGGCGCCTAGCTCTTGTGCGTTGCACCCAGCGTCGTCATTGAGCCGGACGTTGGGGCAGTTTGACGCATGGCGGGAGAAATCCGTGATTTTTCTGGCATGAGCGTCGGCCATCAACGCGAGTCCTGACCTGTGTACAGAGTCGAATCGGAGAGTGAAGACGGCGCCGCACCCGGCTTTGGTGCGGGCGGCCGGGGCGATCTTCCGGCGGAAGCACCGCTGGACATGCCGGTCCAGGATCTGTCGCGCGTTCCTTCCGCCTCGCCCGCCGATGCGGTCGGCTATGTCGGCCCGCTGGTCCAGCGCCGGCTGTTCCTGATCATCGGCAGCTTCCTGTTCGGCCTGCTCGCCGCGCAGGAAATGTTTACCCCGCTCCAGTCGGACGGCATCGACGGCATCGACGCGGCCTTCTTCCTGCTCTTCTTCGGCCTGTTCGCCTGGATCGCCTTCGGCTTCCTCAATGCGGTCGCCGGGCTGTTCGTACTGCTCGGCCGCGGCCCCGTGCCCGTCGTCGCGCGCAGCCGCCCCGCTCTGCCGCGCGGGCGCACCGCCGTCCTGATGCCGATTTATAACGAGGATGTCGCGGCGGTCAGCCGCCGGCTTGCGGCGATGACCGGCTCGATCGACCGGGCGGGCGCCGCCGACCGCTTCGATTTCTTCATCCTCAGCGATTCGCATGAGCGCGCCCACACCGCCGAATATCTCGCCTTCCGCCGCCTCCGCGAGGACAGCGGTGCCGCTGTCTACTATCGCCGCCGCCCGCGCAATGTCGCGCGCAAGCCGGGCAACATCGCCGAGTGGGTCCGCCGCTTCGGCGGCGCCTATGATTATATGCTGGTGCTCGATGCCGACAGCCTGATGACCGGCGGCGCGATGATCCGCCTCGCCACCGCGATCGAGGCGCGGCCCACCATCGGCCTGCTGCAGACCGTGCCGCAGCTGATCAACGGCCAGACCATGTTCGCCCGCTGGCACCAGTTCGCCTCTGCCGTCTATGGCCCGGTCGCCTCGGCGGGCCTGCGCTGGTGGTCGGGGACGGAGGCAACCTTCTGGGGCCATAACGCCATCGTCCGCGTCCGCGCCTTCGCCGAAAGCTGCGGCCTGCCCGAGCTGTCGGAGGGCAGCCTGCTCGGCGGTCACATCATGAGCCATGACATGGTGGAAGCCGCCCTGCTGCGGCGGCGCGGCTGGGCGGTCCACATGGTCGCGATGCCGGAGGGCAGCTATGAGGAATTCCCGCCGACGATGATCGACCATTCGGTCCGCGACCGGCGCTGGTGCCAGGGCAATCTCCAGCATCTCCGCCTGCTCGGCACCGCCGGGCTGCACTGGGTCAGCCGGCTCCAGCTGTTCATGGGCGCCTCGGCCTATCTCACCTCGCCGCTCTGGCTGCTGCTGCTCGGCGCCGCGATCTTCGAACAGCTTCGCGCCGATTTCGACGGCTTCGTGCTGATCTCATCGGGCTGGCTGCTCGGCCTCACCTTCCTGATGCTGATCGGCCCCAAGATCGCCGCGCTGATCGCGCTGCGGATGGACCGCGATCTCGTTCGCCAGCTCGGCGGCTGGCCCAGCGTCGCGCGGGGGACGCTGCTCGAAATCGTCACATCGGTCATCACCGCGCCGGTCATCATGCTCACCCAGACCATGGCGATCGTCGACATTTTGCGGGGCCGCCAGAGCGGCTGGCTGCCGCAGCGGCGCGAGGCCGAAGGGCTCGACTTTGCGGAGGTCACGCGCTTCTACCGCGGGCATATCGCGCTTGGCGCGGCGATGATGACGGCGATCGGGCTCGGCATCGACGGCACCATCTGGACGCTGCCGGTCGCGATCGGCCTGCTGCTCACCCCCGCCACCGTCTGGCTCACCGCGCGGGCCGATGTCGGCGAGTGGCTGGTGCGGCGCGGCTGGTTCGTCTCCCCCGCCGATCATCGCCGCTTCGAGGAAGGCCCCGGCGAGGCCCCCGAACTGGTGCTGGAGCCGAGCTTCGCCATTGCGCGGGGCCGATAGCAGCGCCTAAGACCCGGACATGGAGATGCTGGGACATAAGGTCGGGCTAAACGAGCCCCTGTTCGTGATCGCGGGACCCTGCGTGATCGAATCGGAAGGGCTGGTCCTTTCGGTGGCCGAGCGGCTGAAGGCGATCGCCGACCGGCTCGGCATGCTGATCATCTTCAAGAGTTCGTTCGACAAGGCGAATCGCAGCTCGAACGCCTCCTTCCGCGGCCCCGGCATCGATGATGGCCTGCGCATCCTGGAAAAGGTCCGCGCCGAAACCGGCCTGCCGCTGCTCACCGACGTCCATGACGCGGAACAGGTCCGCGCCGCCGCGCAGGTCGTCGATATCGTCCAGACCCCGGCCTTCCTCGCCCGCCAGACCGACCTGATCGAGGCGGCCGGCGCCTGCGGCAAGGTCGCCAATATCAAGAAGGCCCAGTTCATGGCGCCGCACGACATGGCGAATGTCGTCACCAAGGCGAAGGCGGCGGGTCAGGCGGCAGGAACCCCGGCGCAGATCCTCGTTACCGAACGCGGCACCTCCTTCGGCTATAATAATCTCGTCACCGACCTGCGCGGCCTCGTCATCATGCGCGAGACGGGCTGCCCGGTCGTGTTCGACGCCACCCATTCGGTCCAGCTGCCGGGCGCGCAGGGCGGCTCGTCGGGTGGTCAGCGGGAATTCGTCCCCGTGCTCGCGCGCGGCGCGGTCGCGGTCGGCGTCGCCGGCCTGTTCATGGAAACCCATCCTGATCCCGCCCAGGCGAAGTCGGACGGCCCCAATGCCTGGCCGCTCGATCGGTTGGAGGATCTCCTCGCGGAGCTGCAGCTGCTCGACGCCCATGGCATCGCGGCGCGCCGGCGCTGGCCCGATCAGGCCTGATCAGCCGCCCAGCACCTTGGCGTACATAGTGGCCAGCCGCGCCTGATAGGCCTCGTCACTGAACTTCGCCGCCTGCGCCGGTGCCGCAGCCATCAGCCTCGCGGACAGCTCCGGGTCGCCATCGATCTTCCGCATCGCCCAGGCGATCGCCGCCGCGTCATAGGGATCGACCAGCAGCCCCGCCGCGCCCACCACTTCGGGCAGCGAGCTGATCGTCGAGGAGATCACCGGCGTCCCCAGCCGGATCGCCTCCAGCGCCGGCAGGCCGAAGCCCTCGTAGAGCGACGGGAACAGCACCGCCTTCGCCCCGCGCGCCAGCCGGAGCAGCATCTCGCGCGGCAGATAGTCGAGCTGGACGATCCCCTTCGCCGCCGCCTCGCCATAGAGCGATATGCCGCTCTTGCCGAAGATCCGGCTCTCCTGCTCGGTGCCCCAGTGCCGTGCGCCGACGATCACCAGCGGCGTCTCGCTGCGGCTGCTCAGATAGGCCTCGATGATGCGGGCGAGGTTCTTTTTTGGGTCGAGCGCGCCGAAGAACAGGAAATAGCCGCGATGCTTCAGCCCGAACATCCCCTCGACGACGCTCGCATCCTCTTCGGGCGCCCGCGCGAGCAGTGCCTCCGGGATCGGCGCGGTCTGGTAGCTGTTGCTTACCTTGTCGTGCGCCACATCGGGGAACAGGCTCAATATGTCGCGGCGGCTCGATTCCGAGACGGTGCAGATATGATCGCCCTGGGTGACGCACAGTTCGATCAGCTTGCGATAGACATGCTTGTGGTCGAGCGTCGTGTAGGGAAGCTTGAGCGGCACCAGATCGTGCAGCGTATAGATGTTGCGCGCGCCCTCCAGCCGCACCGGGATCGGATAGGTCCAGTGCATGATATCGGGCGGATTCGGCACGCGCAGCGTCAGGAAGCTGCCTTGCCGGCGCAGCCGCTTCTCGGCGATCTCGAACAGATTGGCCGAGCTCAGCAGCCGGTCGAACTGCGGTAGCCGCCCGGCAAAGGCCCGGGTCTCCACCAGACCGGTCAGCGGCACTTCGAACCCATGTGCGGGAAAGAAGGCGCGCAGCCATTCGCGCCGCAGTCGCCGGCGATGCTGCTTGCGGGTTTCGGGCGGCCGCTCCTTGCCGATCCGGTCGAAGAACAGCAGCTCGCGTGTTTCAGGCCGTGCACCGACATCGAC
>CAZJXG010000025.1:0-29333 GCA_964549965.1 uncultured Sphingomonas sp. | reverse complement strand
CAGTGCGCGTACCGATTGCGCCATGTCCGAAATATGTATGCAAATTTCGGACATGCCGGTCCAGACTATCATTCGCCGGTTCGGCGTTCGGCATCGCGCCGGGCTTTGGCAAAACCTCGGTCCGAGGCGACGAAGCGCTCGAGCATAGGAACGATCAGGCGGATGGGGTCGCCGTTCGCGTGCCCCGCTTCGCGACCCAGAATAGCCGCATAGGCTACGAGGTCGCGGTGTAGGCTCGCCGGCAATTCCAATGTGACCTTGACCGGCTTGTCGTCTGCGATCGGCCCAAGTTTCAGCTTTGCCATCTCAGCCTCCGTAGGGTTCAAGGACAAGGTCGTGGGTCACCATCACCCGGACTGGAAATCCGGGCCTGATGGTCAAAGTGGGCGCGATTCCGAGCTGCCGGCTGACAATCTGCTGGCCAGTTTGGCTGATGCTGTTCGAGGCCCCCGAGCGCAGCGCCTGCACCAGGCTGCTCTCGTTCTGGCTGGTGCCCGCCTCAGCACCCACCGAAAGCAGCGTCGAAAGCGCCGCTGCCTTGAACATCTCACCCCAGTGGAAATCGACGCCATCTTCGAGGCCCGCATAGCCTTCGGCGTTGGCGCCGGGTTGCCGTTCAAGGACGATGGAGCGTCCGTCTGGCATGATGAGGCGGCTCCAGACCAGCAGGACCCGGCGCTGGCCGAAGCCGACGCCGCTGTCATACTGGCCGATGATCCGCGTTCCTTGAGGCACCAAGAGGATGCGACCAGTGGGGCTGTCATAGACGTTTTGCGTGACCTGCGCGGTGATCTGGCCGGGCACGTCGGAGCGGATTCCGGTGATCAGGGCAGCGGGAATGACCGCGCCCGCCTGAAGGACATTGGCAGAGGCAGGCGCCATGACCCGGTCGGGCGCAATGGTGCGCTTGTCAGGTGTTTGCCCGAGGAACGCGAGTTGGCGGTCCTGCGCCGTCGGTGTGGCCGGTTGCGGCGCAAGACCGAGACCGGCAAGGTCGGTCGGGGCTGCACCGGACTGCGGGGCAGGCGAAGCATTCCCGGTGACCGACTGGGAAGCCGAGAACAGGCGAGCCGTCCGTGCCGCCTCCAATTCCTGACGGCGGCGTTGAATTTCAGGATCGGGACCGGTTGGCGCGGCAGCCTGCGGCGCCATGCCAGGTGCAGGAACGGGCTGGCCGTTATTCTGGGCATTGAGAATTGGTCGCCCAAGGTCGCCCGGAAGCGGTGGCCCAAGCCGCGGGACCGCACTGTAGTCCTTGGGTAGCCCCGCCAAGCCATCCGGAGCGCTGCGACCATCCGTCGTGTAGAGTTCCTCGGTCGCCTTGCCGCCGTGCTGGGCCTGGAGCGCGTAGATCAGCGTGCCCCCAATCCCGAGGCCGGTCACGATTCCGACGCCGGCCAGCACCTTGCGCGACAGACGTGTCACACGAGGCGGTTCGGGCCGCAGTCGCATGCGGGCGACCGGCTCGCCGACAAGCGGCAGTGCGTTATCATCAACGTCCGCGTCCGGCAGGGCAGAACCCTGCGGCGCTCCACCATCTCCTTTTCCGGGTTCATGCTGTTCGGTCACGATGCCGGCCTCCCGTCGGTACGGGAGATCCGGACCCGCTGCTGGTGCTTGCCGGACCCGAAGCGCAGTTCCGCGGCTGCAAAGAGCCGGTCAACGATCATGTAGTTGGCGCGGACCCGGTAATTCACCAGTTCGGAGGTGTCGCCTTCAGGGCCGACCACGAAGATCGGCGGCATCTCCCCTTGGGCAACACCGCGCGGGAATTCGATGAAGACCTGGCGACCATCGTCAAATGCCCGCAGTGGCTTCCACGCTGCCCGATCGCCCACGATCTCGTAGCGGAAATTGACGCGGGCAAGATCAATGCCCGACGCGACGGGCTCGGCGGCCCTTGCCTCGGCATTCTGGCGGCGGAGCGCAATGAGCTGGTCTTGCGGATACTGCCACGAGACCGACGCCATGTAGGTCTTCTCGGTGGACCGCAGCTCGATGTGGTAGGTGCGGGAGGTGGTGTTGATGACGAGGTTGGTCATCAGCGAGGCGCGCGTCGGCTTGACGAGGATGTGGACCTGCCGGGATGCGCCGACGCCGCTCTCGGTATCGCCGATGATCCAACGAACGGTGTCGCCAGCGGCAACGGGGCCTGTGCCGACGAGTTGTTCGCCCGGTTGCAGGCTGATGTCGGTGATCTGCCCTGGCGCGGTATAGACCTGATAGAGCGCCCCATCGACGAACGGGTAGACCTGAATGGCATTGATGAAGCCGTTCCTGACCGGCTGCATGCGCGCGGCGGCATTGGCAGCGTTCACGCGGGAGGCTGGATTAGTAAGCTCGGACGGGGACGGCCCGTCCCTGCCGACCGGCTTCAGCTGTCCTGGTAGCGGCAGCACCTGCGGCAGTTCGACGACGCGGACGGGTGCCGGTGGTTCGACCGCTTGCACGGCGGCGGGCGCATCGTCGAAATTGATGGTAGGCGGTTTCTGCACCGTGGCGCAGCCGCCCAGCGTGGACGTGGCCAGCAGTACAGCCAGCGCAGATCTGCGAACGGCGGGCATGGCTGCGAGCAGGAAAGCCGGGAACCCCCGGCTCGCGGCTAGGCGCAAGGTGGGTATCATTGTCCAAGCTCCTTCGACCAGTTGATGGCGTTGACGTAGATGCCGAGCGGATTGGCCCGGAGTTTCTCGGGATCGCGGGGCGGTTGCACGGCGATGGTGAGGATGGCGGTCCAGCGTTCGGTCGCTGCGAGCGCGCTGTCCTGATAGGTGCGCTGGACCCAGGCGACGCGGAACGAGTTGGGCGAGGCCCTGATCACGCTGGAGACGTCGATCGCCACCTGCGTCTTGCCGACTTTGGCGAAGGGATCGTTGGCACGGGCATAATCGCCCAGCGCCAGTGCCCCGGCCTGAGTGGTGAAGTCGTAGGCCCGCAGCCAGTTCTGGCGCACGATGATCGGGTCAGCGGGGATGCTCCTGACCTGCTCGATGAAGCGCGCGAGATAGAACGCGATCTGTGGGTCGCTCGGCTGATAGTCGGCGGTCGCTGGAGCAACAGCCTGAGCCTGTCCCAGATGATCGACCTGCACCACCCAGGGCACGATCGAGCCGCTGGAGGTCTGCCAGACCAGTGCCGCAGAAAGGCCCACCGACAGGGTGAGTGAGCCGAAGGCCATGAGCCGCCAGTTGCGGGCCTGGACGCGGGCCGACCCGATGCGGTCGTCCCAGATCTGCGCTGCGCGCTGATAAGGCGTCTCGGACGCGGGCGATTTGCCATAGTGGGTCGAGGGTCGTTTGAAGATGCTCATGGGTCAGTCGCTTTCGGAGAGGTTGATGGACGCGCCACCGCCGTGGCTGTCGCCGGCTTTGACGGCGTGCGCGGCGACCTGGACGCCTTGGGAAAGTTGCTGATTGCGCTTCATGCGCTTGGCCCAATCGGGCTGACTTTCCGGGGGCGGCGATGAAGCAGTTGCGGCGGGGGCGCCTTCGGTGGCTCCGCCAGCGATCCCGGCAGTAGCATCGGCGCCCGCCTGATAGCTGGACTTGAAGCTGTCGGCAGTTTTCGAAGCGGCCCGTTTAAGCGGCGAAGCGGCGGCTTGAGCGCCAGTGCTGACGACATTGGCGAGACCAGAAGCCACGCTGGCAACGCCGGTCTTTTCGGCCGCACCCAAACTATAGGCGGTCGATGCTCCTCCTGCGAGCGCTGCACCGCCGCGCGCGGCGGCGGCGGCCCCGCCTGCCAATGCGGCTCCGCCTGATGCGACGGCTCCTGCAGCGCTGGCCCCGGCAACGACCATGCCGCCAGCGGCAAGGCCAGTCCCCACGGCGGCGCCGGCGCCCAACTGCGGTCCGCCCGAGACGATGCCGTTCGCAATGCCCGGTCCGAAAATGCCAAGGCCGAGCAGCGACAGGGCGGCAAGAACGATGGCCATGGCCTCGTCGATCGTTGGCGTCGCACCGCCGAAGCCTGCTGTGAACTCGGAGAACAGCGTCGAGCCGATGCCGACGATGACGGCGAGCACCAGCACTTTGATGCCAGACGAAATCACATTGCCGAGCACGCGTTCAGCCATGAAGGCGCTTTTGCCGAAGAGGCCGAAGGGTATGAGCACGAAGCCTGCGAGCGTCGTCAGCTTGAACTCGATCAGGGTCACGAAAAGCTGGATAGCAAGGACGAAGAAGGCGAGCAGCACCAGCGCCCAGGCGAAGAGCATGACGGCGATCTGGATGAAGTTCTCGAAGAAGGACCAGTAGCCCATCATGTTGGAGATCGAGTCGAGCAGCGGTCGCCCGGCATCGAGCCCTGTCTGCGCGACCTTGCCGGGGCTGAGGAGGTCGGCGGTGCTGAAGCCCGACCCGCTAGCCTTGAGACCAAGGCCGGCGAAGCTTTCGAAGACGATACGGGCGAGGTTATTCCAGTTGCCGATGATGTAAGCGAACATGCCAACGAACAGCGTCTTCTTGATCAGGCGCGCCATGATGTCGTCGTCGGCGCCCCACGACCAGAACAGCGCGGCAAGCGTAACGTCGATAACCACCAGCGTTGTCGCAATGAATGCGACTTCGCCGTGCAGGAGACCGAAGCCACCATCGATGTAGCGGGTGAAGACCTCGAGAAAATGGTCGATGACGCCGGTGCCGCCCATGTCAGCGGACCTCCGTGGGATCGGATGCAGACTGCTCCGGCTCAGATCCGAGGAAGCGACGGCGATTGTCGGCCCAAGCCTTCAGGCATTGCGGATCGTGTGCACCGGCCTCGCCCGCTTGCCCGCAGCGGGCAAGCTGCGCGTCGAGCGGATCTTGGGTAACGATGGACGGCACCTTTGCCGGTGCTGTTTCCGGCGCTGAATCGCGGCGGCTCATATCGATCGCGGTTGCCGTGACCGCGAGGGCCACGAAAACAACGGCGCCGATGCGTGCGAGGGTCTTGCCGTCCATCGTCCGACCTCAATTGCCTGACTGGAACATCTTGGCGTTGCCGGGCTGGTAGCCGCTGCCGGGCGTCAGGAACCGGCGGCGCTGTTCCTGACCCTGTGCCGCCGCGGCCGCCTGTTCTGCGGATTGGAGCGCCTGCGCCCGGCCATTGGCCGCGATAAGCGCGGTGAGGTCGGCCAGTTGCTGTGCCTGAAGCGCGAGGAGCTGGTTGCCGGCTTGTGCTGCCTGCAAGGCTCCGGTCGCGCCCTGGCTCTGGCCGATGAGCGCCGACATCTGGGTACGGTTGGTGTCGATATTGCCGACGACACCAGCCTGCACGCGCATGGCATCCTGCAAGCCGCCGACCGTATTCTGCCAACGCGTGCGCGCATCGGCGATGAGCTGGGTATCGCTCGCCGACATGGCGGTGCTGCCATATTTGAGCTGAAAAGCGCGGTCGATCGACTGCACGTCATAGGCGATGTTCTGGGCCTGGCTCAGCAGCGACTGGGTGCGCTGTACCGACTGCTGGAGCTGCTGGAGCGCTGAATAGGGCAGGCTCGCGAGGTTGCGGGCCTGATTGATCAGCGACTGCGCCTCATTTTGGAGCGAGGTGATCTGGTTCGTGATCTGCTGGAGGGATCGCGCCGCTGTCAGCACATTCTGCGCGTAGTTCGAGGGATCGTAGACGATCCCACCAAACCCGAATTGTGCGTAAGCCGGCGCTGCCAGCATCGGAGTGAGGGCCACAGGGGCGATAAGCAGCGCGGCAATGAGCCGAACGCTGCGCGTGCGGCGCAGTTTCATGGGGCTTTGTCCTGGTTTGTGAGGTTGGGGACGAGGTCAGCGGCCCAGCCGAGCCCGTGGTGCCGAAGCCATTGGATAAGGAAGGCTTCGCGTCCGTGCTCGCTGAGGATCTTGGCAATGGCGGCCTGATCGGTCTTCGATGAGGCAGCGCAGAGCGCCAGTGCGACGTCGGACAGACCCAGCTCGAAGAGCCGGTTGCCGCGCCGGGACTGGCAGTAATAGTCGCGCTTGGGGGCTGCCCTCGCGATGATCTCGATCTGGCGATCGTTGAGCCCGAAGCGGCGATAGATGGCCGTGATCTGTGGTTCGATCGCGCGTTCATTGGGGAGGAGCAGCCGGGTCTGGCAGCTCTCGATGATGGCGGGCGCGATTGCCGACCCGTCGATGTCGGATAGCGACTGGGTAGCAAAAACGACGCTGGCGTTCTTCTTGCGCAGTGTTTTCAGCCATTCGCGCAGCTGGCTGGCGAAGCCCTCGTCATCGAGCGCTAGCCAGCCTTCATCGATGATGATGAGAGTTGGCGATCCGTCGAGGCGGTCTTCGATCCGGTGGAAGAGGTACGCCAGGACCGCCGATGCTGCCCCGGTGCCGATCAGTCCCTCGGTCTCGAACGCCTGCACCGTGGCGCTGCCGAGATATTCGGCCTCGGCATCGAGCAGGCGGCCGTAGGCGCCGCCGACGCAATAGGGACGCAGCGCCTGCTTCAGATCATTGGACTGGAGCAGGACCGCAAGGCCGGTGAGGGTCCGCTCGTCGACGGGCGCTGAGGCCAGTGAAGTCAGCGCGGTCCAGACGTGCTCCTTCACGTCGGGAGTCATTGCCACGCCTTCGCGCGTCAGGATCGCGCCGATCCAGTCAGCAGCCCAGCCGCGTTCGGCGAGATCATCGACCCGCGCGAGCGGTTGCAGGTTGACCGAGGTGTCCGCTGCGTCAGTGAGACCGCCACCGAGATCGTGCCAGTCGCCGCCCATGGCGATCGCGGCTGCCCGGATCGACCCTCCGAAATCGAAGGCGAAGACCTGTGCTCCGGCATAACGGCGGAACTGAAGGGCCATGAGCGCCAGGAGAACGGACTTGCCCGCGCCGGTCGGGCCGACGACGAGCGTGTGCCCGACATCGCCGACGTGAAGGGAAAACCGGAACGGGGTCGAGCCTTCGGTCTTGCCGAAGAGCAGTGGGGGCGCTGCAAAATGCTCGTCCCGTTCCGGCCCCGCCCACACCGCTGACAAGGGTATCATGTGGGCGAGGTTCAAAGTGCTGATGGGCGGCTGCCGGACGTTGGCGTAGACATGCCCCGGCAGGGAGCCGAGCCAGGCATCGACCGCGTTGATGGTTTCCGGACTGGCGGTGAAATCGCGGCCCTGGATGATCTTCTCGACAAGGCACAGCTTTTCATCGGCGGTGCGCGGATCGAGATCCCAGACCGTCACGGTCGCTGTGACATAGGCCATGCCTGCATAGTCCGCCCCGAGTTCCTGGAGCGCGAGGTCGGCGTCGGCGGCCTTGTTCGCCGCGTCGGTATCTACGAGGACCGATGCCTCGTTGGTCATCACCTCTTTGAGGATCGCAGCGACGCTTTTGCGCTTGGCGAACCATTGCCGCCTGATCTTGGTCAGCAGCTTGGTCGCATCGGTCTTGTCGAGCAGGATCGCCCGTGTCGCCCATCGGTATGGGAATGCCAGGCGATTGAGCTCGTCGAGCAGACCTGGCGTGGTGGCTGTCGGGAAGCCGGTGATGGTGAGAACCCGCAGATGCGAAGCACCAAGGCGCGGCTCGAGGCCGCCGGTCAGCGGCTGATCGGCAAGCAACGCATCGAGATACATCGGCGTTTCGGGCACGCGGACGCGGTGCCGCTTCGTCGATACGCAGCCGTGGAGGTAGGTCAGCGTCTCGGCATCATCGAGCCAGCGACATTCGGGCATGAAGGTTTCGATCAGCCGCAGGATGCGATCGGTGCGGTCGGCAAAGCCGGCGAGCACTTCGAACGGCGCGATGCCGGAATGCTCCCGACCCTCGTAAAGCCAACTTTCCGCGCGGGAGGCGTCTTCCGCTGGCGGCAAAAAGCAGATGGTGAGGAAGTAGGCGGACTCGTAGTGTGCGCCAGCTTCCTCGAAATCGGCCTTGCGCTCGGCATCGACCAGCGCTGAGGCGGCGTCGGGGAACCGGCAGTCGGGGTAATGGGCCGCGGTATGGCGATCGGCCTCGACGAAGATCGCCCAGCCCGATCCGAGGCGGCGGAAGGCATTGTTGAGCCGCCCGGCTACGGCGACCAGTTCGGCAGGCACTGCGGAATCGAGGTCCGGCCCGCGGAACCGAGCCGTGCGCTGGAAGCTGCCGTCCTTGTTGAGGACCATCCCTTGGCCGACCAGCGCTGCCCAGGGCAGGAAATCGGCGAGCCGGCTGTTGCGGTTGCGGTATTCGGCGAGGTTGAACACGGATGGGCGCTCCTCAGACGGAAAGATGGCCGGGGATGCGCAAATGGCGGCGCACCACATCGACGAAGAGCGGATCGCGCTTGGCGGCCCAGACGGCGACGACATGGCCGATTGCCCAGATGCCAATGCCGACGAGCCAGAGGCGCAGGCCGAGACCGACGGCGCCAGCGAGTGTGCCGTTCAGGATGGCGAGGCCGCGCGGTGCGCCGCCCAAAAGGATCGGCTCGGTCAGTGCCCGGTGAACCGGGACCGTGTAGCCTGCGATCTCGCCGCCCTGTTCGACACCGCCGATCATCAGACGAGCGCCCCGCCGCCGAACGAGAAGAACGAGAGGAAAAAGCTCGATGCAGCGAAGGCGATCGAGAGACCGAAGACGATCTGGATCAGGCGGCGAAAACCGCCCGATGTATCGCCGAACGCGAGCGTCAGGCCGGTGGTAATGATGATGATCACCGCGATGATCTTGGCGACAGGGCCTTCGATCGACTGGAGGATGGATTGCAACGGGGCTTCCCAGGGCATCGAGGAGCCGGAAGCGTGGGCCGCAGGCGCCATCACGGCACTGAGGACAAGTGCAGACAGGGCCGTTGTCAGGCGGTGACAGGAACGATGGGCAAGCACATTCATGGGCAGGCTCCTTCTTTGGGCCGAGGGATGATGGGTGTGACGTGGTAGTCGCCGTCCGGACCCAGACCCTCGACGCGGGCCAGTTCGACAAGGCGGCGAGAAGCACCGCGACCGGCGAGGACGGCGATGAGATCGATCGTTTCCGCGATCAGCGCGCGGGGCACGGTGACGACGGCTTCCTGGATGAGCTGCTCCATCCGCCGCAGTGCGCCGATGGCGCTGCCGGCGTGGATCGTGCCGATCCCGCCGGGATGGCCGGTCCCCCAAGCTTTCAGGAGATCGAGGGCCTCGCTCCCGCGCACCTCGCCGATAGGAATGCGGTCGGGACGCAGGCGGAGCGACGAGCGCACGAGTTCGGACAGTGAGGCGACACCATCCTTGGTGCGCATGGCGACGAGGTTCGGCGCGGCGCATTGCAGTTCGCGCGTGTCCTCGATGATGACGACCCGGTCGTCAGTCTTCGCGACTTCGGCCAGGAGCGCGTTGGTAAGCGTGGTCTTGCCGGTCGAAGTGCCGCCCGCGACGAGGATATTGGCGCGTGCGGCAACACCTGAGCGCAAGGCCTCGGCCTGATCGCTCGCCATAATCCCGGCCGCGACATAGTCAGCCAGCGTAAAGACCGCGACGGCGGGTTTCCGGATGGCGAAGGCGGGCGCGGCGACGACAGGCGGGAGCAGCCCCTCGAACCGCTCCCCCGTTTCGGGAAGCTCGGCGGATACGCGCGGCGAACTGGCGTGCACTTCGACCCCGACATGGTGTGCGACCAGGCGGACGATACGTTCACCATCGGCGGCAGAGAGATGCTCGCCGGAATCGGAAAGCCCTTCCGACAGGCGGTCGACCCAGAGTCGTCCGTCTGGATTGAGCATAACTTCGACGACGGACGGGTCTTCGAGCAAGCGAGCAATCGCGGGACCGAGCGCTGTGCGCAGCATGCGCGCGCCGCGTGCCGACCTTTGCGAATTGTGGTGTGAAGCCGCCATCGGGTTCCCCGTGTCACCGGGGGGAACAGGCGCTCCCCGGCTTGGGGATGATTAAGAGAGCCAGAAATTCGGTCGATTCAACAGCTTTCGGTCGTAGTAGAAGCGTGGCGTGCAAATACAGGCAAACGGCGGAGTTCCGGGGATCTGGGAAGGCAGCGGAGCGACGCGCAGTGCCTTGGTCGCCTGCAACAGAGCACGGACAAGCGCTCGGCATCGCCAATAGCTTTAAGTTCTGCCGGAAGGTCTAAAAATGACCGCTATAACCATCAGGAATGGGCTTCATGACTGCCTACGCGGTCATTCCATTGTTTTTTAACATCGCCGCTGGTATTGACCGTTATCGCGGTCGAGAAATAGCCTTATGACCGCCATAACCGGCATTGAGGTTTATATGACCAACCACCCCCGCCCATATTCCCGCGTGACGCGTGAAGCACTGACCATGATGGGAGGGCTCATTCGCCTCGCACGCAAACAGCGCAAGATGTCGGAGGCTGACCTGGCGGCCCGCGCAGGTATCGCGCGCAGCACGCTGCAACTGATCGAAAAGGGGCACCCCAAGGTAGAAATTGGGCTGGTGTTCGAGGCTGCGACGTTGGTGGGTGTCCCACTCTTTGTCGACGAGCCATCGCGGCTTGCTCCCGAGATTTCCAGGGTCAACGACAAGCTGGCGCTCCTTCCGCAGTCGGTGCGGCGTCCTCGCTCGGAGGTGAAGGATGACTTCTGATCGCCCTCAGCCCACCACTACGACTCACGATCCGATCGCGCCCGCCACGGAGGCTTTCGTGTGGATATGGCTGCCGGGCGCGCTTGAGCCGGTCATTGCCGGGAGGATCGAGTTGGATGGTGGCCTCTATGCCTTCAACTATGGCCGTTCCTATCTCGAACGCGCCAACGCCGTACCGATCTATGCACCGGAGCTGCCACTCCAGCGCGGCAGGATATTGCCCGAAGCACCGCTCGACATGGCCGGGTGCTTGCGCGACGGCGCGCCGGACGCATGGGGGCGCCGGGTCATCATCAATCGTCTGACGGGCCTTGGCGGCGAGGCCGCGCACAATGTCGAGTTCGACGAACTGACCTTCATGCTCAATTCGGGTTCCGATCGCATTGGCGCGCTCGATTTCCAGACCTCAGCCGACAAGTATCAGCCCCGTGAGCAGGACAATGCGACGCTTGAGGAACTGCTGGAAGCAGCCGAACGGGTCGAGCGAGGCGAACCCATCCCCCAGGCTCTGGACAAGGCGCTGTTCCACGGGAGTTCCATCGGCGGCGCACGTCCCAAGGCCTTGATCCAGAATGGCGAAGACAAGTTCATCGCCAAATTCTCAGCCACCAATGATACCATGGCCGTGGTGAAGGCCGAATTCGTTGCGATGCGCCTCGCAGCAGAAGTGGGGCTAGATGTCGCGCCCGTGCAACTGACGAAGGCAAGCGGCAAGGATGTCCTCCTGGTGCGCCGCTTCGACCGCGAATGGAACGGGACAGGCTGGACTCGCCGGGCGATGGTCTCTGCCCTGACGATGTTCGGCCTCACAGAAATGCAGGCCCGTTACGCGAGCTATGTCGACCTCGCAGAGATGGTGCGCGCACGCTTCACCGATCCGCAAGCGACTCTGCGCGAACTGTTCGGGCGGATGGTCTTCAACGTGCTGACGGGCAATACCGACGACCATGCCCGCAACCATGCCGCCTTCTGGGATGGTGCCAGCCTCACGCTCACCAAGGCATACGACATATGCCCGCAGCCACGAAATGGCCGGGAGGCCAATCAGGCGATGCTGGTGAATGGTGAGGACAAGCGCAGCCTGCTGGAAAGCTGCCGCCTATCGGCGCCGAATTTCCTGCTCAGCGACCGCGATGCCCGTGATCTGATCAACGACCAGATCGTCAAGATCGCCCGGTTGTGGCCCAATATCTGCGAGGAAGCCGCACTGAGCGAAGTTGATCGCGGATATCTGTGGCGCCGCCAGTTCCTCAATGATTACGCCTTCGAAGGGTATGTCGATGGAGTGCCGCAACTTTGAGTGCAATTCACCGCAGAAATGGGAATCCAAAGGTCCGCAAAACCGACATCGACGGCTCAGCGACCAAGTTGCTGGGGTTTTTGGAGAGAAACAGGCTCGAAAGGATCTTCGACTACCCCTTCGGATATTCCTACCCGCAGAATTGCTGCGAGAGCGTGTCGCTCATGCTGACCTACCTCCTCGAAGAGAAATATCGGCTCGACAACGTCTGCATTATCAAGGGATCGAAGGCTTGTGGATATGAGCACCATTTCTGGGTCATGGTAGGTGACTGGAACTACGATCTGACCGCACACCAATTTGCCGGCCATAAGCCGAGGATCGGCGTTCTCGCCGATCCCTTATTCCTCTCCTTTCCTCAGTGGAACGTCGAGAATAAGCGGGAGTTCGTGGATCGGTCAGAAGTCGTTGCCGCATTCCGCAGTGGGGTCATTCCGTTTTGAGCGGATGAGATGGCGAAGCACCGCTACCTTCAACCGCGCGTTCCTCTGGGATTTCCTGACGCAGCCTCGGTCCCTTGGCCAACCGTCGGCCGAGTGCCGTGACGAAGGCGTCGTAGCGTTCGCCGGCTTTGGCCCGGGCAGCATGGGCCGCCGGTTCTGGTAAGGCAGGTGTGGTCGCCAGCCAGAAGCGGATGAATACCGCCAAGGTCTCGATCCCGATGCCCACATCGCGTTCCGTTCGCGCCATACGACGATCGAGCTGATCGAGCCGTTTAGCGAAAGCCGCTTCGCGTCGGTCGGCAGCATCCGGCGAAAGAAACGAAGCGATAGCCGCTTCTGCCACTAACGACTGCGACTGATTGCGACGTGCGGCATAATCCGCCAGCATCGTCATGACATCCGGATCGAGATAGACGGAAATCTGGGCCTTCTTCTTGCGGAGGGTCATAGCCATCAGATCTCCATGCCGTCGCCGAAGTCGAGCGATGCCTGCCGTGCCACGCCCTGCATGATCCCGGTCAACGTGCGGTTTCGTGCCGCCAGATCGTCTCCCTCATCATTGTGGTCGCTGTCGATCTCGAACTCATTGGGGATGGGTTGCGGGCTCTCCACCGGCTTGGCCAGACTCAATTCGGGCTGATGGCGGCGCTCGGAATCGGTGGGATCGTCATCATCCCCGCCGCTCGTCAGCATTGCCTCAGCGGGCGCCGGCGGAGGCGGCACGGTCAAGCCGGTCCAGTCGTCTGCCTGCTCTTGCTTCGAGATGACCAAGGCAGGCGGCGGCAGGAGCCGCTCCTTGAATCGCGCATCCTCGAAATAGCGAGCTTTCTTGGCCCGGATCGGCGGAATTCCGGCAACCATGACGATTTCATCGGTGGGCGGAAGCTGCATGATTTCGCCCGGTGTCAGCAAGGGACGCGCGGTTTCGGATCGCGACACCATCAGGTGCCCGAGCCAGGGCGAGAGGCGGTGCCCGGCATAGTTGCGCATGGCCTTCATTTCAGTCGCTGTGCCCAGTGCGTCCGACACACGCTTGGCGGTGCGCTCGTCGTTGGTCGCGAAGCTCACCCGGACATGGCAATTGTCGAGGATCGAGTTGTTCGGACCATAGGCCTTCTCGATCTGGTTCAACGACTGCGCGATGAGGAAGCTCTTCAGCCCGTAGCCTGCCATGAACGCCAGCGCACTTTCGAAGAAGTCGAGGCGGCCAAGCGCGGGAAATTCGTCAAGCATCAGAAGCAGACGGTGCCTGCCGCCTTTTGCCTGCAAGTCTTCGGTGAGACGCCGGCCGATCTGGTTGAGCAGGAGCCGGATGAGCGGCTTGGTCCGGTTGATGTCAGATGGCGGGATGACGAGATAGAGCGTCGTCGGATGCTGTCCGCCGACAATGTCTGAGATGCGCCAGTCGCAGCCGCGTGTGACCGCCGCCACAACGGGATCGCGATAGAGGCCGAGGAACGACATGGCGGTCGACAGCACGCCCGATCGTTCGTTGTCCGATTTGTTGAGCAGTTCGCGGGCAGCGCTGGCGATGACGGGATGTGGGCCAACCTTGCCCAGATGCGTCGTCGTCATCATCGCGGCGAGCGTCGATTCAATGGGGCGCTTGGGATCGGACAGGAACGCGGCGACGCCGGCGAGCGTTTTGTCGGCTTCGGCATATAGGACGTGGAGGATCGCGCCGACCAGCAGGGCGTGGCTGGTCTTCTCCCAGTGGTTGCGCTTCTCAAGGCTGCCTTCGGGATCGACCAGAATGTCCGCGATGTTCTGGACGTCGCGCACTTCCCATTCGCCGCGCCGAACTTCGAGCAGCGGATTGTAGGCGGCGGACTTCGCATTGGTCGGATCGAACAGCAGCACCCGCCCGAAACGCGCCCGAAAGCCCGCAGTAAGTTGCCAGTTCTCGCCCTTGATGTCGTGGACGATGGCTGAACCCGGCCAGGCCAGCAACGAGGGGACGACCAGACCGACGCCTTTCCCAGAGCGGGTCGGTGCGAAGCACAGCACATGCTCAGGCCCATCGTGCCGCAAATACTCATGCTGAAAACGACCTAGGACGACACCATCGGCACCAAGCAGGCCTGCGGAGCGAACCTCACCGGGTTCTGCCCAGCGCGCCGAGCCGTAGGTCTCGACCTTCTTCGCTTCGCGCGCACGCCAGACCGACATGGCGATGGCAACGACAACCGAAATCAGGCCGCCGGAGGCAGCGATATAAGCCCCCTCGACAAAGATGGCCGGTGCATAGGCATCGAAGCCGTACCACCACCAGAAGAACGAGGGAGGCAGATAGAAAGGGAAACCGAAGAGGCTGAACCATGGCGCCCCCAATTCTGGCTGGAATGCCAGGCGCCAGGCCACCCATTCCGTCGCTGCCCATGTCGTAGTGAGCACGATCAGGATGACGGTAATGACCTGGCCCCACAGGATCTTGGTCGCGGACATAAAAATGCTCCTTTCGAATGTGATGGATCAGAGACCGAGCCCCCGCTTGCGGGCAAAGCTCCAGTCGATGCCGCCGTCGGTGCGAGCCACGCCCGACACATGGCGACCGAGGTGCTGTTCAAGGGCGGGCGTCCAGGGCACGAGTTGGAAGCCGAGGCCATCGTCGAGCATTGCGAAGCGGCCAGACGCCAACGTCATGCGCTGTCGGTAAGTCCCGGCTACATATTCGCCGTTGCCGGTGTGGTTGAATGGCTTGCCCATCTCGGCGGAGAGCCTGTTTCCAAGAGCGTCCAACTCTTGCCGCCGAAGCGTGTCGATGAGATTGCGTGCAAACCGAATCTGCACACCGTGTCGCTCGGCGAGCCCCTGGCGGACCAGATGTTCGGCACGGCGGCCCAGTGCTTCACGCACCTCGCCACCGAAGCCGCCTTCTGACAAGCCGGCTGGTTCCCGGGCGATGGCTTGTCGGTCGAGCCAAGTCGCACCGATGGCTTTAATCTGCTGGGCGATATCGAGGTCTGAGCGGGTGGCTAATGCCACGCGCCGTATGCCTCGTGCGTCATCGAAGGCGCGCAGTTCGACGATGGAGCCCGGGGCGCTGTCACCGGCGGCATCGAGGTCGGACAGCCGGAGGTGATGGGTTCGGCCATCGATGCCGTCTACCACCGCATAGGCGGTGCCCTTCAATTCATCGTCGAGCCCGCGCGTCACCAGACGGCCCACAATCGGCTGGTCGAGATGCTCGGCTGCAAGCACGTAACTAGCAGCGGCGCGTTCGATGCCCCGTTCGGTCAGTGCCCGGTGCATGCGTTTGATGATGTCGCCGCGCTCACCGATTTCGCGCAAGGTTGCCTCGGCCCTATCGTCGATGGACCATTGCCCGGGACCGATCTGTGCCGCGAGCCCGAGCGTCTCCAACTTGCGGAGGCGACCGATCTTGTGGGACTGGAACGGATCAGGCTCCCCGCCGGGCAGCGGCGCCACGTCGATGACACCGTTCCTTCTGCCATCACGAACCAATTGCCGGTCGAGCTGGGTCCACCGCTCCGCGCCGATCTGATGTTCGAGGGTCCGACGAATCTCAAGATCGGTGCGCGGCCCCAATTCCTGGGTGATGAGGTCGCGCGCCCGATCGCGCACGCCTTCCTTGATATAGTCCCGGGCGATGACCAGATCCTGCCCATCGTCACGTACACCGCGCACGATAAGGTGGACATGGGGATGCTCGGTATTCCAATGATCGACGGCAGCCCAATCGAGCCGGGTGCCCAGATCCTTTTCCATCTGCGCTACCAACTCGCCGGTGAAACTTTGGAGATCCGACATCTCCAGTGCGTCATCGGGTGAAACGATGAACCGGAAATGGTGACGGTCATCCCGGCAGCGGTCGGCGAACGACCCGCCTTCGACGTTGCTCGTATCCGGACCGAACAGACGGGCTTTCTCGCCATCGCGGGTAACGCCTTCGCGGCGCAGATAATCGAGATGGGTCGTAAGCGGCGCGCTACGCGCAGTGTGCCGGACGATGCGCGCCTTGACGACGGCGCCGCGTGTGCGTGCGGTTATGAGCCTGTTGGCCTGGATGCTAGCGCGCTGTCCTCGGCCGAAACGCGAGGTATTTCTCGTCTTGATGCGACCTGCGCGTGAAATACCCCCGCCAGCTCGCTCGGCTGCCGCCAAGGCCTGGGCGATGAATGGCCGTGCGCGCTGCGAGCCCGATGAACGAATGCGGCCAGGGCGGATGCGAAATTCGCGGTCATCGGCCATCGGTGCACCGAACAATGTGTAAAAGGCGATGGAGAAGCAGACTGTTAGGTAGGTTCGGCACCTTGCCGATACCCGGCGCAAGGTGCGCAAAGGCCACAAAAACCTCGGAAAAACAACCAACCGACCGAGGCGCAACGTGCGCCCTTTTATCCTGCCCTCCCTCGGTTGTGGGCGCAGCCTCCCCCCATCTCCCGCTATCCTTCGAGAGAATGCGATTGGGTGAGGTGTCGATCATTGAGGTCCTGCCCCCGCAGTCCGCGCAACGAAGAGGCCGTGGGTTTGCTTGGCAGGAGCGGTGTCGGCACGTTGCAGAGGCTCGATACCTTGCGCGTCAGCTGGCTCTGCCGTCAGCGCACCGGAGACGTCACGGCGACCGACGAAGATCGGCGAACGTGTCCAAGCGAAGCGATCGACCATCGCAATTGTCGGAGTGCTTGCAACGCGATTCTGCCCGATCGCGGGTGCGACCACAGCGACGTAGGCGCGAGTTTCGGCGGGCAAAGGTCGCCCCCTGAGCGCAGCTTCATATCGCCCGGGGCCGGCATTGTAGGCTGCTATCCAGCCCGGCGACCCGTAGCGATCATACAGCTCACGGATGTATCCAGCGCCTGCGATGATGTTGTCGTGCGGATCGAAAGCGTCTGGTCCAAGGCGATGCCGTGCGCGCAAATAGTCCCATGTTGCAGGCATGATCTGCATCAGGCCCATCGCCCCCATTGGCGAAACGGCGCGAGACTTTCCGCGACTTTCGGCATGCATGACGGCGTGCAGCCAGGCTGGAGGAAGCGCAAAGCGTGACGCCGCCTCGGTGATGAATTCGCTGAACGGAACTCCTGGCATCGCGCGTTCGGTCGCAGCCGATTGCGCGAGCGTGGCCGTTGGCATGGAGCAGGCGCAAGTCAGGCCGGAAAGGAAGAGGAGTGCAGAGCGGTGCATGGCATCAATCCCGCGCATCACGTCTGGATATGCGATTCCAGTGCAGCGACCAGCACGCACCGTCGTCGGCGTCGCGGAACAGATTGGCGCGAATGGGCTGCGGCAGGGCGGGGTCGTCGATGATCAGCGCGATGTAGGTGCCGGCGCGCTCGCCAGTACGTTTCCAGCCCGCGCCAATCTCCGGTCCGACCTCGATGCCGTCGTCAAGACGGAGATGAATGCGAAAGTCCGGCGCATTTTCAGCATCAGACGGCTCGGCGGGCAGGATGCCGACCTCCTGGCAATGCGAGAAAGTATGGATACGTCCGACAAAGCCGTCCGCCGTTTCAGTGAAGGTGCCGATCTGTGGCATTGCAGGTCTCCTCGCGTTGCCGGTTGAGATGCTGGTTGGTGAGCGATGACCCGGCCAAAGGGGCGCGGTCAGCGCGCCGCCGGATGGTCGGCTGCGCGCCAGACGAATTGGCCGTTCGCCGCTTCATCGATGTAGATCGGCGTTGCTCGACCAATAATCGTGCGAGCCGAGATCGGGCCGAAATAGCGACCGTCGAGACTGTCCCGCACGGCGGAATTCATCAGGAAGACGGTGCCTACTGCGATGCGGCGGCAACCCTGCCAGACCGGCAGTCTCCGCCCTTTGCGGTCTCGGTCGAGCACATCGCCAAGAGGCATGCCGTCGACGGTGATCGTGCTTCTCAGCCGACAAACAGTTTGGCCGGGCAGTGCTGCCACGTGCTTCATCAGCGGCACGCCCCTACCGAGGTAACCGCGCTCCACCATGAAATCGGCCAGCGGCCGCTGCGGTGTCACGGCGACCAGATCGCCGACGCGAAGATTGCGCGGCGGCTCAAGCCCATAGAGACCGATGGGAACGCTGGCCGATGCATTCCAGACCAGCCGGAGCGGCAAGGGCACGAACGAAGCGATGCCGATGCCCAGCACGCAGAAATACGTCGTCATGACGTAGCCGAAACGGGTCATCCCTCGATCTCCCGGCGCTTGAGCCATGCCTGATGACGCTCTGGCGTGTATGCACGGGGTGCCTGACCGACGCTCATCCGGTTCGCGACATGGCGCCAGTGATCGGGGGCTACGTCGCAGGCATCGAGTCCGACGGCTTCCACATCATCGATCATACGAAGGATCTGGCAAACCTTGGGCCAGCCATCGGCAGTCAGCAGGATCTCGCCGCCGGGTCGGATGAAAGGCAGCGTCTGATGGTCCTCACCAGGTGCCACGGCACGGACGATGTCGATCCGCGAAGCAAGGGTGCCGAAGTCGTTTGCGGCCCAGCGAATGAAGCCGAAAACGCTGCCCGGTCGATAGCTAAGCACGCGCCGTCGTCGATCGAGGATCTGTTCGTGGACATGGCGGCCGAACCTGATCCAGTTCTCGATCCGCTTCTCGATATGCGTCAGTTCGACGTGGGTCAGGGCATCGGCAGCGTGCGTGAGCGGCGCGGGGCCGAGCCGCGCACCGGAGGCCGTGGCGCTGTTCATGATGGATCTCCAAAGAAGTTTGCAGAGGGTCGGTCAGCAGCGCGAGAACAGCCGATTGAGGGGCCACAGGTCCGCTGCGGTCGCGCGAGATGGAGCCGTGGGATCAGCATGGCTGCTCATCCGGCGGCGACTTGAAGGGAAGTTCGGGTGTGCGGGCAAATTCCCGCTCGTTGTGGAGATGAGATCGCCGCTGCCGCGCATTGACCGTGAGGCTGTTGCGGACCGTGTCGATGAGGCCGCGCACATCGCGCGCGCGTTCTTCAATGTTAGATTCTTGGTTAGAATCTAAGTTACGGGTGCGATTTCGGCTTACCCTGTCGAGAGTTAGCCCCTGTTTTGGTTCCCGTTGGCACGAGGCCGGGGTTCCTGATGGCACGGGCGCTCTGGTTCCCGATGGCACGACGCCATCCACAGGCTTTCCACCGGGCGTCGACGGCTTGAACGCGAGCAGTGTTCGGCCGCGGGCTTCCACTTCGAGGAACAGGACATAGCCCGGGAGCGGCTGGCGACGGACGATGTCCCGCAGCTCAAACGCAAACCGCTTGAAGGGCGACAGGCTGCCGGACTTCAAGTGAAGGTGGCGAAAGTCGAACCGCCAGCCATGACGCTGCTTTCCGCCATGTTTGCGGACCAGACGGTAGAGCCAGCGATCAAGGCCGCCGGTGAGATCGAAATAGGACCGGTCGATGGTCAGCACGAGGGCGTCGTCAAGCACGGCTTGATAGAACCAGTCGGGCAGGATCATCTCGATACCGTCGGGTCGGCCATTGCTGTCCCGACGTTCCTTCCATTCATTGATCCATGAAAATCGGTGCCGCCGTCCCTCGGCGTGTTGGCGTATGGAAGTGGCCACGGTAGTCGATTGCAGCCGGTCCAACGCTGCTTTCAGGCGCTGGTAGTCGCGCATGGACGTGCCGCGTCCGATGAACTTCAGCACCTCATAGGGCGTGGCGACGATCAGCCGGGACGTTTGAAAGCCGGCGTCGCGCGCCTCGACGATCTGGCTGGCGGCCCAAATCAGGATATCCGCATCCCAAATGGTGGCCATGCCATGATCCGGCACGGCCTCGACCCGGATCGAAACATTGCCAGCAGCAAAGTCGATTGGTGTGACGCGGTGGGTCTTGGACAGGGAAAAGAATGGATAGGCCATGAGGTCCTGCGCGTCTCGGGGGGCGACGTCGCCTGGGATCGTGCGGAACAGATCGAGCTGTCCGCGCTCCGGGAGGGATTGAAGGCGTGGTGCCATGTGCAAATCCGGCGCGGGTCAGCGCGCCAGACGGCCAGCCAAAGGAACGACATCGTCCGGATGCCACTTTGCTGGCAGCACGGTGCCGCGGGGGTCGGACGTCGAGGTGACGGCACCGCGCTCAGCCCAATGCTGCAAATCATCGACCGAGTAGACCACCCGCCCACCAAGCTTCTTGTAGGCGGGGCCGGTGCCGTAGGTCCGATGCTTTTCGAGAGTTCGCGGCGAAAGGCTGAGAAACGCGGCGGCTTCCTTGGTACGCAAGTAGCGTGGCGGCAGAACGGCGAGATCGGGTCGCATAGGTCGGCCTTTCGTGGGCTTCGTTGGTGCCGTGGGAGATCGACGGCGGGCGAAGGCCACAATGGCGAAGCGAAATCGGCGAGTTGCAGCGGGATTTTCCCACCCTGCGAATTTCCACACCGGTAACGGGCAGTGGATCGGGGCGACCAAGTTCATTTTGCCCAAGTCACCAGAGGTGATACGGGCAGCTTCCTATGATTGTGCTTTGCCTTGCGCTGATCTTCGGATTGATCGTTGCCGCCTTGTCGCTGCGAGCAAATGGTCGTTTTCGGACTGCCGATCGGTTGCCGATGCAGTGGTCTTTGTCAGGATCGGTAAACTGGTGGGCTCCACGCATTGTCGCGCTGAGCTTCATTCCGGCGACAGCGGCGGTGATCCTTGGCCTTTTCGTGTTCCTCGCACTGACTGTGAGGCCGAGGGCCGGACAAGAAGATATGGTTTTGCCGATGCTGATAATCATCGGCTCGGCGTTCACCGCAGTGCAGGTCTTGCACCATTGGTTGATTGCCAGAACCCTGCGCGACAGTCGTGGCTAGCCAATCACCATCCACATGACGTTATGTGCGTCGGCGGTGCCGCAATAGATTGCGATATCCGCCCGCTATCATGGCTCGGGCATCACGTAGCAACGCCATGACTGCATGGCGTGAGGCAGACGCCTGCCATTCGTCCCGGCTGACAGGGCCGATGCGGAACAGAGTTCGAGCGATGTCCTGTTGGGTGGCACCACTGCGCGCCCCATCGAAAGCCTGCAACATTCGGCGCGATCGCATCCGTTGCTGTCGGGTCAACCGAGTATCAGGCGGAATGGCCCGCCCATGAAGCGCTGCTAGGAGGCGATGCGTGGCCTCCAGCCTACCAAATCCATCAATATCCAGTGGAATCAAGGCCACCGCCTGGCCGGACCCGGAGGTCAAAAGCTGGATCTGGATATGCTCGCCGTTGGCTAGCGGGAGGGTGATGCTGCCATCGCTTCCGGTGATCGCCTCAGGCAGCGAGTGCCCGCCAGAACGGGCGGTCAACTCAGATGGAGCATCGGCAACCACGACGATGCTGGTGTCGTCCTGGGGCATCCAGATAACGGTAGTGGCGGCCTGATCGAGTGCTGGGTCGACCGCGAAATCGTAACCTCCAGCGCTGACGGATCGCGTCCGTCAGCATGGGGATGTTGGCATCTTTCGCCGACAATTCGTCGAAATCGCGGTTATAGGCTTCGTTTCGTCGAAGCCATTCCCACGCAAGGCCCGAGGCGCTCATGCGTTCGACGGGTTCGTAGCGTGCAGCGGAACGCCATTGAGAAGCATCCGGCATCATCTCGATTCTCCCCCGGCCTCAGACGATTACGGGAGGGCGATGATTCCTTTCTGTGACGGGAGCCGGAAGTCCCCATCTCGGCAACAGGCGATGCCGCAGCGGCATCACCTGTCAGTCGGGCTGCCCCTTGCGCAGCAGTTCGCGGTAGCCGTGTTCGGTCATCCATCGCGCGCGCGCAAGGTGGGCGTCATGCACCTTGCGGGTTCTTTCCGGATCGATCGCCGCGTTTAGTCCGAACAGGATCTGCGCGGCTTCACGCCAGTCGGCGCCGTCCCGATGCGCATCCAACAATCGGAGATACAGCACCATGTGCTCACGATCGTAAGAGGTGAGTTGCTGGCCCTGCGGCGGTTGATCAAGAAACTGCGGTGTAGACTCGTCCATCACCGGCCACCACGTTGTTCTAGGTGTTTTTGCGACTTTCCATCGGCCCTAGCATTGATCCTGAACAGCGGCTCGCAGAATTTTTCCGGTCGAAGATAGCTGTGACAGCCGACCTCATGGCCTGGCTGATCGATCACCTGGTTGATGGAGTCGCAGAACACCTTCGCCCTTCTCCGTGGACAGGAGAACGACACCGGCGGATTCAAGCGCCCTGCGCACCTGATCGCGTGTGGATTCGTACACCTCGAGCCCGCTTTCGGATTCGAGGCGCTTGAGCGCGGTCAGAGAGACCTGGGCCTTGTCAGCGAGCGTCTCCTGTGTCCATCCCAGCAACGCGCGTGCGGCCCGCGATTGGCGAGCGGTGATCATGCATGATCGCCTCCCACCACCGCGGATGAACGCGCCAGAACTACGACTATATTAGTCGTCCTTGGCGCAAATGCCACCTCCATCGTGCGGCAATCAAGCTTTGGATCTGCGAACTAGTGGCGAGGCGGCCGGAACTGATTCGGTCGCTCGAATGCCAAAAGGCCCCGGCCGTTTCGGCCGGGGCCTGGCTGCGGGCCTCAGTCGCCCCGGCGACCATTGGGGCGAGACCAGATCAGCGAATAACCTTCGCCGTCTTCGTCGTCGAAGAGGTTGGCGTAGATCGGGGCATTGAAGCTTGGATCATCCAGCTTGAGGCCCAGGTAGTCGCGGCCTTCGCCCGAACGCTTGGACCAGGCTGCACCGATTTCCGCGCGGCCGACCACGACCCGGTGGCTGGGGGCGTTTTCGCCGGTGGCGCGCAGGTCGGGAATGATGCGCACACCCTTGGCCTGGACGCTGAGGGTGATGATGTCGCCGGTGAACTCGTTCGAGCCGGTCTTCTTGAAGGTGCCAATGGTAGCCATGAGAAATCTCCGTTCATTCGTCTTCGAACCCGCACCATTGCGGCCTCGATGGCGATCGAGAGGCCGGAGACGACCGACGCCGCACAGCTTGCTGCCGCAGCGAAGCGCAGGACGGCGTGAAGCCAGCTTTCTTGTCTCGCGAGGAATGACGGCCCTGGCCGGCAGGGGAAGAAAGTTGGCGGAACGCGGTTGCGGCATAGGCGGTCGAGGCGCAGCCGGTCTTCGGCCAGATCAGCCCATGACAGAGGCCGTTTGGAGCGGGCGCGAGCGAACTGTTATGGGACAATCGTGGCGATACGCCTTCGCCCTTCAGACCGGCGCGGCCCACCAACACCGCGATCTCGCCCTCGCCAGACAGGCTGGCGCGCTATCAAACGCAGCACGCATCACGAAACGCCCCGGGCCACGTGCTGGTCACATACCGCGTCAATCGGGCAACCCTTGGTCGTTCGGACGGTGGAGCCTTGTGGGAGTATGGGCCAGCGTGATCCGACGATGCAGCCCCGTTTTGCCGCTCTCTTCCAGCAGGACGGCAAAAGTTTCGCCTCATCGGTCGTCCAGTAAATCTATCGGCCTGCTTCAGGTGCTTGCCAGATGCCCCGGCGACGGCTTGGTGCCTGCCATGCCTGCTACTCGAACGAACGCCGTGCAGCCCACAACGATCGCGCCGATCACCGAGAATACTTGCTGCCAGGTTTCGGAGGGCATGGTGTGCTGCACGATGCCGCGGGTAGCGTGGTATCCGGCCATGACCGCAGGCGCGACGAAGGCGAGTGCAATCAACAGTCTCGCCCAAGTGGGCCGCACGAGCATTAGGCCAATCTGTCCAAAGCCGAGCGTCAGGCCTGCCGCAAGCAGTCCGATGAATGTCGCGCCCAGCCAGCCGGCGCCGGATTGATAGGCCCATGCAGCAACGCTCATGCCGACGAAAAAGGGCAGCGCGAACACCGCAAGCGTGAACAGCAACCAGCAAAAGAAGCTGATCGCCGCAATCGACAGAAAAATACCAAGAATAATCATGGTGGCGGTCTCCCGTGACAAAAGGTCTGACGGTTGCGCCTCCACCACCACCACAGCGCGGGTAGCCATATAGCGGAATTCAGGCCCCAGCGGGAGCGGAAACCGTTGCAGTTTCCACGCCGCCGGAGCGATTGGGCGCGGTCAGAGCGCGAAAGGATCGATTTCCGCGATGACTTCGGCATCGTGATCGAACTCGGTGGCCGGTATGACCGACAGGCTGCCGTCACCAGCGCGGAAAATGACGATGGCGACCATCAGGGTTGCAGCGAGGCTGAAGGCGAAGGCTTGTGCATCGTTGAGGGACATCGGACCTGCTCCTGTTCGAAGCGGAGGCTCATCCCCCGCTGACAGGCGCCCGACGTGACTGGCCAAGGGCTGCAATCACCGGGCTGGCGAAGCCAGTTCGGCGGCACGCTTTGCGTAGTCCGACCCTTTACGGGTTGATGGCGTCAGGCCCTGGGCCGGGCCAAGGATCAGCGCATTTGAAGCGGGGGTGAGCAGTTGCCGAATGGGAGCGATGTGGCTGAGGATCATGGCTCAAGCGAAATTTGCATGCCGCGCGTCTGTGACAAAGCTTGACGCCGCCCTATTGGAACGGCTTGTTGCCAGTATGTTCGAACCGTTCAATGCCATTCAGATTCGTGTGTCGATTGACGACATAGAGCCTCCGGTCTGGAGGCGGCTGATCGTCCCGATTCACTGGAATCTCGAACAACTCCATCTGACGATCCAGGCCGCATTCAACTGGTGGAATTACCATCTGCACGAGTTTCAAATCGGGGGGCTGCGCTTCGGCGATGCTGCCGCCGCCTACGAGGGTTCCTGCGAAGACGACCCTCAGGTCTTTGAGCAGACCGACGTGCGCCTGCGGGACTTCTCGAGATCTGGGACGAGGTTCAACTACCTCTATGATTTCGGCGACAATTGGATGCACACTGTCGAATTGGAGCAATGGCTTTCCCTCGATGCTGCGCCGAAGAAAGCCCAATGCGTAGATGGATCGGGTGCTCGCCCTCCAGAAGATGTTGGCGGAATTCCCGGCTATGAACGGTTTCTCGAAATCATGAGGGACCCCGATGATCCAGAACATGGCGAAACCAAACAATGGTGCGGAGGCCATTTCGACCCGGACTGGTTTGACCTGGCGATCATCGACAAGGACGTTGGCAATGCACTGAAACCCAATGTCAAACGGCGGCTGCACCAGCCCAAGCCTCGAAAGAGCTAGCGTCCGGCGGCGCTCAGGCGCCGCCGGAGCCGAACCGATAGACAGGAATCCCGAGCTTGCGGGCCTTATCGGCGAGGTTGTCCTGAATGCCAGAGCCGGGGAAAATGATGACCCCGATCGGCATGATGGCGAGCATCTGATCGTTGCGCTTGAAGGGCGCTGCCTTCGCATGGCGCGTCCAGTCTGGCTTGAAGGCGATCTGTGGCACCTTGCGGGTATCTGCCCAGCGTGATGCGATTTTCTCGGCCCCCCTGGGTGAGCCGCCATGCATCAGTACCATGTCGGGATGCTTGACCTTGATCTGGTCGAGCTTGGCCCATATCAGCTGGTGATCGGCACATTCACCGCCGGAGAAGGCGATCTTCGGCCCTGCTGGCAGGAGCACTTCGGTTTCGGCGCGGCGCTTGGCGTTGATGAAGTCGCGGCTGTCGATCATGGCGGCCGTCAGGTGGCGATGGTTAACCATGGAGCCCGAGTGCGGTTTCCAGCTCGACCTGGTTTGCCGCTCGAATTGCTCTGCGGCCTGATCGCGCATCAGTTCGAAAGCATCGCGCCGTTCAAGGAGGCTTTGCCCCTGGGCGGTCAGGCGCTCCAGTTCGACGGACTTCACCTCGCTGCCATCCTGTTCGTTCTGGAGGCGGCGCTGGCCCACCTCGTTATCGTCGAGTTCGCGTTCGATCCGCTGGCAGGCGCGGTGGAAGAGATTGACCGTCGACCAGAGGAGGTCGTCGAGGTCGGGCTCGAGGCGCGTGTCTTCCATGCTGGATATCAGGGCATCGAAGATGTCGGCGATGGCACCGGCGACCCGGTTGCCTTCGGGCAATGGGCGGGGATCGGGTTCATCGTCGAAGGGGCGGTAACCGTAGAGCTGAAGTTCCTGCAAAACGTGATCGGTCGGAGAAGAGGTGTGATGCGGTTCAAAGTCGTCATGCTCGTCCATCGGATGCTCCATCGATTGGACCGCGCCCTCGCGGCCTTCATGGCGAGGAAGCCCACGAACGGGCTGGCTCTGCACCCGTAGGGCCGCAGCGGCAGCGGAGGATGGCGCAAGGCCGGCTATTTTGCTTCGCGATGGAAAGGCGGGCGAAGCGCGCCGCCGGAAAATAGCTGGCCTCAGCCATTGCGGGGCCGGAACGCTTGTGGGCCTATCGCCCTCTCGAAGGCCGGGCGCGGCCCTTTGTCGATGGTGAGAGCAATCGCGATGCGAGCATACCCGTAGGACCGCAGGATATTCACCGGACCGATGATCAGGCTGAATAATCGAGAAAACGAGCCTCGTCCTGCGGGGCGATCTGGCCCCGGATATTTGCCCGCAGCGCGTCAAGGCCGTGGGCGCAAAGGTCCTCGTTGAAATCCCCCCGCTCTGGCGACAGCACGAACGCCTCGATCCCGGCTGCATGGGCTCGCTCGACCAAGCTATCGCCGGCCCAATCGCCTGCCGGATCATTGTCGCGGATGATGTAGAGGCGGCGCAGCGCATCGGGGAATGCGATGGCAGCGAGGTGCGCAGCCGAAAGTGCCGCGGCCATCGCCATGCCGGGGACGGCTTCGCGAACGGATAGCACGCTCTCGATGCCCTCGCCTGCAGCCATGACTTCGCCGGGAATGCCGAAGCGAACCGCATGACCGAGCAGGTTCCCCATCGCCTTGCGCGGAGTGTTGATGGGTGCCTTGTCGGCCCCATCGGGGGCCAGCCAGGTACGGTGCACTCCGGTGATCAGGCCATCGAGATCGGTGACGGCGGCGATCATCGCCGGCCATGTCTGGGTGGCTTCGCCTTCCCCCGCTCGATAGTAGCAGCGGGGATGGAAGCGCAGGGTTGCCGGCCCGGGCAATGACGCAATGCCGCGATGGTGCAAATAGGTGCCGACGACGGATCTGCCGATTGGCTGTGACATGGCAAAGAGCCGCTTTGCGGCATCGGCCGAACCTTTCGCCGCTCGCACCAGCTTGTTCGGTAACGGCGTGGGTTCTGGATGCGGCAGGCTCAGGAACGCGCAGGCTTCTTCGGCAACATCGGCGAACTCAGTGAGCCCCCGTGCCAGTCGGATTAGGTCCAGCAAATCGCCGTGCTCGCCGGTGGCCGCGTCCTGCCACTTGCCCGCCGCGCCCTTGGGGGAATCGTGGAGCCGGACGAAGAGGGAGCGCCCCGGCGTATTGTTGGTATCGCCGACCAGCCAGTAGTTGCCATGCTTGCAGCCGGCACTGAGGTAGCGGCGGCACACCGCCTCGGCCTGGCGGCCGAGACGATGGGCAACATCGCCTGCATTGACCCGGGCCATCAGGCAGCCTCCCGTTCCAGCAGGCGCTGGGCTGGATAGGTTTCAAGCAGTCGTGCGAGAACGGTGGGGCCGCTTGCGTCGACCGGGACGAAGAAGCGCAGCTTCCACGAGATGATTTCGGTGAACAGCCCGTAGGCGCGCAGGCGTTCGCGCATCGCCTCGGTAAAGCCGGTCAGCTCGATGCGGTTTGCGGCCATGACCTTGACCCGCCGCAATTGCAGGCCTTCGGCAAGGTCGATGATTGTCTGCCCGTCGAGGAGAGCACCGTAGGCGGCATCGCCGGTCAGGTCGGGCGAGCTCGAAGTGTCAGCATTGGCCGCCCATGCAGGCGAAACGCGCCGGCCAATGATGCGCTCGCCGTCGTCGGTCTGGAGCCGATAGACCCGGGTCGATTCATCGGGCAATCGCTTCCACACCGGCAGGAGCAGACCAGCCACGATGTGGATCGTGCTCTCCGTGAAGGTCGGCACGTCTGTCAGCTCGCGTTGCCAGGCATGGGCGAAGGCATCGCGGTCCACCTCCTCCCAGTGGCTGTCAGCCATCATGGCGTATGAGGCGTGATGGTGTTCCATCGGACGGATCAGGCGAACCCGGCGCTCGATCTCGCCATCGTCCAGCATCAACGATGGTGCCGGGACCTGGACGGCGGCGCGGCCCGACTTGGTGTTGACCAGTAAACGACCATGGTCATTTCCCAGCCAAGCCAATGCATCGGCGAGCGACAGTGGCCGATTGCGCTCGCGCTGGGCGATGGTCAGCAACCGAGTTTGGGCGCCGGTTGCCGGGTGGGTGTAGATGCTAACCCTATCCGTAACGACGAAGCTTTCTGCGGTGAGGGTTTCGAGCCCCAGATCATAGGTGCCGCTCGCCACGGCGCCAGCAACCTTCGCGTCGAGCAACTGCTCAAAGGCCGAGAACAGGATGCCCTGCAATTCGATGGTGAGTGCGAGAAGCCGGTTCAGGAAGGTCGTGATCGGCGGCAGTTCGTCCTTGTTTCCATTGGTGTCGGTCAGTTTCAGGCCTGTGGCATTCTCGAACCGCTCGAGCGAGCAGCCCTCGATCTTGCCGCGGATGACGAGAAGATAGAGCTGTCGCAGCGCCGCGCGGGCATAGGGGCTTTCGAGATTGTCCTCGGGCCGGAACAGGCCCTGGCCTCCGGTCTGCCGCTGGCCGCGCGTGATTGCCCCGAGCGTGTCGAGCCGGCGCGCGATCGTGCTGAGGAACCGCTTCTCGGCCTTCACATCGGTCGCGATCGGCCGGAAAAGCGGTGGCTGGGCCTGATTGGTGCGATTGGTCCGCCCCAGACCCTGGATCGCGGCATCCGCTTTCCAGCCCGGTTCGAGAAGATAATGGACGCGCAGGCGCTGATTCCGGGCGGAGATGTCGGCATGATAGCTGCGTCCAGTGCCGCCGGCATCCGAGAAGACTAGGATGCGCTTGAGGTCGTCCATGAAGGCGGCGGTCTCTGCCAGATTGGCGCTGGCGGCCCGGTTTTCGACGGCGAAGCGCTCGCCTTTGCGCACGATCCGCCGCGAGCGCCCGGTGACTTCCGCGACCATTTCGGTGCCGAACCGCTGGACGATTTGGTCGAGGGCGCCGGGCACCGGTGACAGGGAGGCAAGCCGTTCGATGAGGTCGTCACGCCGTGCGACAGCTTCACGGCATTCGACCGGCTGGCCATCGCGAACGACTAGGCGCGACGCCAGATTGCCCTCGCTGTCGGTGTAGGGCTCGTAGAGCTGCACCGGGAAGGAGTGCTGCAAGTACGAGAGAACATATTC
>CAZJXG010000024.1:0-30671 GCA_964549965.1 uncultured Sphingomonas sp. | reverse complement strand
CGACCGACATGGGCGCGCTGCAGGAGCGCATCACCTCGACCAACAAGGGTTCGATCACCTCGGTGCAGGCGATCTACGTGCCCGCCGACGATCTTACCGATCCGGCGCCGGCCACCTCCTTCGCCCACCTCGACGCGACCACCAACCTCAACCGCGCGATCTCGGAGCTGGGCATCTACCCGGCGGTCGATCCGCTCGACTCCACCTCGCGCATGCTCGAGCCGCGCATCGTCGGTCAGGAGCATTACGAGACCGCCCGCGCCGTCCAGGAGACCCTGCAGAAGTACAAGTCGCTGCAGGACATCATCGCGATCCTCGGCATGGACGAGCTTTCCGAGGAGGATAAGCTCACCGTGCAGCGCGCCCGCAAGATCCAGCGCTTCCTGTCGCAGCCGTTCCACGTCGCCGAGGTCTTCACCGGCATCGCCGGCAAGTTCGTGTCGATCGAGGACACGGTGAAGTCGTTCAAGGCGGTGGTGGAGGGCGAATATGACCACCTGCCCGAAGCCGCCTTCTACATGGTCGGCGGCATCGACGAGGTTGTCGAGAAGGCCAAGAAGCTGGCCGCCGAAGCGGCTTGATGACGAGCGGCCTGCGCCTGGAGGACGCGGTTAACGAACTCTGCCCCTGGTCGGGTGATCCGATCTCGGCGGACTCGCTGACCCTCTACAAGGGCCAGGTCGTCGGCTTCTGCAACAGCGGCTGCCGGGACAAGTTCGAAAAGGCCACCACAGCCTTCGATCTTGCCCTCGCGGCCGGACCGGCGAGCCGCTCCTAATGTTTGTGCCGCGATGTCCGAGCCGGCAGATTTCATCTGCCTCGAAATCGCTAAGACAGGATTGATCATGGCAGACCTGCACTTCGAACTCGTCACCCCGGAAAAGCTCCTCCGCTCGGAGGATGTGTATATGGTGGTGGTGCCCGGCACCGAAGGCGACTTCGGCGTGCTGGCGGGGCATGCGCCCTTCATGTCGGTCGTCCGCTCGGGCGAACTCGCCATCTATTCCGGGCCAAACACCGTCACCGCGCGCATCCAGGTCGAGGGCGGCTTCGCCGAGGTCAACGAAAAGGGCCTGACGGTGCTGGCGGAGCGGGCGACCGAAGCCGCCTGATACGCTGCCCTCCGGGTAACGGACAAAGGCCCGGACCGCGCAGGCGGCCGGGCCTTTGTCATCTAGGGACGGCGCTATTCCTCTGCCTCCACGAACATCTTGAGCCGCCCCAGCGCATCGTCCCATTGCGCCGCGACCCGATCGAGCCAGGCGCGCGCCATGTCCAGCGGCTCGGGCCGGCAGGCATAACGTGTTTCGCGCCCGGCCCGCACATGATCGACCAGGCCCACATCCTGCAGCACGCGCAGATGCTTCGTCACCGCCTGGCGCGTGAGACGGCCATCGGCGGCGAGCATTGTGATCGAACGGGTCTGTCCGTCGCTCAGACGCATCAGCAGCGACAGCCGGGTAGGATCGCCAAGCGCCGCAAAAATCGGCGCCGGGCCGGCCAGCGCGGCCGCAGGTGCCGGCTCAGCCATCGACATGCATGCGGATATTGTCGATCTGTGCCGTCCAGCCGCCGCCGTTCATACGGATCGCTTCATCCCGGCGGTGCTCCGGTACCTTGTCGAAGCCGGATTCGATGACCGTCAGCTTCGTCCCCGCGCCGTCCGGTTCGAGGCGGAACATGACGAGTGTCGGCTCCTCCGCATCGTAGTCGATCGCCGGATCGACGGCATAGGGATGCCAAGTGAAGGCGAAATGCCGGGGCGCATCCATCGTGACGATCCTGACATTCCAGCGGACATGTTCATAACCCTTGAGGGTTATATGGCCGGTCGACGCCTGGCCGGCGACAAAGGGCGCCTCGATCGCGACGCGGAACCATTGGCCGAACTCGCAGTGATCGGTGAGGGCGCGCCATACCCGTTCGACGGGCGCCGACAGGCTGATGCTGCGTTCGATAGAATCGGTCATATAGGCAACCTCCTGGCTGCCTATTGTCACAGGACATGGTATATATGCAACCTATTAGTTGCATATATAGACGTTCCGTCTGTTACGTGGCCCATGCGACAAACCGTGTTGCAAGCAGGTTTAGCTTCCCAAACATGTCCGAGCCCGTCATTTATGGAAGGGTAGCTGCAACATTCCCATGGTATATGACGTAGTGAAAGTTGCGTCGGTCAGCGGGATACAAGGACGATGGCGTCCATCAATTCTGTCCAGGAATCCCAGGTCACTTATATGACGGGGTTGAACGCGGGTGGCGTTCTTGTCGCCCAGAGCTTCTGGACGTGGAACTCGGACAGCCCGGCGACCTACGGCTCCGGTACCAATTTCACGGCGAAGTTCGGCCAGGGCGTGGCCGGTACCGGCGCCACTGTGAGCTATGCTTTCGATGCCGCGTCGAACTGGACCGTGACGGAAAAGGCCGCGTTCAGCAGCACCGCGTCGCTCTGGTCGGCGGTCGCCAACGTCACCTTCGTCGAAGGAAGCCAGGGCAGCACGCAGGTGCTGATCAGCCGGGCCAATGATGACACCGCCTCGGGCGGACAGAGTCGGGTTTTCCCCGGACAGACGGGCACCACCAATGTCGGGCGCGCCACGCAGGGAACGATCGATATCGACACGAGCGTTGACGGTTTCGGCCCGCTCGGTGGCGCGATCAGCGATTTTGGCGGCTACCCGTACACCACTCTTGTCCATGAATGGGGCCATGTCCTGGGCCTCGGGCATGGCGGCCCCTATGATGAAGGCGTCACCGATCAGGCGACCGCCTTCAGCAGCTTCGACAACCGCGCCTGGTCGATCATGTCCTATATCGATCCACCCGGCGAGTTCGCCTGGGGAACGACGCGATCGAGCAATGGACTTTCCTACGCCAATGACCCGGTAACGCCCATGCCCCTGGATATAGTGGGCGTGCAGCGGATCTACGGTGTCGCCATCAACACGCCGCTGTCGGGTGGCCAGACCTATGGCTTCAACAGCAATATAGGCGGCGAGATCGGCAAATATTTCGATTTCACCCAGAACAACCGGCCGGTAATCACCATCTGGAACAAGGGCGGGAACAACAAGCTGGACCTGTCGGGCTTCAGCCAGGCGTCGAATGTGAACCTCAACGCCGGCACGTTCAGCAGCGTCGCGGGACTGTCCAGCAACCTCGGCATCGCTTTTGACACCCGCATCGATACCGCTGTCGCAGGCGCCGGCAACGACGCGATCCGCGGCAACGATAATGGCAATTTCATTTCGGGTGGCGCGGGCGCGGATTCGGTCACGGGCGGCAATGGCAACGACCATCTTTATGGAGGCGGTGTCGTGGCGGTGGCGGGCGACGGATCAGATGCGATCAACGGCGGCGCCGGCAGCGACTATATCCAGGGCAATGCCGGGGACGATCAACTCAACGGCGAGGGCGGATCGGATCGGATCCAGGGTGGCCAGGGCAATGACAACATCATTGGTGGCGCCGGCAACGACACGGTCAACGGCAATCTCGGCAATGATACGATCGACGGCGGGTCAGACAATGATTCGCTGCGCGGCGGCCAGGGCAATGACAGCCTCTCCGGCGGCAGCGAGAACGATATATTGCAGGGCGATCTCGGATCGGACAGCCTGGCGGGGGGCAGCGGTATCGACATCCTCGCCGGTGGCGCTGGCGATGATATTTTCTACTTCGGTGCCGGGGACGCGGCCTTCACGACGAGTGGCCCCGCAGCGAACATGACCGACATGATCAGCGACTTCGCCGACGGCAGCGACCGCATCCGCCTGAGCCTGGGCGTCCCGGCCAGCGTGTTGCAGGGTCAGGCGTTCAGCGATCTCGCCACCGCCGCGGCCTCGGCGCAGCAGATGCTCGGTACGCAGGGCTCGTCCAGCGTGGCCGCGCTGAAAGTCGGCAATGACAGCTATATCTTCTACGATACCGGCGCATCGGCGCCGCTTGAAGCGATCCGGCTTGCTGGCTTTTCCAACCCAGCGCTGATCAGCACCGCCGACTTCGGCTGACGCCATTCGCCAGGGCGCGATTAACCGTTTTTGAGGGGTTTCGGGCTACTGCATGACCGTTCGGCCTGATCGGGCCGCGGAGAATGGGTAGCGATGAGTGCATTCGGCAAGCGAGGAGCCATGACGCACGGGGCCAAGCCCGCCTTTGGCGTGGCGCGGCCCATGCACGGCGATAGCGCGCCCACCCCTGCCCCACTCACCGGCGGCCTGCAGTTTCCGCCGATCGACAGCACGGCTTTTCCGGGCGCTGCCGCCGATCCCTTCGCGGGCATGCCGAGCTTCGATGATCCGATTGCGGTCAATGAAGACCAGGTCGAGCTTCCCAAACATGCCGATGCGATGGCGCGGCTGGCCATCCGCGAAGCGGCCTCAGGCGACGCCGGCCGTTCGCGGGTCGAGGGCTTCGAAGCCTCGATCCACAAGATCAAGGAACAGGTGCTCCCGCGCCTGCTCGAAAGGGTGGACCCTGAAGCCGCGGCGTCGCTGAGCAAGGACGAGCTGGCCGAGGAGTTCCGTCCGATCATCGGCGAGGTGCTGGCCGAGTTGCGCATCACCCTCAACCGGCGCGAGCAGTTCGCCCTGGAAAAGGTGCTGGTCGACGAACTGCTCGGGCTCGGGCCGCTGGAGGAATTGCTCGGCGATCCGCTGATCACCGACATCATGGTCAACGGCCCGGACCAGACCTATGTCGAGCGCAAGGGCAAGCTGGAACTCGCCAAGATCAATTTCCGCGATGAGGAACATCTGTTCCAGATCGCCCAGCGGATCGTCTCGAAGGTCGGCCGCCGCGTCGATCAGACGACGCCGCTGGCCGACGCCCGCCTGCTCGACGGCAGCCGCGTCAACGTCATCGTGCCGCCGCTGTCACTGCGCGGCACCGCGATCTCGATCCGCAAATTCTCGTCCAAGCCGATCACCCTCGACATGATGGCGCGCAGCGGATCGATGAGCGAGCAGATGGCGACCCTGCTGAAAATCGCAGGCGCCAGCCGGTTCAACGTGGTCATTTCGGGCGGCACGGGTTCAGGCAAGACGACGATGCTCAATGCACTGTCGAAGATGATCGATCCCGGCGAGCGCGTCATCACGATCGAGGATGCCGCCGAGCTTCGCCTGCAGCAGCCGCACTGGCTGCCGCTGGAGACCCGCCCCGCCAATCTCGAAGGCCAGGGCGCGATCTCGATCCGGGACCTTGTCGTCAACGCGCTGCGTATGCGCCCCGACCGCATCATCCTGGGCGAAATCCGCGGGCCGGAATGTTTCGACATGCTGGCCGCCATGAACACCGGCCATGACGGCTCGATGTGCACCCTCCACTCGAACAGCCCACGAGAGGCGCTGGCCCGTATGGAGAATATGGTCATGATGTCGGACATCAAGGTGCCGAAGGAGGCCATCTCGAAGCAGATCTCGGATTCGGTCGACCTGATCGTTCAGGTGAAGCGCCTGCGCGATGGCTCGCGCCGCGTCACCAGCATTACCGAGGTGCTCGGCATGGAAGGACCGGTGATCATCACCCAGGAGTTGTTCAAGTTCGAGTATCAGGCCGAGGATACCGAAGGGAAGATCGTCGGCGAATATATCTCGTCGGGCCTGCGTCCCTATACGATCGAGAAAGCGCGCCAGTTCGGCTTCGATCAGCCGCTGCTCGAAGCCTGCCTATAACGGCGGGGCGCCCAAGCGCTTCTAGCCTCGGACATCCTGAATCCACAGCCCCGCACAGACGGCCGCCAGGATCAGCGCCAGCAGCATCAGCTGCGGCCAGGGCACCCAGCCCGTCCGCCCCCTCTGGCGATCCGCCTCGCGCCGACGGTGCCGCAGCCAGTCCGCCGCGACAGACAGCAGCGCCAGCGCGACGAAAGACAGCGTCGGCCATGCATAATCCGATTGCACCTTATTCCCGCTCCGTCATGATTGGATTCTGATCCTTATCGGGAGAGCCCAGGTGCGTCAGTTGTTTCTTGCCGCCGCAAGTGCGGTTATCGCGTTTACGCCCATTGCCGCCGCGACCGCCGCCAAGGCCGATAGCGTCATCGCGAAAGCGATCGCCGATCCGCGCCGCAGCGAGGCCAACAGGGCACGCGACCCGTATCGCCATCCTGCGGAGACGCTCGCCTTTTTTGGCGTCAAGCCCGGCCAGACGGTGATCGAGTTCATTCCCGCCGGTGGCTGGTATGCCGAAATTATCGCGCCGGCCCTTAACGGCAATGGCCGCTATGTGGCCATGCCCGGCGCCGGTGAGCGCAGCCATAGCAGCGCCCGCGCGCTCTTCGAGAAAAACAAGTCCTGGTTCGGACCGGTCGAGATCGTTCCGTTCAGTCCGACCGAACCCAGCACCTTCCCCGCCGGAACTGCGGACCGGGTGCTCACCTTCCGCAATGTCCACAATCTCATCATGGGTGGAGATGCCGAGACGAAGAAGGCCTTCGCCGATTTTTACGCGGCGCTGAAGCCCGGCGGCATCCTGGGTGTGGTCGACCACCGCCTGCCGGAGGATATGGACAGCGCCCTGGAAAAGAAGAGCGGCTATATCAAGCGTTCGACGATCATTCGCCTCGCGACCGCGGCGGGCTTCAAGCTGGCCGGTGAATCCAGGATCAACGCCAATCCCAAGGATACGCATGACTGGTCCGGAGGTGTGTGGACCTTGCCGCCCACCTACCGGCTCGGTGATGTCGACAAGGCGAAATATCAGGCGATTGGCGAGAGTGACCGGCTGACACTGAAGTTCGTGAAGCCGAAATAAGAGCGCGCTCTAACGAAAACCGTCATGCCGAACGTGATTCAGACTCCACCGTGCCACGCGAGGATCGCTCCCGTTGAAGAGTGTATCCTGAACAAGTTCAGGATGACGATCGAGGGCTATGCCCCGGCGATCGTTACTTCAGCTTGTCGATCTGCTCCTGCATCGCCGCGAGCTGGGCTTTCAGCGCGTCGACCTCGCTGCGCGGCGGCGTGGCCGCCGGGGACGACGGAGCATCCTTGGAAGCAGCCCCGCCGCGCGGCGGCTTGAAGGCGCTGGCCGCGGCCTCGAACATTTCCATGTTGCGCTTGGCGATTTCCGCGAACGGACCGCCGGCGAACGCGCCTTCCATCGCCTGACGGAACTGGGTCTGGTTGCGGCGGAAGGCATCCATGGACGCTTCCAGATATTGCGGCACCATCGACTGCATGGAATCACCATAGAGCGAGATCAGCTGGCGCAGGAAGCTCACCGGGAGCATCGTCTGCCCGCGATTTTCCTCCTCCATGATGATCTGGGTCAGGACATTATGGGTGATGTCCTCCTCGGTCTTGGCGTCGATCACCTTAAAATCGCGACCTTCCCGCGTCATCGCGGCAAGGTGGTCGAGCGTTATGTAGCTCGATGTTTCGGTATTATAGAGCCGGCGATTGGCGTATTTCTTGATGATGACCGTGCCTGAACCGTCCGATGATTTCGCCATGTCACCCCACCTACCCACCAGTAAGGACCGCAGCATAGCATCAAATCTTTCCGCGCCGCAACACAGACCGCGCCCCCTCCCCCTGTTCCTCGAAATGCTGCGCAACGAGACCGCGGGAGAGCCGGCGCGGATGCGCGCCGCACTCGCCGGCCTCAAGGCCTATCAGCACGCGGCCCGGCCGCTCCGGCCACCGGCACCGCCGGTGCTGGCCCGGATCGGCCGGGTGACGTTGCGACGCTATGGCGATGGTGGCCAGCCGGTGCTGTTCGTGCCTTCCCTGATCAACGGCTCCGAAATTCTGGATCTCTCCGCAGCGAATTCGATGATGCGAAGCCTGGCCATGCGCGGGCTCGATCCGGTGCTGCTCGACTGGGGCTCTCCCGAGCCGGGGGAACGCGCGATCGATATCGGCGGACATGTCGAGCAATATATCCTTCCCGCCCTCGATGCTGTCGGAAGCGACGCGGTCCTGGCCGGTTATTGCCTGGGTGGAACGATGAGTATCGCCGCCGCGATGCTGCGCCCTCCGCGGGCGCTGATCCTTGTTGCTGCACCATGGGATTTTGGCGGATTTTCTTCGCAGACGCGAAACGATATGCTTGCGCTGTGGCACGCCGCCGAACCGGTCGCCGACCGGATGGGCCTGCTGCCGGCCGAGGTGTTGCAGCAGATTTTCTGGCGCATCGATCCCGGCCGGACGATCGCCAAGTTCGAACAATTCTCCACCAAGGATCCCAGCAGCGCGGAAGGGGCAAATTACATCGCGGTCGAGGACTGGGCCAATGACGGACCGCCCATAACCTTTGCGGCGGGGCGCCAGCTGATGGCCGACCTGATGACGCACAATATGTCGGGCGCCGGCAATTGGCATGTCGGCGGGCAGCGTGTCGATCCCGCCGCGATCACCGTACCTGTGCTCAACATTCTGTCGACCACCGATCGCATCACCCCGGCGGCCTGCGCGTGGACAGGCGGCGAGCGGGTCGCGCTCGATGAAGGTCATGTCGGCATGGTAGTAGGCCGCCGCGCGCCGGGGTCGCTGTGGAATCACATCGCCTCCTGGCTTTCGCAACTGCAGAACTCCTGATAATCCGACGCCGCAAAACAACCGCACGACTCGACGATATCCCAAGCGGATGATCGTTCGCAGGCGCGAGATCAAAGGCAGGAGCAACATGAGCGATATCGTGATCACCGGCGCCAAGCGCACCGCGGTCGGCAGCTTCCTCGGCGCATTCGCAGCCACCCCGGCGCACGAACTTGGGCGGGTGGCGATCGAAGCCGCGCTCGCCCAGGCCGGCGTGGCTGCCGGCGACGTTCAGGAAGCTATTCTCGGTCAGGTGCTGACGGCCGGCCAGGGCCAGAACCCGGCTCGACAGGCGGCGATGACCGCCGGCATCCCCAAGGAAGCGACCGCCTTCGGTATCAATCAGGTCTGCGGTTCGGGCCTGCGCGCGGTCGCGCTCGCCGCCCAGTCGATCCGCTGCGGCGATGCCCGGGTGGTCGTGGCCGGCGGGCAGGAAAATATGTCGCTCTCGGCGCACGCGCAGCATCTGCGTAGCGGCGCCAAGATGGGCAACGTCTCGCTGATCGATACGATGATCGTCGATGGACTGACCGATGTGTTCAACGGTTATCATATGGGCATCACTGCCGAGAACCTGGCCGAGAAATACCAGATCAGCCGCGCCGACCAGGACAGTTTCGCGGTTTCCAGCCAGAACAAGGCGGAAGCCGCCCGCGCCGCCGGCCGTTTCAGCGACGAAATCGCACCCGTGACGATCAAGACCCGCAAGGGCGAGACGATCGTTGATGCGGACGAATATATCCGGGCCGGCGCAACGATCGAGTCGATGGCCGGCCTGAAACCCGCTTTCAAGAAGGACGGCACCGTCACCGCTGCCAATGCCAGCGGTCTCAATGACGGCGCCGCCGCATTGGTGCTGATGTCGGCGGCCGATGCCGCGCAGCGCGGCGCGGCGGTGCTGGGCCGGATCGCCGGCTGGGCAACCTGTGGTGTCGACCCTTCGATCATGGGAATCGGCCCCGCCCCGGCGAGCAGGCTGGCGCTTGAAAAAGCCGGCTGGAAGCTCTCCGATCTCGACCTGATCGAGGCGAATGAAGCCTTCGCGGCGCAGGCGCTCGCCGTCGGCAAGGAACTGGGCTGGAACCCGGATATCGTCAACGTCAACGGCGGCGCGATCGCGATCGGCCATCCGATCGGCGCATCTGGCGCGCGGGTACTCACCACGCTGCTCTATGAAATGGCAAAGCGCGACGCCAAGAAGGGTCTCGTCACGCTCTGCATCGGCGGTGGGATGGGTATCGCCATGTGCATAGAGCGGTAGGCCATCCGCCGTCCGGCCCGGCCAATCGCCGGCGCCGGCCCAGGATGACATCGCCATTTCACGCCCGGCCGCTGTCGCCTTAATCGATCCTCAATCAATCGCGGGCTTAATGCCGCGGTTGATTCTACCGAGGGACGATCATGGGTGACATGGCCGGAGATATGCCGCTGCAGCCTGGCAAGCGCATCCGCAAGCGCGACAGCCTGCTGCTGATGGGCACCATCAAGGCCGCAGGCGATTATGTCCGCGACACGCAGCCGATTCGTATCCGCAACCTGTCATCGACCGGCCTCATGGCCGATTCGAAGGTCGAATATGATCTCGGCGCTTGCGTCGAGATCGGCCTGAAGGGCATCGGCCTCGTCGAAGGCGAGATCGTATGGGTGCGTGAGGGGCGGATGGGGATAACCTTCCGCGAGACGATCGATCCGCATCGCGCACGCCGGCCTGTGGTCGCCGGAGCCGACGAAAATCTTCGCAAGGTTGTCGATCTGGGAAGAATCCGCAGGCCTGGATTGAGGATCGACTGACCCTCAATCCCCCTGCTCGGGCAATCAGAGGCGAGCGAGCGCCTCTTTAATTCGCAATTTCTGCTTTTTCAGTTGGCTGATCAGCATCATGTCAGGTGCTGGCCGGCGGCTCTCGACTTCGATCCGGGCTTCGATCCCGGCGTGCTTCGCGAGCATTGCGGACGAGTGGGTAATCGACATTGAGTATGTCTCCTTTCACTCCGACTGGGTCAACCAATAAATCATGATTCGGCGGCCCTGTCTCGCTCAAAAATATGGTTGAACCGATGTTCGGCACGATTGGCCGTTACGCGCGGGAAAGAGCCGTCCAGCGCCTTTGACGGGCTTGAGCGTGGGGCCCATCTACCGCTAGAATCGTTGGACCGGAGACCGGATGCGGAGCGAGTCGTTGGACAGCGAAGTGATAGCGCGACGTATCGAAGTCCTACGCCAGGAGCATGGCGACCTCGAAGCCGCTATCGTCGCGCTGCAGACGGCACCCGCCGTCGATCAACTCCAGATCGCGCGTATCAAGAAGCGCAAGCTGCGCCTCAAGGACGAGATATCGATGCTCGAGGACATGCTGATCCCCGATATCATCGCGTAAAACTGTCGTGAGAAGCTCACCCTTGGGCATAGCAGGGAAGCACCGGAGCGAGCATGGCCGGTGCCGGATGGCGGGCGCCTTATTCCTCCCGGCTGACCTTTTCGTTGCGCTCGTGCCGTTCCTGGGCCTCGACCGTCATCGTGGCGATCGGACGGGCTTCGAGGCGGCCCAGCGAGATGGGCTCGCCCGTCACCTCGCAATAGCCATATTCTCCCTCTTCGATCCGCCGCAGCGCCGCGTCGATCTTCGAGATGAGCTTGCGCTGGCGATCGCGGGTGCGCAGTTCGATCGACCAGTCGGTTTCGCTCGAGGCGCGATCGGTGAGATCGGGCTCGCGTAGCGAGTCGACCTGAAGCTGCTGGAGCGTGCCGGCCGACTCCTTGAGGATCGATTCCTTCCAGTCGAGCAGCTTGGTCTTGAAATAGGCGAGTTGCCTATCGTTCATGAACGGTTCTTCAGGCTTGGGCCTGTATCCTTCGTCGAGATCCACCGCAGACATGTTCACCTGCCCTCGACCATAAAAACGCCACTCAGCGACGATGCCATTCGACTCTCCGCTTTGCCCTGGATCCCATTTGCCGGTCCGTTGACCTGACCCGGGATCGGCCCGCGGCGGGCTATAGACAGGGCAACGCCCGCGCACAAGCCGTGAGGCTAGGCGCGGGCGCAGATTTTTGGGGATTATGAGAGGGGTGGGCGCGGTCCGTGGATCAGCCGGCGGGGGACGTGCTCGCCTTAGCCGCAGCCTCGAGCTGGGCCTGAGTCATACCGATCACCGCACCGTTCGGCCCCTGCACGATCGCGCTCTTGGGCAGCTTGGCCTTCGCGTTGGGCGTGGCGACCGTGACAAGGTCTCCCTCGACGGCCTCGATTGTGCCGACCGGGCCACCATTTTGGTCGCTGATTGCCAGCCCCGGTGCCAGCGAGGCAAGAAACTGCTCCTGCTGGGCGGCCGATGCACCCTTGGCGGCGGCCTCCAGTTCGGTCTTCGTCATGCCGATCGCGAATCCGCTATCGGTCTTGGCGAATGACGTAACAGGAATGCTCGCCTTCACGGCACCGGTGTCCACCACCGCGACATCCCCGGTGACGGAAGCAATGGTGCCGACGGCCCCACCCTTGGCGTCCGTGACCGCAGCACCCGCCGTTACAGCAACGGTCGCCGTGGCAGGGGCCGGAGCAGCGGCCGCAGCAGGCGCCGAGGGTGCGGCGGGCGCTTGTTGCGCTTGGGCCGAAGCGCCCATGACCAACAGGGTGGAAGCAAGAAAAGCAGCTCGTAACGTCACATCCATACTCCTTGCGTTGAATATTTACGTAAATGACGTCTGAAAGCGCCGCTCTGTTCCACATGTTTTCGGCCAGTCGATCCGCTGGCGGGGCGAAACGACCCGCGGTCCGGGCCAGCTAGGCAACATCCGGGGTCGTTGTTTGTTGATGCGCGGGGCGGTTGCGCGCGGCTGGGATCGCCGCCATAGGGCGACCATGCACGACATCCGCCTGATCCGCGACGATCCGACCGCCTTCGATGCAGCCCTTGCCCGTCGCGGCCTCGCTGCCGCATCCGCCGATCTGCTGGCGCTCGACGAACGCCGTCGCGCCCTAGCAACCGAATTGCAGGCCGCCCAGGCCCGCCGCAACGAGGCTTCCAAGGCAATCGGGCAGGCCAAAGCCCAGAAGGACGAGGCGACGGCGTCAGCGCTGATGGCGGAGGTGGCAACCCTCAAGGAGCGAATGCCCGCACTCGAAGCCGAGGGCGGCGAACTCGACGCCGCCATGGAAGCGGCGCTGGCGGCGATTGCCAATCTGCCGGCGGCTGGCGTTCCCGATGGCGCCGATGAGGGTGGCAATATCGAGCAGCATCGCTGGGGCAACCTCCCAGATTTTGCGTTCGACGCGCGTGAGCACCCCGATTTCGCGGGGCCGCTCGGCCTGGATTTTGAGAGTGCTGTCGCCATATCCGGTGCCCGCTTCGCCATATTGAAGGGGGGCATTGCCCGGCTTCAACGCGCGCTCGGCGCCTTCATGCTCGATCGCCAGACGGCCGCGGGCTTCATCGAGGTGATCCCGCCGCTGCTGGTCCGCGACGAGGCGGTGTTCGGCACCGGCCAGCTCCCGAAATTCTCGGAGGATCTGTTTCGGACCACCGATGGCCGCTGGCTGATCCCGACGGCCGAGGTGAGCCTCACCAACATGGTCCGCGAGCAGATCTTGGCCGAAGCGGAGCTGCCGATCCGGTTGACCGCGCTCACCCCCTGTTTCCGGTCAGAAGCCGGCGCCGCCGGTCGCGATACGCGCGGCCTGATCCGGCAGCACCAGTTCGACAAGGTCGAACTGGTGGCCATAGCCACGCCCGAACAATCGGATGCGCTGCACGAGGAGATGACGAAGGCGGCGGAAGCGATCCTCGAGGCGCTGCAGCTTCCCTATCGGCGCATGCTGCTGTGCACCGGCGACATGGGCTTCTCCGCGCAGAAGACCTATGATCTCGAAGTCTGGCTGCCCGGCCAGGGGCGCTATCGGGAGATCAGCAGCGTTTCCAACTGCGGCGACTTTCAGGCCCGGCGGATGAATGCGCGCTATCGCCCGGCCGGCGAGAGCAAGGGCACGCGCTTCGTCCACACCCTCAACGGCTCTGGCCTCGCGGTCGGCCGGACCCTCGTCGCGGTACTGGAAAATTACCAGCAGGCCGACGGATCGGTCCGCATCCCCGATGCGCTGCGCCCCTATATGGGCGGGATCGACATGCTGCGCCCGGCATGAGGATATTGCTGACCAACGACGATGGCGTCCACGCACCCGGCATGGCCGTGCTCGAACGGATCGCGCGATCGCTGTCTGACGACATCACCATCGTCGCGCCGAACAGCGAGCGTTCGGGTGCAGGCCGCTCGCTCACCCTCACCCAGCCGATCCGGCTGCGTCAGCTTGGCGAACGGCGCTATGCGGTCGCCGGAACCCCGACCGATTCGGTGATGATGGCGCTGGCGCTGATCATGAAGGACAGCCCGCCCGACCTGATCCTGTCCGGCGTCAACCGGGGCGCCAATCTGGGCGAGGACGTCGGTTATTCGGGCACCGTCTCGGCGGCGGCCGAAGGCGCCCTCGCCGGTATCCGCTCGATCGCGCTGAGCCAGGTCTATGCCAAGGCGGGCGCCGGCCATAATGTCAGCTTTGCCGCGGCCGAGGCGTGGGGCGCGAAAGTGCTGAAGCCTCTGCTCGATGCGCCATGGGAAGCGCGCACCCTGTACAATATCAACTTCCCGGCCCGCGCGGCGGACGATGTGCTGGGCATCCGCGTCGTGCCGCAGGGGCTGCGCGACTATGGCCAGACCGAGATCATCCAGCGCACCGACCCGCGCGGCTTCGATTATTACTGGATCAAGCTGCCCGGCATGCCGCACACGCCCGCCCACAGCAGCGACCTCGAAGCCGCCGCCGATGGCTGGGTGACGGTGACGCCGCTCCACTGCGACATGACCCACCATGCGTCGCTACAGGCATCGGCGGAGCTGTACCGCTGACACTGATTCCATCGCTTGGCGAGGATGGAGCCCAATATTTCAAGCGGGCTGCGCTCCCGATCATGCCGGCCCTGTTCGACGTCTTGGAAGCACTGCCGGCCGACCGGCCGGGTATCCGGTCTCCACGGCCATCCCGAGCTTGCCACGCTGCTGGCCGCCGACAACAGTGTGGGATCAATTGCGGCCACTGTGCTCGGACCCAAGTGCCGCGCGGTCCGCGCCATATTGTTCGACAAGGCACCTGGCAATAACTGGGCATTAGGCTGGCACCAGGATCGCACGATTGCCGTACAGCAGCGAATCGACCAGCACGACTTTGGGCCTTGGACGATCAAGGAGGGTATGCAGCATGTCGCTCCCCCTTTCGCCCTGCTTGAATCCATGGTGACGTTGCGCGTGCACCTCGATCCGGTGACGGCGTACAGCGCGCCGCTGGTCGTCGCACTCGGGAGTCATCGGCTTGGCCGCATCGCTGAGAGCGATATCGCATCCATTGTGCAGCGTCATCGGCAATTGACCTGTTTAGCTGATCCCGGCGACGTTTGGGCCTATGCGACCCCAATCCTGCATGCGTCGGAAGCCTCGATGAACGGCGGAAGGCGGCGAGTCCTACATATTGACTACAGCGCGAGCGATCTGCCCGGTGGCCTGGACTGGCTGGGCCTCTAACGGCCCTCAGACCTTAGCGTTGTCCTTCAGCCGGGCGGCATAGCTCTTGCGGAACTTGGCCAGCTTGGGTGCAACAACCATCACGCAATAGCCGTTGCTCATGCCCTCGCGGGCGAAATATTCCTGATGATAGTCCTCCGCCTCATACCAGGGCGCGTCGGGCTCGATCGTGGTGACGATCCGGCTGGGCCAGTCGGGCTGCGCGCGCTCGATCGCCGCCCTGGCCTCGGCCTCCTGCTCGGGCGAATGCGGAAAGAGCGCTGAGCGATATTGTGGGCCGACATCGTTGCCCTGCCGGTTCAGCGTCGTCGGATCGTGGATGTGGAAGAAGATATCGAGCAGATCGCCATAGCTGAGCACATCCGGATCGAAGGTCACGCGGATCGCCTCGGCATGGCCGGTATCGCCGTTGCAGATCTGCTTGTAGCTCGGATTGGGCACATGCCCCCCGATATAGCCGCTCTCGACCGACTCGACCCCGATCAGGTCGTCGAACACCGCCTCGATGCACCAGAAGCAGCCACCGGCCAGTGTAGCGATTTCCCGAGCCATATTCGTCCTCCGTATCAGACGGCGAAGATAGGTAGTCGCGCCCGTGATGCAATCATCGCCACGAAAATCGCGCGCTGCGAGCGCGCCGGGCGTATCGCGCTTGGCCTTTACCAGCAGGTGGAAAATACCAGAGGGCCTGTAAGCCGGGTTCTGTCCACCGGGCCAGAACGAGCCTGGCGCCGGATGGGCGATCATTCCTCTAGGACCGGGCTTGCGACCGGCCTCCAGCAATCAACCCGGACGACCGGGCGGAGTAGCCCATATGCCGTCCCTATTCGATCTTGCTCCCGGTGGGGTTTACCATGCCGTTCCCGTTACCGGGACCGCGGTGCGCTCTTACCGCACCCTTTCTACCTTGCCCGAAACCCCGAAGGGTCCGCCGGGTGGTCTGCTTTCTGTGGCACTGTCCCTGGGGTCGCCCCCGCCGGGCGTTACCCGGCACCGTCACTCCTTGGAGCCCGGACTTTCCTCCCCGCATCACTGCGCGGCGACCGCCCGGCCCTCTGGTGGAACGGGCTGTTAGGTGGTTTTCGCCGGGGACTCAATCCGTGTCAGACGTTCTTCCTCGGCTCCAGCAGTTCGTCCCCCTCCCGGTGCAGCAGCAGCCGCAGCAATATCGCCCTGCACTCCCCATCGGCGATGCCGTCGATCGTCTCGGGGCGGAAGCGGCGCTGGAAGGCGGTAACGGCGGCAGGGCCGTCCCCGACATCATAGCCGAAGCGTTCGAGGGCGAGCAGGAAACCGCCCGGCGTCCAGTGCGGATCGGCCAGGCCGTGGCGCGGGCGGCGCAGCGCCAGGCCCAGCTTGGCGAGCAGTTCCCAGTCGAACAGCTCACCCGGGTCCTGCTTGCGCTGCGGGGCGACGTCGGAATGGCCGACGATGTTGGTGGGCTCGATCGCATGGCGGTCGCTGATGTTCGAGATCAGCGGGATGAGCGCATCCATCTGCGGCTTCGGAAATGGGCGGTAGCCGAACTCATGGCCCGGATTGACGATCTCGATCCCGATGCTGGCCGAATTGACGTCGGTGATGCCGCGCCAGAAGGCCTTGCCGGCATGCCAGGCGCGGCGTTCCTCCGGCACCAGCCGCATCACCTGTCCATCCTCAGCAACCAGATAATGGCTGGAAACCTTGGCCTCCGGATCGGTAAGACGAGCAATCGCCGAGGCTGCATCCCGCATGCCGGTATAATGCAGCACGATCATCGTCACCGGCAGGGTGCGCTCGTCGTGATTGGGTGACGGGCAATCGATGATCTCGCTCATAGCGGTCCTTTAGCGGGCCGGAGCGTCTGCGCGCAACGGATCAGGCCGCGTTCGATATGCTCGCATAGGCAGCGGGGCGATACACCATCGGCATATCGGCATCGTTGACGAAGCGGCTGGAGCTGTCGCGCGCGGTCTCGCCCGCACCCAGCAGCATCGCGCCGTCCGGCGCGGTGGCAAGCGCCAGGCCTTCGAGCATCTGGTGCCGCCGCTCCGGCGAAAAATAGAGCAAGGCGTTGCGACACAGGATCAGGTCGAATCGCCCTCCCGCCGGCGGCGGCCCCAGCAGGTTATGCCGGGTGAACGTCACCATCGCCGCAATCTGCGGCTTGGCGCGCCAGCCTCTGTCGAGAACATGATCGAACCACGCGAGCAATTGCCGGATCGGCAGGCCGCGCTGCACCTCGAACTGGCTATAGAGGCCGCTCCGTGCCTGCTCCACGGCCGACCGCGAGATGTCACTGCCCAGGATCTCGATCCGCCAGCCTGCCCAGCGCTCCGCCTGGTCCGCGAACATCATCGCCAGCGAATAGGCCTCCTGCCCCGTCGAACATGCGGCGGACCAGATGCGGATGCGCTTCTCGCGCTGGCGATGCGCCGCGATGCGCGGCAACAGCTCGTCGCCGATCAGACCGAAGACACCGGGATCGCGGAAAAAGCTGGTCTCGTTGTTGAGCAGCGCGTCGATCGTGTCGAGCGACAGGGCTGAATCCCCACCCTGCCCTAGCCGCATCGCCAGTTGATCGATGCTGTCGATGCCCCGCGTGCGGCAAAAAGGTGTCAGCGTGGTGCCGATCCGCCAGAAACGATCCTGCGACAGCGTCTGCCCCGTCGCCTGCTCGAACAGGCGCGCGATCACCATGGCGGCGCGTGGGCTTACCTCCACGCCGTCGCTGCCTCATTGCGGTTGCAGACATGGCGCGCCAGTTCCTCGGGCGGCATCACCAGCGATGCCAGGCCCGCCTGCGCTACCGATCCGGGCATGCCCCAGACCACCGACGTCGCGGCGTCCTGGGCCAGTATCTCGGCGCCAGCCTTCACCATTGCTTCCGCACCGATGGTGCCATCGCGGCCCATGCCGGTCAGCACCACCCCGACGCCTTCGCTGCCGAATATTTCGGCCATGGCCTCGAACATTGGATCGACGGAAGGCATGCAACGGCTCGGCGCAGGGACGGGATCGATCCGCACCACGATGCGCGATCCGCTGCGCGCGAGCCGGATATGGCCCTCGCCCGGTGCCACCAGCATCTGCCCCGGCACGAGCGGCGCACCATCGCCGGCAACCGCCGTGGGGCGCCCGGCAATGTCGCGCAGCTGGGCCGCGAAATACGGCATGAACGGCGGTGGCAGATGCTGGGTTATCAGAATAGGCGCGCGAAATTCGGGAGTTAGCCTTCGGAGAAAGGCCGATAGCGCGTGAAGGCCGCCGGTCGAGGCGCCAATCGCAAGGCAGGAAACCTTGCCCGAGCGCGCGGCGCGCAGCGCGACGATCGGGGTCGGGGTGACGGGGCGTGGCGGCGCGTCCGCTGCGCGGAGCTCGGTGCGTCGCTGATCATGCTGTGCATGGCCGATGCGGAGCAGCGCATCGACGAACTTATGCGCGAACTCGCCCGCGAAATTTCCGGCCGTCGGTTTCAGCAGCGTGTCGGCGGCGCCCAGCGTCAGCGCGCGGACGGTCGCGGATGCACCAGCTTCGGCCGCCGAGGAGACGATCAGTACGCGCGCGCCATGGCTGGCCTCGAGGATTTCGGGCAGCGCGGTCAGCCCGTCCTTGCCCGGCATCTCGACATCGAGGACGACGATGTCGATATCGTGTGTACTGAGAAAGCCGATCGCCTGGTCGGCGGTCGGCGCGGCGCCCGCAATCTCGAACTCGGGGCGGCCATCGAGGAGCCGCGCGAGCACCGTCCGCGCCACGAGCGAGTCGTCGACAAGCAGGACCCGGATCGGGCGAACCGTGGAACGGCCGCCGTCTGCCAGTCCGATCCGGACGCTGCCGCTGAGGCCCGCGCGCGACATCGTCAGGCGACGCCAACCAGTTGCAATTTGCTTTCGAGCGTCTCGCGATCGAAAGGCTTCATCATATATTCGTCTGCGCCGGCGTCGATCGCGGCGCGGATATGGGCGACATCATTCTCGGTGGTGCAGAACACGACCTTCGGCCGGATCGAGAAGCCCGAGGAACCCAAGGAGCGCAGAAATTCCATCCCGCTCATCACCGGCATGTTCCAGTCGAGCAGAATCACATCGGGCAGTTCGCCGGTCTGACAGCGGTCGAGCGCTTCGCGCCCGTCACCGGCCTCCTCGACATTGAAGTTGAGCGCCTCCAATATGTGGCGCGCGACCTTCCGGATCACTTTGGAATCGTCAACCACCAGGCAGGTCTTCATCACCATCTTCCGTCTTGGGGTCAGCTTGACCGCGATTTTATCGTGCAACGCGTAAGCGCCGCGTTAATGCCTCAAGCCGCCAGTTCGAGCGGGCCCGCGATCATCGCCGCGACGTCGATCAGCAGGAGCGGATCGCCATCATGCTCGAACACACCCTTTGAGTAGCGCGCCCATCCTGCCGATAGCAGTGCACGTGGCTGGGTCGGCACGCCCTCGATGGCAACGACGTCATCCACATCGTCGACCAGCAAGCCGTAGAGATGCCCGTCGACGTGAACGATCACCGCCTGTTTCTCGCCGGGCGCGCTGCGATCACCGCCGAGCGCCGCGATCGTATCGATCACGGTGAGCACCCGGCTGCGCAGTGCGAACAGCCCGAAGACGTGCGACGGCGCGCAGGGGACCGGCGCAATCTCCTCGATCTCGACGACCGATTCGACGAATGCGGCGGGAAGCGCCGCGCGCTGGCCCGCGATTTCGACGATGAGATAAAGGTCGTTCATCATCAGGCGCTCCGCTTGTTCCAGTGACGGGCCAGTTCATTGGCAAGGCCGAGCCGGTCATATCGCCACAGGCTATCGGGCGAAGCGCCGCGCTCCTCCATGCTCTGTCGCAGACGCAGTACCGCACCCGCCCCGATTTCGGCCGGGTGATCCGGCGAGCCATCGGCCAGGATCACCAGATCGGCTGCCTGCGACGATTCATGCTCGGAATAGATCACGCTATATCCCGCGCTTTCCACCAGAGGCGCGAGCACCTGCCGGGTCCAGGGGTCCTCATCTGACAGCAGACAGACCAGGCGCTGTTCCGGCGCCCGATCGCCGCCCTGCCCCTGGGCGAACAGCCAGAAAGCATCGATGAATTCGATCGGCCGATCCTCGACCAGCATCACACCCGCGACCGGACCGGGAATATGGCTGCGTTGAAGTTCGATCGCGACGGGCACAATGTCGATGACGCTGTCGATCGCATAGGCCAGCTCCTCGGGGCCATCGCGCATGCGCAGGACACGGACCTTGGAGTCGGTAATCGGAGCACCGCAGGACACCAGCGGAACCAGTCTGCCATCGATGTTGAGCCGGGCACGGCCCGCACTGTTGCTGATCGAACCCGCGTAGCAATCCTCGATCCGCTCGACCAGCGCCAGCGGAATGCCGCGCTCGATCCCGTCAAGGTCGCGGAACAGCAATACCGGCACCGCACCGGCATCCTGCAGATCCTCGTCGCTGTCTTCAACGACCGCTTCCGCCTTTTCCTCGCGGCGCACGCCGGCCTTCTCCGCTACGCCCGCGACATCGAGCAGCAGCATCGGACGGCTGTTGTCGGGAAGCGTCGTGCCCCCATAGATGCCGCACGCCATCACCACCGGAGCGGCGGGCTTGACCACCAGTTCCTCATGATCGTGGACGGCTTCGACCGCGAGCGCATAGCGTGCGCCGCCGGACAACTTCAGCACCACCAGATTGGTCGGCTCGCTCGCCTCGCCCAGGCCGATGACATCGCCGAGCGAGACGACGGGCAGGCGGGTGCCGCGGATGAAGACGATGCGGGCGCCACCCAGTTCGCTCATGCGTACCGCGCCGCCGCCGATCCGTACGATCTCATCGATCGCCGACCGCGGAATGGCAAAATGCTGGTTGCCGCAGCTGATCGTCAGCGCGGGAATGATGGTGAGGGTGAGCGGCACGCGAAGGGTGAGGCGCAGCCCCTGCCCCGGTCGGCTCTCGATATCGACGAGGCCGCCGATCCGCTCCACATTGGCGCGGACCACATCCATGCCGACGCCGCGGCCCGAAATCGCGGTGACAGCCTGCGCGGTGGACAGGCCCGGCTCGAAGATCAGTTCCAGCTTGCGGTCCCAGTTGAGGGTGGCAGCGCGTTCCTGGCTGAGAATGCCGACACTGATCGCCTTGGCGACGAGCCGATCCGCGTCAATGCCCTTGCCGTCATCGATCACCTCGATGAGAATCTGGTTGCCCACCTGACGGGCGCTGACGTGAAGGCGCCCTGCGGCGGCCTTGCCAACCGCGATTCGCGCCTCTGGCGTTTCGATGCCGTGGTCGATCGCGTTGCGGACGATATGGGTCAGCGGATCGCGGATCATCTCGATCATCTCGCGATCGAGCTCGACGTCGCCGCCATCGATCTCGAGCTGGACCTGCTTCCCGAGCTCGGCCGAAATATCACGCACCATGCGCGGCAGCGCAGTGAACAGGTTCTCGACCCGCGCCATGCGGGTACGCGTGATCGAGTCGCGCATCTCCGCGATGCAGTGCGACAGGCGCTCGAAGGCCACCTCGGTGGTCGATTCGGTACCGCTCTCTCGCAGCCTGCGGGCAAGTTCGTTGCGCGCCAGCACCATGTCCGACACGCCGGCCATCATCCGGTCGAGCAGATCGACCGGTAGACGGATGGTGCGGGCGACCGTGCGGGGGGCCTGGGCTCCGGTCGAAGGCATGGCCGGCGCGGCCGCTACATTCAGCTGCGGAGCCGCCGCTGGCTCAGGTTCGGCTTCGGGCGCGTCCATATCCGCATCTTCGATCGCCATTTCGGCGGCCTCGGCAATGGCCGCGAACGCGGAAGCCAGGATATCGTCGTCCGCAGCGGAGCTTGGGGCGCCCGCGTCGCCTGCGGACGCCACCTCGTCGATCGTGTTGGCGGACGGCGGCTGAAGCGCAGCGATCAGAACCGCATCGTCGGCATCGGAAATGAAGGCACCGCTCTCGATCGCGTCGGTGAGTTCGGCGATGCGGTCGATCACGCCCAGCACCGCGCTAACGAGCGCAGCATCGGGGCGACGCCGATCGGCCCGACAATCCGCGAGAACATCCTCCGCCGCATGGCTGAGCTTTTCGAGGCGGGGGAGATCAAGGAAACCGCAGCTTCCCTTGACCGTGTGGACGAAGCGGAAGATCGCGTCGAGACGAGACCGGTCGTCGGGAGCCAGCTCCCAGGCGACGATCTCTCCAGATAGGGCTTCCAGCGTTTCGCGGGTTTCCGCGACAAAATCGCCGAGCAGATCGTCCATTGCACCTTCCCGAACACTCTATTCGGTAAGGGTCATGCCGGAACATGGTTAAGGACGCGTTTATGCCTACCCGCTCAGCAGGCGATGCTGGTCCCCTCCGACGAGCCGCGATGAAACCATTCGAGGCGGGTCAGCTCCTCGTCGAGCTGCCCGACCACCTCGGCGAGTTCATGCCGCAGCGCCGCCGGAACGTCATCGTTGACGACGAGCGCCTCGATGCAGCTAATGAGCTGCCGCTCTTCATGTTCGAACAGACGGAGTGCGAACAGCTCATTGCCGACCCCGATGCCGTAGAGGTGGATGAAGCGGGTCTTGATCCAGCCTCGCACGGTTCCGCCTCGACGCGGTTCGCCGCCCAGGTCCGTCACCGTTGCCCCCAGCTGGCGGACGATCGCTCGGCGCATGGCTATATCGCGGGCGTATTCGGCATAGGCGCCATAGGAATGCGCATGTTCGGCTGCCGCGTCATATTGGGCGATCGTGTCGCTCAGGGTGGCGATCAGCCGGTTCAGCGACCGGACAAGGGCGGGGTTTTGGTCCATGCCGGCGAGGTGGCCCGCAGGCGCAGGCTGCTGCAATACGTATTAGGCCGAGGTAAGCCCCGGTCAGCCCGGCAGCTTCGCCCCGATCATCAGCAGTCCTTCCTCCGGCTGCGACGCCTGCACCGAGCCGCCATGGTCGCTGACGAGCATGTGGACCAACCAGGCCGCCGAGGTGCGCGGACTGAGGAAATCCGGATCGACCTCACCGAGCAATGCATTGCGAATCTCGGGATCGAGGATCAGGCGCGGGCCTTCGGCTCGGATCACCACCTCGCCACCCTCTGCGGCGATATCGAGCTGGCCGCCCCGGACCAGTGCATCCCCCGCGATCAGCGCCAGGTTGAGCAGCACCTTGATCGCGGTCTTGGGCAAGGCCTCGGCCTCGACCATCCAGCCCAACCGGATCTTGCCGTCGCCATGAAGCCCCTCGATCGCGGCCCGGGCCTCTCGTGTATCGACCAGCTCGGCGAAGCCGCCGGCCGCACCGAAGGCAAGGCGGAAGAATTTGAGGCGATTGGCGGTTGCCCGCGCGCTGTCGGCGAGCAGTTCCATACAGCGCTCGCGCATCTCGGGATCGGTCTCGTCGGCAAGCAGCTCAAGACCGTTGCCGAGCGCACCGACCGGCGACAGGAGATCGTGGCACAGCCGCGAACAGAGCAGGCTCGCGAACTCGGCCGAGCGATTGACCATGGAGAGGAATCCTTCAGGCGAAATGAGGTCGCGTCTTTTGGCAAGCGCGGCGCGCCAGTGCAATCAGCGATTGAGATGAGCCGACAGCGCCACGGGATCGAAGCCGCCGTCGGCCCGCGCCCACCAGCCCCGCAGCTCTCCTTCGCCCGCGATCAGCCAGTAGCTCCCCGGCTCGGCCATCGCCGCATCGCGTGCGGACGGACGGGCCGGTCCGCGCGGATGCGAATGATAATGGCCGATCAGCGCTGGGCCGCCCCCGCGCGCGGCGCGATGCGCCGCGATCAGCGCGGCCGGATCAATCTCGAAACTGTCACGCGGGTCGGTCGCCACATTGGCGCATGGGCGAACCTCCGTGACCGAGGCGCCGTGACCCAGCAGAAGCCCGCAAATCTCGGCATCGGGGCTGGCCGCGGCGGCCCGCGATATTTCGTCGATCGCCGCTCTTGATATCATCAGTTCCATCGCCACATCGTTACAGGATGACCGGGGGGAAATCGACGTTGCAGGCCATGGTGCCCCAGGATGCCGAAGGCTGGCGGCTCGATCGCGCGCTGGCCGTTGCCCTCCCCACCCTGTCGCGCGAGCGCTTGAAGGCGCTCATCTCTTCGGGCCAGGTCAGCAATGCCCAGGGCGCTCTGGCCCGCGATCCGGCGATGAAGGTCGCACCCGGCATGCGCTTTGCCGTGATCGTGCCCGATCCGACGCCCGCCCATAACGAAGCGCAGGACATTCCGCTCACCGTCGTCTTCGAGGACGAACATCTGATCGTGATCGACAAGCCCGCCGGGCTGGTCGTCCATCCGGCGGCCGGCAATTTCGACGGCACGCTGGTCAATGCGCTGCTCCACCATTGCCGGGGCTCGCTGTCGGGAATCGGCGGAGTCGAGCGGCCCGGCATCGTGCACCGCATCGACAAGGATACGTCGGGCCTGATGGTGGCGGCCAAGACCGATCCCGCCCATGTCGGCCTCGCCGCGCAATTCGCGAAGCACAGCATCGACCGGCGCTACAAGGCGATCGTCGCTGGCGTTCCTCGTCCCGGCGAAGGCAAGGTCGACGCTCCGCTCGCGCGATCCTCGGCCGACCGCAAGAAGATCGCGATCGTGCAGGATGGCCGGGGCAAGCGCGCCGTTACCCATTTCAGCACGCTCGAACGCTTCGGGGATGCAGCGCTGATGGAGTGCCGGCTGGAAACCGGACGGACCCATCAGGTGCGCGTCCATATGGCATCGATCGGCCATCCCCTGCTGGGCGATCCCGTCTATGGCCGCCTCCGCCGGGAACATCGGGAGATGCTCAGCCGTTTGAATTTCAAGCGTCAGGCGCTGCACGCGGCCCGATTGGGCTTCACCCATCCGGTGACAAGCGCCGCTTTATGTTTCGATAGTGAAATTCCACAGGATATGCAGCAATTATTCAGCGAACTGCGTGTAAAGCTGCTATAGATGTTACCAATCGGTACGGAGGTGATTCTCTCCGTGCACAATGCAACAAGGTAGGCGGTGCTCCTTATGCGCCGCGATGGGAGTAAGATGATCATGGCAAGCGGAAAGAACGTGCCAGCCACGATCCCCGCGCTCAGCGGGGAGCAGAGCCTCAACCGCTATCTGGCCGAGATCCGGAAATTTCCTCTGCTGACCGCGGAGGAGGAATATATGCTCGCCAAGCGCTTCCAGGAACATGGCGATCCCGAGGCCGCGACCCGGCTCGTGACGTCGCACCTGCGCCTCGTCGCCAAGATCGCGATGGGCTATCGCGGCTATGGCCTGCCGGCGAGCGAGCTGATTTCCGAAGGCAATATCGGCCTGATGCAGGGCGTGAAGAAGTTCGAGCCGGATCGCGGCTTCCGCCTCGCGACCTATGCGATGTGGTGGATCAAGGCTTCGATCCAGGAATATATCCTGCGGTCGTGGAGCCTGGTGAAGATGGGCACGACTGCCGCGCAGAAGAAGCTGTTCTTCAACCTGCGCCGGATGAAGTCCCAGCTCGACGCGTTCGAGGATGGCGACCTGAAGCCAGCCGATCTCCGCAAGATCGCGACCGATCTCGGCGTGTCCGAGGAGGAAGTGACCAACATGAACCGGCGCATGGGCATGGGCGGCGACGCTTCGCTCAACGTGTCGATGCATGAGGATGGCGAGGGCCAGTGGCAGGACATGCTGGTCGACAACGGCCCGCTCCAGGACGAGCGCATCGCCGAGGCTGAGGAGAAGTCGGTCCGCCACAACATGCTGAACGAGGCGCTGGCCGCGCTCAACGATCGGGAAAAGCATATCCTGGTCGAGCGGCGGCTGGTCGATGAACCCAAGACACTGGAGGAACTGAGCCAGGTCTATGGCGTCAGCCGCGAACGGGTCCGCCAGATCGAGGTCCGCGCCTTTGACAAGCTGCAGAAGGCGATGATGCGGATCGCTGGTGAAAAGCGGCTGTTGCCCGCTACCTGATGATCCATAGCTGCATGTGGCAGTGAATATCCTGGGGCGCCTTCGGGCGCCCTTTTCTTTGATCCGATATCGCCGGACCGGATGGGGCGGCGCAGGGTTTCAGAACCGCCGATCGGCGCGCGCTGCCATCGGCGGAACAGCGCAAGCGATGCATCTGGTAAGTACACGCGCCAGCATGACAATTTCCTAATCTGTGACATGGCCCACTGACAGCGCTGAATCGCGCTGATAGGATCACGGGCATGATGGGGGAAGACATAGGGGAGCGGCCGCGCGGGCTGGGCATCGCCGCGGCGCTGGCGCTGGCGGTCGTAGTGACCGCGCTCGCCACCGCGACGCTGCTCGAAGGACCCTCGCTCGACGATTACTGGACGGTCTATCTCGCCGATCCGGCGCGCTCCCTGGACACGCTCGTCAACAAGCGCTGGATCCAGGACATAAGGCCGCCGCTGTTCGACGGATGGGCGACGCTGCTGTCGAGAATCGGCCTCACCTCGATCCCGATCGCGCGGCTCGTGTCGAACCTGCCCGCCATCGTCCTGCTCGTCTATGCCGCGCGATGCTTCGGGCGGAGGCTGCCCGAACATGGCAGCTTCCACACGATCTTCCTGCTCCTGATGCTGTCCACCCCGGCGACGGCACAGGCTTTCGGCGTCTATCGCGGCGATTTCTGGCAGCTCGCCAGCTTCGCTATCCAGGTGATGCTCACCCGGCACATCATGTATGTCCAGAAGGACTATCGCAGCCGCGACGATGGGCTTCTCGCGCTGCTCGCGCTGCCGGCGACCTTCTTCGCGATCACCCTCGATTATGGCGGTGCGCTGTTCGGCGGCGTACTCGCCATGGTCACCATCCTCGCCGCGATCGCGCGCGGCCTGAAACGCTGGACGCGCTGGCTGGCGATCGTGACCATGGCCGCCGTTGCCACCGTGATCTACACGATATCCTGGCAGAACAGCGCCTGGATCGGCAGCTTCGATCTCTACCAGAACTGGATCGAGATGGGCAACGGATCGACCTTCTCGGTCGTCTTCGCATTGCTGTTCGGCACCATCCTGCACAACCCCATCGCCGTCGCCGGGGCGTGGCTGGGCCGTCAGCGTTGGACGCGCGGCGACACCGGCTTTGCCGTCCTGATCGCCGCAGCGCTCGCCGCATCGCTGATGGCGGTCACGCAGATCGATGCCCAGCGCCGGCTCGTCACGTCGAGCAACACCGCCGATATCGCCGTGCTTGTCGTGGCGCTGATGGCCACGGCCGGTACGATGATCGCCGACCGGCGGCTGTGGATGAACGCCCTGGCCGCGATCGCCGCTCTTTCGACGATCGTGGCGGTCACGGCCCACAGCCTGGGCGGGGCGTGGCAGACCGCCGCGAAGCAGATCGCCCGGATCGCTTTGGACTGCCCCGGCACGCCCGTCTACGCCGCATCGGGCTGGCGTCTCGATGACGGCAGCAGGTCGCGCGCGGCCAGGCGCGAGGAGCCGGTGTTCACGCTGGGATATAAACGGCTGGGCACGACCCACGGCTTCACTCCCGTCATCCTCCACCCCGACAAGCCGCTGGCGGCGACGCCCGGCCGCTGCCCGGTACTCATCTGGATCGAGCAGGTCCCCCCGATGAAGCGGATCAAGACCGACAAGCTATTCCGGCAGGTCGGTATCACCGGCCTCGATCGCGCGAGGATCAGCCTGACCAGGACGAAAAGCGGGCTTATCGTCCGCGCCGACCGCTGATATCGGCTCGCGCATGGCCAGACAAAGCTTCGCCCGCCGTGCGCTCCGCTGGACGATTCGCGCACTCGTCATCTTCGTGATCGGTTCGGTGCTCTGGGTGGGGCTCTATCGCTTCGTCCCCCCGCCCGTCACCGTCACGATGCTCGCAAATGCGGTGGACGGGCGCGGCATCACCAAGGACTGGATGTCACTGGACGAGATGTCGCCCAATATGGCGCGCGCCGCGATCGCCGCCGAGGACGGCAATTTCTGCACGCATCACGGCTTCGACTTCAAGGCGATCCAGAAGGCGATGGAGAATAATTTCCAGGGCGACCGGCGCATCCGCGGCGGATCGACGATCAGCCAGCAGACCGCCAAAAACGCCTTCCTCTGGCAGAATGGGGGCTATTTCCGCAAAGTGCTGGAGGCCTGGTTCACGGTGCTCATCGAACTGCTCTGGCCGAAGCACCGGATCATGGAGGTCTATCTCAACCTCGCCGAGACCGGGATCGGCACCTATGGCGCCAATGCCGGAGCGATGCGCTACTTCCACCATGATGCCTCGCGCCTGACGCGGGCCGAGGCCGCGCGCATCGCAGCCGTCCTGCCCCTGCCCAAGAAGCGCGAAGCGATATCCCCCAGTGGCTTCACCCGCCGCTATGGCGACCGCATCGCCCGGCGCATCGGCCAGGTGCAGCGCTACGGTCAGGACAGCTGCCTGAAGTAAAGGGGCGCATGGCTCTCATAGGCGCCGTGCCGAACTTGTTTCAGCACCCGCCGGTCGGCACGCACAGACCGACGGGCTTCAGCTGCGGTGTCAGCTGAACGGCATCTTGAAGCCTGCGGGCAGCGGCAGGCCCTGGGTCAGCTTCTGCATTTCGGCATTCGATGCGGCGTCGGCTTTGGTACGGCAATCGTTGATCGCGGCGGCAACCAGATCCTCGAGCATCTGCTTCTCCGACAGGTCCATCAGCGAATCGTCGATCGACACGCCCAGGATACGCCCCTTGGCGGTCGCCCGGATCTTCACCAGGCCGCCGCCTGCGGCGCCTTCGACCTCAATCGTGTCGAGCACGGTCTGGGCCTGTTCCATCTGGGTCTGGATCGTCTGCGCGGCATTCTGTGCGGCGGCGATCATTTCCTCGAGGCTTTTCATGATGCGAGACTCCGTGGTTCGGGGGCGCTGTAGTCGATCAGCTCGGCTTCAGGGAAGGCCTGAAACGCGGCCTGGACCAGCGGGGATTCCAGAATGGCGGCGCGGGCGGCGTCCTCCTCCGCGGCGGCGCGCTCGAACAGCGACGGCGCACCCTGATCGGCGGCGAGGCTGATCGTCCAGCGCTGGCCTGTCCGCTTGAGCAGCACGGCGCCGAGATCGGCCACAAAGCTGGCGGGCAGCCGGGCGTGGCGCGTGATCGTCAATATGTCGCCATCGAGCAGGACGATCGCCGCATAGTCGTGGAACAGCTGGGCCAGCAGCGGATTTTCCCGCAGCAGCAGCCCATGGATTTCCTCGGCAGTGGCCGGCAGCGCCGCCGCCTGGGCGGGCGCCGCGACGGGCGCGGGCGCCATGGCCACGGGTGCCGCCACCGGCGCGGACGCGGCGGATGCCGGCGCTGGCGGGGCAGGCACGGGAGCCGGTGCCGGTGCGGCAGTGCCGACGCTCAGATCACCTGAGGAGAGCTTGCGCGCCAGTTCGCCCGGATCGGGAAGCTGGCTGGCATGGACAACGCGCAGCAAAGCCATTTCCGCCGCCTCGATCGGCATCGCCGCCGACTGCACCTCGCCATGACCCTTGAGCAGCAGTTGCCAGAGCCGATGCAGGGTCGCGAAACCAAGTCCTCCCGCCCATGCCGAATAGGCATCGCGTTCCTCGACGGAGAGCGCGGGATCGTCGGCACCGGCGACCTTCGCGCGGGTGACGCCGTGGCAGGTTTCGAGCAGGCCGTGGAGCATCGCCGCCGGCTCGACACCCAGATCATATTGGGCGCGCACCGCCGTCAGCACCGCGCCGGCATCGCCCTTCAACAGCTCGCCGAACAGGCGCCGGATCGCGCCACGGTCGCTCAGGCCCAGCATGTCGCGCACCTGCGCCGCCTCGACCTTGCCGGAGCCATGCGCGATCGCCTGGTCGAGGATCGAAAGGCCGTCGCGCGCCGACCCTTCCGCCGCGCGCGCGACCAGCGCCAGCGCCTCCGGTTCCGCCTCCACGCCTTCGGCGTCGACGACATGCTGGAAATGCGCCGCCAGCTTGTCGGCCGCAATGCGCCGCAGGTCGAAGCGCTGGCAGCGCGACAGCACGGTGATCGGCACCTTGTTCACCTCGGTCGTGGCGAACAGGAATTTCACATGGGCGGGCGGCTCCTCCAAGGTCTTGAGCAGGCCATTGAAGGCCGGCTTCGACAGCATGTGGACCTCGTCGATGATATAGATCTTGTAGCGCGCCGACACAGAGGCATAGCGTACCGCCTCGATGATCTCGCGGACATCGTCGATGCCGGTGTGGCTCGCGGCATCCATCTCGACCACATCGATATGTCGCCCCTCGGCAATAGCTATGCAGGGCTCGCAGACACCGCAGGGGTCGATCGTCGGGCCGCCCTGCCCGTCGGTCCCGATGCAGTTCAGTGCCTTGGCGATCAGCCGTGCGGTCGAGGTCTTGCCGACCCCCCGGACGCCGGTGAGCAGGAAGGCGTGGGCCAGCCGTCCACGCCTGATCGCATTGGCGAGGGTCGTCACCATCGCATCCTGGCCGATCAGCTCACGGAAATTCTGCGGCCGATATTTGCGCGCGAGGACGCGATAGGGAGTCGAGGATTCGGACATGGCGGGAGCTTAGCCAGAGAGGCCGCACTTGTCCTTTGCGATTTTACAGGGTGGGAGCCGGAACGACCCGATACGAAATCGTTGCGGCTGCTTCCTTCCGGAT
>CAZJXG010000023.1:0-30698 GCA_964549965.1 uncultured Sphingomonas sp. | reverse complement strand
GGGCTGTCGGGATGGCGCGCATCATGCTCCGCAAGTTCGGTGACGATGCGATCGAGCCATTGTCCGAGCTGCGCCTGCGGACGGGCGTTGAGCGATGGCATCGATCCGATCACACCGGCCTTGCACTGCGCTATCACCAGGTCGGGGTTCGAGATGATGAACATCGGCGATGCGATGACGGGCAGGCGCAACCCGCGCTTGAGCTTGTCCGGGATCACTAGAACTATCTCCTTATCGACGGCCTTTATGCCGGATGTTGGCGGGTCGACCGCGCCGGCCCATGACGGGTCGGCCCTTGCTCTTGCCGTCGCGGCGTGGGCCGCCCCGCGCCGGGCGCTGGCTGCCGCCCTCTTCGAGCTCGAACCGAAGCGAACCGTTGATCGGATTGGCCTCGACCAGCCGCAATTTCAGCTTCATGCCCGAATGATAACGGTCGCCGCTCTCCTCGCCGATAAGCGAGCGCGACGCCTCGTCATAGCGGAAATATTCGGAGCCCAGGGTCGACACCGGTACCAGGCCGTCACCGCCCAACCCCTCGACCGTGGCAAAGAAACCGAAGGCCTGCACCCCAGTGATCCGGGTATCGAGGAGTTCACCGATCTTGGTCGACAGGAAGGCGGCGACATAGCGATCGATGGTCTCGCGTTCGGCCTCCATCGCCCGGCGCTCGGCCTGGCTGATCAGTTCTCCGATCGCGCCCATCCGCTCCGCCTCTTCCTGAGTGAGCTTCGAATGTGGCGGGATATCGCTTGAGCGGCCCGGGCCGTTGAGCTTGGGCTTGCCACTTTCCAGCCCATAGGCGCCAACCAGCGATCGATGGACGAGCAGATCGGCATAGCGGCGGATCGGACTGGTGAAATGCGCATAGCTGCCCAGCGCCAGCCCAAAATGTCCGGTATTGGCGGGGGCATAATAGGCTTGGGTCTGGCTGCGCAGCACCTGTTCCATGATCTGCGGCCGGATCGCCTCGTCGGTGATCTTGCCGAGGATATGATTGAAGGTGGCGGGACGCACCACCTGCCCCAGCGCGAACTCCATGTCGAAGGTGGCCAGATAATCCTTGAGCGCGACCAGTTTCTCGCGGCTCGGCGGCTCATGGTCGCGGTACATCACCGGCGCTTTCTTCGCCTCCAGCGCCTTGGCCGCAGCGACATTGGCGGCGATCATATAATCCTCGACCAGCCGGTGCGCATCTAGCCGCTCGCGCGGCGCGACCGACATGATCCGCCCTTTCTCATCGAGCACCACCCGGCGTTCGGGCAGGTCGAGATCGAGCGGCTCGCGGGCTTCGCGCGCTTTGAACAGCGCCTTCCAGCAGGCCCACAGCGGCTTGAGTGCCGCGTCCTTCAGCGGATGGTCCAGATCACCGTCGATCGCCGCCTGGGCATCCTCATAGGCGATGTTCGCGGCGATCCGGACGACGGCGCGGGTGAAGCGCCATTTCGCCAGGGTGCCGTCGGCCTTCACGGTCAGGTGGCAGACCAGCGCCGCACGGTCGACGCCTTCCTTGAGCGAACAGATGTCGGCCGACAGCGCCTCCGGCAGCATCGGCACGACCCGATCGGGAAAATAGACGCTGTTGCCGCGCTTCTTCGCCTCGCGGTCGAGCGCCGATCCGGGGCGGACATAGAAGGACACGTCGGCAATCGCGACGACCGCGCGGAAGCCGCCCGGATTGGCCGAGTCGTCATCCGCGACCGCCCAGATCGCATCGTCATGATCGCGCGCATCGGCCGGGTCGATCGCGACGATCGGCAGATCGCGCAGATCCTCCCTGCTTTCCCCCAAATCGAGATTCGGGACCAGCGCGGCTTCCTCGATCACCGCTTCGGGAAAGATGTCCGGGATGCCGAATTTATGGATCGCGACGAGGCTGAAGGACCGCGGTGCGAAAGGATCACCCAGCCGCTCGGTGACGCGTGCCGTGATCCGGGGCGGGCGGCCCGCCTTCTCGGCGAGCACGAGATCGCCGACATCGGCATCCCCGGCGTCGGACACGAGCGTATCGCGCTTCTCGCGCTTGTCGACGGGGCGCAGCCAGAGCTTGTCGCCTTCGCGGTGAAGGACACCGAGCATCAGCTCCTCGCCGCGCGCGAGCTTTTTCATCGGATGCGCGATCCAGCCCGTGCCGGCCTCCTCGGTCCGCGCGAGAATGCGATCGCCGACGCCGAGCGCCGGCCCCTTGCGCCCGCGCAGTTCCTTGACCCGCAGTTGCGGAGGCGGTCCGTTCTCGCCATGCCAGGTCTCGGGCACCGCCAGCGGAACGCCCTCATCGGTGACATCGGTGATCCGCAGCACCGTTACCTTGGGGATGCCGCCCATCTTGTGAAAGGCACGGCCCCGCGCGCTGTCGATCAGGCCCTCATCGGCCATATCCTTGAGCAGCGCCTTGAGCGCGATCTTCTCATTGCCCTGCAGACCGAATCCGCGCGCAATCTCACGCTTGCCCGCGGGCGTATCGGACTTGGCGATGAAATCGAGGATCTGCTCGCGGCTGGGCAGGCCCGGGGAATGTGGTCGACGCATGACTATCCCATAGGGGCGATAGCGCGCCGCGTCACGCCCCGCACTAGCAAACTCTGATCCAGATCAAATGCTATTGCGATTGATTTGCACTAATAACTGAGGTAGCGAAATCGCGCAGGGAGTCGATCATTGACGATGCACGCAACGATGGAACGTAAAGCGGCGATGGAGCACAGGGCGCTGTTCTTCCCCAGCCCGCCCGAAGCCCGCGATACCGCCGATATCGGCCAGCCAGCGGAACATTCGGCCTATGGCCGCAACCGCGGCCCCAGCTGGTCCGCGATCCTCGCCATCGTTGCCATCCACGTCGCCGCGCTCCAGGCGCTGGTGACGCTTGACGTTATCGAGATCGCCCCCCGGAAGAAGGCGCTGGTTGTGTTCGACCTTGCCGAGCCCCCGGTACCGCCCGCCGAAAAGCCGAGGACGGCAGCGGTGGAAAAGACCGAACCGATCGCGGAAGCGCCGCAGCCAGTCGTCCAGCTATTGGCTTCGCCCCCTCCGCCGATCGCCGTCACCTCGGCCCCGCCACCGCCAACACCACCGATGGTGGCAGCCCCCCAGCCGTCCGGCCCGGCCACCGTCGGCAATCTCGACGAGCGGATGATCGAAGGCAGGCCGCCGCGCTATCCGCTGGAATCGCGTCGCCGGAAAGAGCAGGGCACCGTTCTGCTGCGCCTGCTGATCGGCACCGATGGCAGGGTGGTACAGATATCGATCGCGCAGAGCAGCGGCTTCGAGCGCCTGGATCAGGCCGCGCTGCAGGCCGCGCGCAGCTGGCGCTGGCAGCCGATGATTCGCGACGGCGAACCCGTCGAAGTGCGCGGCGTGATGCCGATTCCCTTCGTCCTGCGGGGCTGATCGCATGATGATCGCCATTCCGGGCGTGCTTTCGGGCCGCTCACTCGATCATGTCCGCACGCTCGTCAGCCAGGGCGAATGGATCGACGGCAACACCACGTCCGGACACCAGTCGGCGCTTGCCAAGCGCAACAGCCAGCTTCCCGAGGACAGCCCCGCCGCGCGCGAGGCCGGCGGAATCATCCTCGACGCGCTGGGCGCTACTCCCCTGTTCATCGCGGCGGCGCTGCCGCTCAAGGTTTTTCCGCCGCTGTTCAACCTCTATGGTGAGGGGGATCGTTTCGACACCCATGTCGACAATGCGATCAGGTTGAAGCGCGGGACCGATTTCCGCATCCGATCGGACCTGTCGGCGACGCTCTTCCTCAACGATCCGGCGACCTATGACGGTGGCGAACTGGTGGTCGAAGACACGCTGGGCACCCATCAGGTCAAACTCGCGGCAGGGGACATGATCCTCTATCCCGCGTCGAGCCTCCACCATGTCACGCCGATCACGCGGGGGAAACGCCTCTGCGCCTTCTTCTGGATCCAGAGCATGGTTCGGGACGATGGCGCGCGGCGCACGCTGTTCGACCTCGACAGCGCGATCCAGACGATCGCCGGGGATCGCGGCCAGGCCGATCCGGCGATCATCCGGCTGACGGGCGTCTATCATAATCTGCTGCGGCGCTGGGCGGAGGCCTGACTGCGCACTGGCGACAGGCAACTCTTGGCACCCCTCGCGGGTTATCCGCCAGACAGATAACGATGCCGGGGATCTTCATGCGCTTGCCTTTGACCATTTTGCTACCGCTCTGCCTGGGGCTGGCCCTGCCCGCCGCCGCTGTCGCCCAGAAGCGGCAGGCCGGCACGGGCTTCACCCTGATGAAGGACGGCACCCTGATCCACCGCGCCAGCAAGACGCGCTTTCCAATGCAGCTCGCCGGTTTCACCCGCGCGCGGGCCAATGCCTTCGACGCCAAGGGGCATGATATCGCCATCTCCTACAACCGCACGATTGCGGGCAAGCCGGTCGTCGCGCGGATCGCGCTGATCCACATCGTCGGGCTGACGCCGAAGGAGCATGTGCTGAGCCTCAAGCCGGTCATCGGTACCTATTTCCGCGATCTCAGTCTGCGATCGATCCGCCCCCAGAGCGAAGGCCCTGTCGATCTGCCCGGCTTCAAGCCGGGCTCGGCCTATCAGGCCCGATCCCGCGCGGTGGTGGGAAAGACGCCCTATGAGGTCAGCCTGACCGCTGTGAACTTCGGATATTGGGATGCGCGACTGACGGCCGCCTATCCGCACGCTGTAGCGCCGCAGGCGCAGAAGAGCATCTTCGACCTCGTCGGGGAACTTCGGAAGAGCGGTCCGAAACGGTGACGCTTCATGCCGCGCGATGCGCGCGGCGGGCCTTTTCGAGCTTCTTGAGCACCATATCGCGCTTCAGCCGTGACAGATGGTCGATGAAGAGAACGCCTTCGAGATGGTCCATTTCGTGCTGAAGGCAGGTCGCCAGCAGGCCTTCCAGCCGCGCCTCATGCTTCGTCCCCTGCTCGTCCAGCCAGCGGGCGTGGATCACCGCCGGCCGCTCGACCTCCGCATATTGGTCGGGCACCGACAGGCAGCCCTCATTATAGACGGAATGTTCGTCCGACGGATCGAACAGCTCGGGATTGATGAACACCTGCGGCTTGCGTACCGGCTTGCCCTCGGCGTCCTCTTCCTCTTGCAGATCGATCACCAGCACGCGCCGGGGAATGCCGACCTGGATCGCGGCAAGCCCGATGCCGGGGGCGTCGTACATCGTTTCGAACATGTCGGCGATCAGCGTGCGCAGATCGTCGTCAACCGCGTCGACTGGAGCGGACTTGGTACGCAGCCGCGGATCGGGCGCCTCGAGGATGGGACGAATGGCCATGGAGCCGAGCTAGGTATGTCGGGACGAATCGTCAAGGAGCGGCCCGCAGCGCCCTCCCCATTTCAGAGAAACGGGGAGGGCGTCAGGCTCAATCGCTCGAAGCGATCGCCGCGCCGATGGCAATGCCTGCGAGCGCGCCGACCAGAGCGCCATCGCCACGATCGCGATAATAATGCCGGTGGCGGGGATGGCCGTAGCCATAGCCATAATAACGCGGCGCATAATGACGCCGCGGCGGATAATAGCCGTAGCCCCGGCCCCGGCGATCACCGCGCCAATGCCGGTCGCCGCGCCAGCGGTCGCCACGCCAGCCGCGGTCGCCATCCCAGCGGCGTTCATACCGGTCGCCCCAGTCGCGGCGTGCTTCGGCGGGTGCTGCCGCCATCAGCGACGTGCCCGCCACCAGCGTCGCCATCATTGCGGTCAATATATGTTTCATCCTGCTCTCCTTCAGCATTTGCTGGCCTGAGCTGGAATCGGCCAGATGGAAGGATGCTGCGGGAAATCTGAACCGGAGCCGAACGCGCGCCGGGATAAGCGATCAGCCGACCGGACGCCGCGCCCGAAGCGCCTGAGCAAGCGTCCCTTCGTCGAGATAGTCGAGTTCGCCGCCCACCGGCAGGCCGTGCGCCAGCTGGGTCAACCGCACCGGCAGCGTCTCCAGCCGATCGGCGATGTAATGGGCGGTGGTCTGGCCTTCGAGCGTGGCGTTCATCGCCAGCACCACTTCATCGATCCCGCCGGCGGCGACACGGCCGACCAGCAGATCGATCGACAGATCTTCGGGCCGCACGCCTTCCAATGCGGACAGCCGCCCGCCCAGCACATGATAGCGCCCAGGGAACAAGCGGGAGCGATCGAGCGCCCATAGGTCGGCGACCTCCTCCACCACGCACAGCATCCGGGAATCGCGGCGCGTATCGACGCAGATGCCGCACGGATCGCTGGTGTCGACATTCCCACAGACATGACAGCTGGTCAGCTTTTCGTTAACGGCCTCCAGCGCACGCAGCAGCGGTGCCATCGCCGCCTCGCGCTTCTTGAGCAGATGCAGCACCGCCCGACGCGCGGAACGCGGCCCCAATCCCGGCAGCTTCGCCAATGCTTGGGTGAGGGTTTCTATCTCGGGCGACGCCATGCTGCATCGATATGGGCTTGCATCATCGCATGGCAAGCGTTTCAGAGGGATCATGCGCATCGCTTTCATGGGAACCCCCGATTTCGCCGTGCCGACCCTCGACGCGCTGGTCGAGGCCGGGCATCAGGTCGTGGCTGCCTATTGCCAGCCGCCCCGCCCCGCCGGACGCGGCAAGGGGCTGCGCCCCTCCCCCGTGCAGGCACGCGCCGAGGCGCTGGGGATCGACGTCCGCTATCCACCGACCCTGCGCGAGCCAGAAGCCCAGGCAACATTCGCCGCACTCGACCTCGATGTCGCGGTGGTCGCTGCCTATGGCCTGATCCTTCCCCAGCCGATTCTGGACGCGCCACGCCTCGGCTGCCTGAACGTCCATGGCTCGCTGCTGCCGCGCTGGCGCGGCGCGGCGCCGGTCCAGCGCGCGATCCTGGCGGGCGACATGTTGACGGGTGTCACCATCATGCAGATGGAGCGCGGGCTCGACACCGGGCCGATGCTCGCCACGGTCGGAACCCCGGTGGACGCCAAGACCGCCGGTGAACTGACTGAAGAGCTGGCGGCAAAGGGCGCGGCGCTGATGGTGACGGTGCTCGCCAACCTGCCCGCGCACCCGCCGATCGCACAGCCCGACGACGGCGCCACCTATGCCGCCAAAATCGACAAGGCGGAGGCACGAATCGATTTTCACGAAGCGGCGGGACAGATCGAACGCCAGATCCGCGCCTTCAACCCCGCGCCCGGCGCCTGGTTCGAACATGCGGGTGAGCGCATCCGCGTCCATGCCTGCGAACTGGTCGACGCGCACGGCCTTGCCGCCCCCGGCGAGGTGATCGACGATCGGCTGACGATCGAATGCATAAACGGCGCGATTCGCCCGACATTCGTGCAGCGTGCGGGCAAGGGCGTCATGACGGCGGCAGAGCTGCTGCGCGGCTTTCCGGTACCGGCCGGCACCCGGCTCGCTACCCCACGCCTGGGATGACGCGTTTCCGCTTCACGATCGAATTCGACGGCCGTCCTTATATGGGATGGCAGCGCCAACCCCATGGCCCGAGCGTCCAGCAGGCGATCGAGGATGCCATCACCGCGGTGACCGGGGAGCCGGCGGTCGTCCATGCTGCCGGCCGCACCGATGCGGGGGTTCATGGCCGGGCCATGGCGGCCCATGCCGACATCTCGAAGGCGATCACGCCCTTCCGCCTTGGCGAGGCGATCAATGCGCGGCTGCGCCCGGCGCCGATCGCTATTCTCGCCTGCCGGATCGCCCCCGATGACTGGCATGCACGCTTCTCCTGCATAGGCCGCCGCTACATCTATCGCATCGTCAACCGTCGCGCGCCGCTCACCCTGGAGGCGGGCCTCGCCTGGCAGGTCGCCGCCGATCTCGACGCCGAAACGATGCATGCCGCCGCCCAGCATCTCGTCGGCCTGCACGATTTCACCACCTTCCGTTCGGCGCATTGCCAGTCGGAAAGCCCGGTCAAGACGCTCGACCGCCTCGACGTGCGGCGGATCGGCGATATGATCGAGATCGAAGCGGCGGCGCGCTCCTTCCTCCATCATCAGGTCCGCTCGATGGTCGGCTGCCTCATGCTGGTCGGCCGGGGGAAGTGGCGCGCGGCGGACCTCGCCGATGCCCTGAAGGCCGCCGACCGCAGCCGGCTCGGCTTCAACGCTCCGCCGGACGGGCTGTATTTCATGGACGCTGTTTACCCCGAATGAGGTGGAGACCCCGATGACCATTTCCAGGCTTCTGCTGGCCCCGGCGGCCGCGCTGATGATGACCGCCGCGGCCATCGCGGCCGAACCGGTCCTCCTCCCCGGCGGCGTGCAGATCGAGGATATCGAGCCGGGCGCCGGCGCCGTGGCGCAGCCCGGCCAGGCTGTCACCGTCCATTATACCGGCTGGCTCTATGTGAATGACGAGCGCGGCAAGAGCTTCGATTCCTCGCATGGCGGGGCGCCCTTCACCTTCCGTCTCGGCGCGGGCGAGGTGATCCGGGGCTGGGACGAAGGCGTTGCCGGCATGAAGGTGGGCGGCGTCCGCACGCTGATCATCCCGCCCGAAGCGGGCTATGGCGCCGAAGGCGACGGCACCATCCCGCCCAACAGCTGGTTGCTGTTCGAGCTCGAGCTGCTCGGGGTGCGATAGACAAACGCCACTATTGCCCCGTAAAACACCCGGCTGGACAATATGTGTGACACGGCCGTTGATGGAAAGCCACTCTCGGGGGAGAGCGCGGCGTACCGGGGGAGCAGCGTGGGTGAATAAGAATGCGCCGGATTTCCCGTCGCTCGTGAAGGCTGCGCTCGACCATCTTGATGAAGGCTTCATGCTCGTCGATGGCGACGACCGCATCAGCCTCTGGAATCAGGCCTTCCTGGAGATGCTCGACCTGCCGCCTGCGCTGCTGGAGGAGGGTGCCGGCATCATGCGTTTCGTCCGCATGCTCGCCGATCGCGGCGACTATGGCCCCGGCGATCCGGCCGTGCTGGCGGAGCAGATCGGCGCGGGCATCCGCAGCCGGGAGCCGGCACGCGGCGAGCGCCAGATGGCCAATGGCCGGATCATCGCCGCCCAATGGATACCCATGGCCGATGGCCATTTTCTGTTCCGGCTGACGAATGTCACCGCCGAACGGACCGCCTCCCGCTTCAAGGACGAGCTCATCGCGACGGTGAGCCACGAGCTGCGCACCCCGCTGACCGTGATCAGCGGCGCGCTTTCCCTGCTGCGCGCCGGCGTCGGCGGGCAGACCGAAACCGGCGCGACCGAACTCATCGATGTCGCGCACAAGAACAGCGAGCGGCTGACCCGGCTTGTCAACGACCTGCTCGACATCGACAAGCTCCAGTCGGGAACGCTCGATTTCACCTTCGAGCCGCTCGACATCGGCCCCCTGCTCGCCGCGTCGGTCGAGCAGATACAACCTTATGCGCAGGAACTGGGCATCGCGATCGACCTGGAACCGGCCGACAGCCCCGCCATCGCCGAGGTGGATCGCGGCCGGCTGCTTCAGGTGATGAGCAACCTCCTGTCCAACGCCGTGAAATTCTCCACCTCGGGCGGCAGGGTGCGCGTTCAGCTCAAGCCCAATGCGTCCGGCGTGCGGATCAGTGTCATCGACGAAGGCCGCGGCATGTCACCCGAGTTCCGCCGTCGTCTGTTCACCCGCTTCGCCCAGGAGAACCGCGCCTCCGAACGCGGCGAGGCCGGTACGGGCCTAGGTCTCGCCATCTGCAAGAACATCATCGATCGGCACAATGGCCAGATCCATGTCGATACACAGGAGGGCGTCGGATCGATCTTCCATGTCGATCTGCCTTATGAACAGAGTGCCGCGGAATAACCGCTTTTCCATCCGACGGGCGTTACCGCCCCGCACCGAACAGATTGCCCAGCGACCGGTCCAGCATCAGCAGCTGCCACAGCAACCGACCATGGTCGACGCGCCCGCTCTGGTGCTCGGTCACGACCGTGTCGAGCACCTTCGGATCGAACCAGCCGGTCTCGCTCAGCGCCGAGCCGCGCGCGATGCGCTGCGCGTCACCCGCCAGCGGGCCGCGGAACCAGGCGCTGATAGGCGTCGAGAAACCCATCTTCTTCCGAAAGAGGATATCGTCGGGCAGATAGCGGCGCATCGCCTGCTTCATCAGCCATTTGCCCGTGGTCCCGCGCACCCGCATCGACACCGGCAGGCGGGCAGCGAATTCGACGAGCCGATAGTCGACCAGCGGCTCGCGCGCCTCGAGACTGACGGCCATGCTCGCCCGGTCGACCTTGGTGAGGATATCACCCGGAAGCCAGATCTTGAGATCGGCATATTGCGCGCGGTCGAGCGCCGAGCGGGCCGGCGCGGCGCGCATCGCGGCGATGTAGCGGTCCTCGGCGCGATGCCCCTGAAGATCGCGGATGGCCCGATCGGTATACAGCCTTGCCCGCAAACCCGGCGGCGTCACGCCGACCGCGACCGCATAGGCCTCCTCGCTCGACCGGCCGAGGCCCTGCAGCGTGCTCTTGGCGCGCAGCATCTGCGGTGCCCAGTCCATCTTGGGATAGAGCTTGCCGAGGGTACCGAACAACGGCCCGCGCAGTCCCATCGGCATCAGCCGGCGCACCCGTTCCTCGGCATTGAAGAAGGTCAGGCGTCGATAGCCGGCGAAAGCCTCGTCGGCGCCATCCCCCGACAGCGCCACGGTCACTGTTTCGCGCGCCAGTTCGGAGACGCGGTAGGTGGGCAGCGCCGAGGCATCGGCAAAGGGCTCGTCGAAGGCGTGGACCAGCGTGTCGATCAGCCCATAATCGTCGGCCGAGACGATCCGGGTGCGATGATCGGTAGCGAAGCGCGCGGCGATCTGCGCGGCATAACGGGTTTCGTCGAATTCGGGATGGTCGAAGCCGATCGAACAGGTTTTGACCGCCTGCCCGCTTGCCTCGGCCATCAGCGCGACGACCGACGAACTGTCGACCCCACCTGACAGGAAGGCGCCAAGCGGTACGTCGGAGATCATCCGGTCGGTCACGGCCGAGCGCATGATGCCGACCAGCTGCTCTTCGAGCGCGGCCGCCGATCCCTTCGCGCGGTCGGCGAAACTGATGTCCCACCACTGAACCGGGCGCGGCAACGGCTGTCCACGGCGGAGCAGCAGATAATGACCGGCCGGCAGCTTCTTCACGCCCGCTACGATGCTCGCGTCATCGGGGACATAGCCGAGGCCCAGATAGTCGTCGATCGCGCTGAAATCCGGGCTGCGCCGCAGCAGCGGATGGGCCAGCAGCGCCTTCAGCTCGGAGCCGAAGATGACGCTGCCGTCCGACAGCTCGGCATAATGGAGCGGCTTCACCCCCAGCCGGTCCCGCGCAAGAAACAGGCCACCGCGATGCTGGTCATGGATCGCGAAGGCGAACATGCCGTTGAGCCGGCTGAGACAGTCCGGACCCCATTGCCGCCATGCCTCGACGATCACCTCGGTGTCGCTATGCGTCCGGAATGTCCTGCCCAGCGCCTCCAGCTCGGCCCGCACCTCCCGGAAATTATAGATTTCGCCATTATAGCTGATCATCGCCTGGCCATCGGCGCTCGCCATCGGCTGGACACCGCCCGCCAGATCGATGATCGCAAGGCGGAGATGGCCGAGCCCGACACCGGGCGCGAGCCAGCAGCCCGATCCGTCAGGCCCGCGATGCGCGATCGCATCGGTCATCGCCCGGACGCGCGCTTCCTCGACCGGCTTGGCCGTCTGGAGATGGTAGATACCGGCGATTCCGCACATGGCTCAGCCGTCGCCGATCATCGCGTCGAGGGCAAGCAGTTGCGCCTCCCAATCATAGCGGGCGATGACATGCGCACGGGCCGCGCGGCCCATCGCGTCACCCTCGGCCGGTTCCGCAAGAAGATGGCTGACCGCATTGGCCATGTCATAGCCATGGGCGACGATCAGATGTTCGCCCGGCACCGCGTCGATCCCCTCGAAGGCGGCAGGCGACGCGACAACCGGCCGCGCCATCGCCATCGCCTCCAGCACCTTGTTCTGCACACCGCGCGCGATATCGAGCGGCGCGACCACCACGGCCGCGGCTGCGATCCATGGCCGGACATCAGGGACGGCGCCCGTGACGATGACATTCTTCAGCTTGGCGAGATCGCGCACGGCGGGAGTCGGATCGCGGCCGACGATGGCGAAAAGCGTGCTGGGGTGCTTGGCCCGGATCGCCGGGAAGGTCCGCCGTGCAAACCATTCGACCGCCTCGACATTGGGGCGATAGTCCATCTGACCGGTGAAAACGAGCATCGGCTCGGCGCCTTCGACGCGCGGGAAGCCTGAAGGATCGAACTTGACCGCGTCGATGCCATTGTCGAGTGCACGAACATGCGCGACCGCGAGACCCGCACGCTGCCGGAACAGGGCTGCCTCGGCCTCACTGACGAACAGGTTCACATCGGCCCAGCGGCCGATGCTGTTTTCATAATCGGCCAGCAGCCGTGCCTCGCGCCGATTAACCCAACCCATCACGCCCTTGGTCGACGCGCCATAGGCGGCGAATTTTTCCGAATCGACGTCGACGAAATCCATGATGAAGCGCCGCCCGCCGCGATCGTCGGGGACGAACTGCGCCATCTGTCCTGAATAGGCGAAAATCGTGTCGATCGGACGCGTGGCGAGCAATTCGTCCACCATCCGCATGATCCGCCGCGATCCGAACGCGGCCACCGACACCGGTTCGCCCAGCATCAGCGCCTCGATCCCTGCCCGCAGCCGCGATTTGTCGCGTATCTCGATGTGGAGCGAGGCAAGCATCGGCAGCAACTCCTTCGCCGCCTTGCGATCCGCCTCATTGTCGACGAAGCCGAGCAGATGGACGGGGCGCCGCCGCGCGATGTGCCGCAATATATGGAAACTGCGAATCCGGTCGCCGCGATCCGGCGGGAACGGGATGCGGTGCGCCAGGAACATCAGCTCGCCCATCAGCCGAGCCCCTTCGCGATCCAGGGGCCGATGCGATTGGCGATTGGCAGGGGCAATTTCTGCCAAAGGGCCACCTGCAGCCGGTATTTCGGATTGAGGGGATTGATCTGGCGGGGCTCCTGCCCATCGGCGGTCCGCACCGCATAGGCCAGCGCCTTGGGCTCGAAGCCCCAATTCTTCTTGAAGGCAAAGGCGCCGGTCGAGAATTTGGAGCGGCCGAAATCGAACGCCGTGCAGCCGCGCCGCCGGGCGTGCAGCATCAGCGCATAATACATCATGTCATTGGCCCGCCACGTCCGCGCGGAACGGGTACCGCCGCCCCAATAGGGCATCACAACGCCCTTGTGGTACAGACTGAGCACACTTGCCAGCGGCGTGCCGCCCTGGCTGACGGTCAGAATGTCGGCATCCGGGCCGAACGCATCTAGCACTGCATCGAACAGCGAACGCGGAAAGACGGGTGTTCCCAGATTGCGAACGCTTTCGGCATAGACGGCATAATGATCGGTGCGGTCCTGCTCGGCCGTGCCGGTGCGCACATCCAGCGCGAAATCGAGCGCCTTGCGGACCTCGGCGCGCTGCTTGCGCGGAATGGCCAGCAACTCCGCCGCGTCATCGGCCGCCAGCATCCGCTCGAAACCGGCATAGACACCGCCTTCGATATGCCAGCCCGGCGTCGACGGCATCGTACCGCCGCGCAGTTCAAGCGACGGGCAGCTCAATCGCCCGGCCAGCGCCCAGCCTGCTTCGGCCAGGGCATCGATCACCGCCTGATCATCGCCGATCGGACCGCCGCCGACCGCGAATCCCGCCGAGGCGAGCGCCCGACCGAACAGCGGCGAGTGCATTTCGGTCAGCGGCAGCAGCCCGGCGACGCCGGCATCCGCCTCCGCCACCAGATAATGCGCGGGCTGACCGCAGCCCCGCTCGACGCCCAGGCTCCAGCAAGAACGATGGAAGGCGCTTCCTTGCGGATGGGCCGCGACATAGGAATCAATGGCGCGACATTGCGTTTCATCGGCAAGATCGGCGCGGCGGATGCGGACCATCAGGCCGCCCGTGCGGCTTCCACCGCCGCCACCTTGTCGACCCGGTCCCAACGGAACTCGCCGATCACCCGTTCCAGCTTGCCTTCCATCGCGCCCAGCCGCGCATAATGGCGCAGCTTCGATTTGAGCGGCGCATCGGCGACCCGGGGCTGGCCGGGATCGATCTCCCACGGGTGAAAATAGAAGATCGCGGGCCGATGGTCGCGATTGACCTGCCCGATAGCCCACCGCGAGAAGGCATATGGAAACAGCCGGAAGAAACCCCCGCCACCCGCGGCGACAATGCGGCCGCCGAGCCGCGCGGTCGTCACCGGCAATTCGACCAAGGAGCTCCCTGCCACAGGGTGGAAAGCGAAACGCGGCGCTTCGGGCCAGCCATAATGATCGTGGACGACGGGCGCGACGCTCGACGAATAGGTATAGCCTTCCTCGGCAAGGATTTCGTGGGCCCAGGGTGTGCGCTTGTCGATCGAGAAGCTGGGCGCGCGATAGCCCGTGACCGGCTGCCCGCCAATATCCTGCAGCACGTCGCGCGTCCGGCGGAGGTCCGCGCGAAACTGTTCGGGAGTCATGGTGAAGACACGGACATGATCCCAGCCATGGCTGGCCAGTTCATGGCCGGCGGCCGTGATGCGACGGATCAGCGCCGGATAGCGCTCAGCCACCCAGCCCAGCGTGAAGAAGGTCGCCTTGGCCTCCATCCGGCCAAACAGATCGATGACCGCGTCGCTATTGCGCTCGACCCGATGGACGAGGCCGTCCCAGTCTTCGCGCCTTATGGTCTGCTCGAACGCGCCGACCTGAAACCAGTCCTCGATATCGACCGACAGACCATTGACCACCATGGCCCGGTCAGGCCGCATCCTGGCTGCCGCCATTACCGCCCTGCGGATTCTGCGGCGACGGATCATTTTCGACCAGTTCGGCTAGCAGCGACAGCGTCCGGCGCAACATCTCCTCCTGCTCGGCGAGCCGCGCCTCGAGTTCGGCGTTGCGCGCGACAAGGTCCTCCGCGGCCGGGCTCGGCACGGCCTGCGAAGCGGCCGGAGGTTGCTCCGGTGATGGTTCAGGCGCCTGATAGACCGCCGGCTGCGGTTCCGGAGGCTGATAGACCGGCGGTTCGGGTGCCAGATAAACCGGCGCCTCCGGTGGCATCGGCTGCGGCTCGGGCTGCGGTTCCGGTTCCGGCTCAACGGCAAAAATCGTCGGCGGCGCCGGCGTGAACGGCGGCGCAATCGGGGGCATATGGGCTGCGGCCTCAGGCGGAACATAGCCGTCGTAGCGCGGCGGCTGCTGGATCGCGGGCGGCGGAATATCGGTCGACAGACCGGCGAACGGATCCTCCGGCTCCACCGCCCAGCCGGTGAGCGGAGGCGGAACGGGGGCAGACGTTACCGGCTCATCCTCCGGCGGCGCATAGCTGTCATAGGAAGGCAGTCCCGGTGGACGGGGCGGCGCAGCCGCCACCTGAGGCGGGGGATCTATCGGCAAGGGCGGGGGCACGCCCGGCTGCTCGGGCCAGGCGGCCGGCATGGCCTGGGCGCGCGGCTGCGGCCCTTCTGCCGGCATGATGCTTTCGCTGGCAAGATCGGCGGCGACATCCTCCACGACTTCGCCGTCGATATCGATCAGCCGTTCGATCGCGCCCTGCAGCATCACCCGGCCGGCCAGCATGTTCAGGCGGCGCGGGATGCCGCCCGAGAGCCGATGAAACGCCGCATAGGCATCGCCGGTGAAACGCGGCGTCCCCTTCCATCCCGCGCAGGCGAGGCGGTGCATGATATAGGGGGCGACCTCGTCGGCGCCCATCGCGGTGAGATGGTGGGTCGCGATGACGCGCTGACGCAGCTGCTCGAAGCGGGGCTGGGCGAGCGCATCGCGGAATTCGGGTTGGCCGAGCAGGAATATCTGCAGCAGTGCCTGCCCGCCATATTGGAAGTTGGAGAGCATGCGCAGCTCTTCCAGCGCGGAGATGGGCAGGTTCTGTGCTTCGTCGACGATCAGCAGGGTACGCTTGCCGCCGCGCGCCTGTTCGTGGAGGAAGCGCTCGATCCGTGCGAGCAACTGGCCCTTTGCGGCGACATCGGTGGTCACGCCCAACGCAAGAGCCACGATCCGCAATATATCCTCGCCCTCGAGCTGGGTCGATACGAGGTTGATCGCGGTCAGCCGCGAACGATCGATCGTCGCCATCAGCCGGCCGACGAGCATCGTCTTGCCGGTCCCGACCTCGCCGGTCACGACGATGAACCCCTCGCCCTGGGCAAGCCCATAGCCGAGATAGGTCATGGCTTTCCGATGCGTCGCGCTCTCATAATAGAAGCGCGGATCCGGCGTCAGCTGGAACGGCCGGTCGCTCAGGTCATAGGGATCATGGTCCAAAACGACCCTCCCGCCCGGATGCGATGTCCCTTCCCATCTCAGAACTTGTACTGCAGGCCAAGCTGGGCACGTCCGGATATGTCGGCGGGGATATTCTCCTGCTTGGTACCATCGACCGCCACACTCGCCTGCATCTGAATTCCACGTCCGAAAGAGCGATTATAATTGGTGCTAAACGAACCAGCCATCACATCGGACGCTCCGATTTGTCCGTTCATAAAGTAGTTGCCGGACAAAGAAAAGGAAACGCCGGAAGTCTGCGTCAGACGCCGACCGAAAGAGAGATTTCCGAAAAAGCTCTGATCTACCACGCCGGCGAGCGAGACCGGCGAGGTTGGATCATCGATATAGGTGCGGCGTGAATAGCCCAACGACCCGCTGAGCGCCCAATAACGGAACTGGCGCGAGTAAATGAGGTTGGCGGCACGCTCGCGATAGCTGGACGCCGATGCCTGACCCAACGCACCTCCGATGCATCGGCCGCTGCCGACCGCCTTGCCGAACAGGCAGTCCTGATAGGAACTGGTCGGATCGGCCGATTGTCCCAGGTTGAGATCCGGGGTGCTGGCCGCGATTCCGCCGGACACGCCCTGGCCAAAGCTTTCGATCTTGTCGGTAACGATGAAGGTCAACCCGGTCCGCTCGCTCGGCCGCATCTCGATCAGACCGGTGATCGACAGGCCACCGTAGCGATAGCCCGCCCGCGCTTCCAGCCTGGTCCGCCGGCTGGGCCGCCAGATGATCCCCGCATCGCCGATCAACCCGGCCATGTCGTAGGTGAGTGTCCGCGGGCTCGCGGGATCGACGACGAACTTGCCGCCCTTGCCCAGCACCGGAAAACCGGTAAGCGGATCAATCAGGGCCTTGCGCTGCGAGGTGCGCGTCTTTTCATAGCCGCCGCTGGCGACAAGCGCGACGCGCGACTGGCCAAGCTGCTGCTTGATTTCGCCGATCACACTGATCGCACGGAAATGCTGGGCGAGATTGGTCGTATTTTCATGACGATACTCACCGCTCAGCTGCCAGTCGAATGGCAGCGCGCCCTGCTGCATCGCCATCGCCAGCGTCGCCTGCTGCGCTACCGAGCTGTCGAACCGGTCGGTCGGCGGCCCAGTCGAGCCGGTATTGGTCTGGCCGCTCTCATTCTGCGTATAGGCATAGCGATAGCTGGCTGACAGGCCGAGTTCGCCAATCTGGTGCGCTAGATTTGGCTGGAAAAACGCCGAGTAAGTCTGCGTCAGGTTCTTGGGATTGCCGATATTGGTGGCCGGCGCGGCACCACTGGGATCGATGCGGCTGCGGGTGACAATTCCGCCTGTCTCTATCGTCAGCCACTTGTCGATGACGTTCGCCTGAAGCCGCATCACGCCGTCCTGCGCGAAGCTCTTATCGATCTCGCCCAGTTCAGGAATGCGATAGGACAACCGGTAGCTCGCACTCGCTACGATGCGGCGATTCGATACCTGCGCGGTCACTCCGCCCGATACGTCGGTATAGGTTACGTCGTCTGCGCCGGGGCCGTGAAGCTGGGTCTCGGCGATCTGCTGGATATCCATGAAGGCGCCATATTCCGCGCGCTTCGCCTGGCCCGCACCGCAAGCGCCCCCCCCGACGACGAAGCCCAAAACCACTAGCGATGTGAGCCTGCTCATCGCGGGGCTTCATATCCATAGTAACTGCCGAAGCGCCGGGCGTTGGGCGCGAAGCGCGCGCCGTTAAGGAGAAGCTGGATCTCTTCGCAGCCGCCCAGCAGCAGCACCGCGTCGCGCAACTCGGCCTCGGCCGTCTTGTCGGCGCGGACCACGAGCAGCACCTGACCGACATGATAGGCGAGCACCGAGGCCGGCGAGGCCGCCAGTGCGGGCGGGCTGTCGAACAGAATGATCCGGTTGGGCTTGGCCGAGAGCCGCTCGATGATCACGCGCGTGCGATCGGCGGCGATCAGTTCGGTCGCCTCATTGGTATATTTGCCGGACGGCAGTACCGAGAGATTACCGACATCGGTCTTGATGACGAGCGTCTCGACATCGATGTCGGGATCGCCCAGCGCGTCCATCAGGCCGACCGGCCCTTCGATGCCCAGCGTGGAGAGCACCGTCGGCTTGGCGAAGTCGCCGTCGATCAGCAGCACCTCGATGTCGCGCTCATTGGCCATCGACAGGGCGAGGTTCACCGCACAGAAGGTCTTGCCCTCATTGGCCTGCGCCGAGCAGATCAATATACGCCGGCCGTTGGGCAGCGCGGTCGGCCCGATCGCGTTGAGGAGCAGGGTGCGCTTGACGATCCGGAATTCCTCCGCGAGCGCGGTGATCGCCGCGTCGGGCATCACGAAACCCTGATCGATCAGATCGGCACGGTTCACCTTGGCGGTGCGATAGACGATATCGGGGGCCGGCAGCGCGGCGGGATCTCTGCCGCCCGAAACCGCAGCCGGCTGATCGGGCGGCACCAAGCCGCTGCCGCCGGCGCCGGGAAGCGTCGCGGGCGGGGACGGCGCCGGCGCCTCTATCGTGGTGACGCCCATGCCGGTCTCGATCGACTGGAAGGGCAAGGGATCCGGCGACAATGACGGCCGCGGCTCAAGCGTAGGCTGACCCACGGGGCTCAGCGGCACATCGACGACCTGGCCCTGCCCGCCGCCATCGGGCATCACGACCCTCGCGCGCAGCACAGCCTCGAAATCGTAGACCGATCCCGCGCGCTCGATCAGCGAACCACGCCGCTTGCGCTTCCTGGGGGGCGGTTTGCCGCTGCTGTCCTGCTCATCCATGCGATCAGGATACCATGATACGTTTGACGAACTCGATCAGCATCAGCAGCATGAACATGCCGGGCAAACCGGCTGCCGCAGAACTGAACCACATCATCTGCTTGCGCCGGATCGCGCGGGTTTCGGAAGTGATCACTTCCGAGATCGACCCCAGCACCGGCAGGCCGCTCGCCTTTGCGAGCTGCTGGGTGGTCGTATAGACGTTGGACAGCTGGCTCTTCGCGAAGGCGACACCCGCGCCGACCGCGGTTCCGGCGATCAGAACCGCGGTAAGCAGCATGGTGCGATTGGGCGCGGCGGGCTGCTTGGGCAAGGAAGGCTGGTCGATCACGCGAAACTGGACGCCATCGGTCTTGCCGGTCGCGTCGGACCGCAGCTTGGCCCCCTCGCGCTGGGTCAGCAGCTTGTTATACTGTTCCCGCAGCACGTCATAATCGCGATCGAGCCGGGCCTGGTCGATCTGTGCCGAGGGCGCGGAAACCTGACGCTGCGCGATCAGCGTCACAGCCCTTTCGAGCTGATCCCTGCGGGCCTGAAGCGCTGCGACATTGCCCTCGCGCTCCGCCTGCATCGACTTCAGCGAAACATAGACCGGGTTCGGCGCCATCGGCACGTCACGCGTCCCGCCGCGTGCCTTCTCGGCCCGGAGCTGGCGCAGCTGGGCGCGGATCGCGATCACGTCGGGATGCTTCTCGGTCCAGCCCCTTGATACCGCCTCCGAAAGCTGGCCCTCCAGCTGGCTGATCCGCTGGTCGATGGTATCGATCCCGCCGACGGTTCCGGCCGGAATCTGCGCCGGCGTGGCGGCAAGCTGCCCGTTCATCGCAGCGAGCGAGCTGCGCGCCTGCATCAGCCCCGACTCAAGGCTCATCATCTCGTTGCGGGCGGAATCCATACGCTGCTCCAGCGTACCCGATCCCGGCAGCGAGCCGAGCGTATCCTGGGCGATCTGTGCCCGGCGCCGATCGACATCGGCCAATTCCTTGGCACGACGCGCCAGTTCCTGATCGAGGAAGTTCAGCGTCTCGGCGTTGTTGGCCTTGCTGCCGATCACATTCTCCTGAATGAAGATTTCGATCAGCTTCGCCGTGACGTTACGCGCAATGAAGGCGGTCTGCTGTTCCGAAATGCTCTTGAGGCTGATCCGGGTCTTGATCTCGAGTAGATCCTCGCCCTGCGCGGTGATCGAGATGCCGCTGCGCAGTGCGCCGATCAGCGACAGCGATTCGAACGAGGTCAGCGGTCGCTCGCCGTTGGAGACGGTGCGCACGACGCGCTTGAGCGTCTCGGTCGAGGTCAGCGACTGGCGGACACGATCGACATTCTTCTGCATGTCGCTTTCCGCGCCATCGGCGAACAGCGACTTGACCTGTACCTGGATGCGCGCGCTGCTCTCATAGGCCGCCGGCACCCGCATCACCATCACCCAGCCGACCAGGCAGAAGCCCCAGGCGATGGCGAGCGCCAGCCAGCGCATCCGCCAGATGGCGTAGAGCGCTATGCGGATCTCGGTGTAGATTGCTTCCATCGAGCTAGTCCGTCGCCCCCGCGGTCCCGATCAGAATACACTTTCGGGGATGATGATCACATCGCCCGGCTGCAGTTTGACATTCGCCTTGATATCGCCGCGCTTGAGCAGGCTGTCGATCCTCAGGCGGAACTCCTGCTGCTTCTTGGTGACGGGATCGTAGCGGATCAGCTTGGCGCGGTTGCCCGCCGCATATTCGGACAGGCCGCCGACCGAGATCATCACATCGAGCAGCGTCATGTCGGACCGATAGGCAACCGAAGCGGGTTTCTCCGCAGCACCGACGATCCGGATCTGCTGGGAAAAGGTACCCGAGAAATTGTTGACGATCACCGAGACGATCGGATCGGTGATATAGGTCGAAAGCGCATCCCGAATGTCGTCCGAAAGCTTGGCCGGGGTCTTGCCCACCGCCACCATGTCGCTGATCAGCGGCAGCGTTATGCGGCCATCCGGGCGCACCTGTACCGAGGCGCCAAGCTCAGGATTGCGCCAGACGAATACGGTCAGCGCGTCAAGCGGTCCGATCGTGTAATTTTCGCCGGGCGGTCCGGTTTCGGGCACGAAGGGCGCTGGCGGCAGCTCCTTTTCAGCGGCGATGGCGGGCGCGCCAGCCAGCAGCAGGGCGGCCACCAGGACCCCCATCAGCCTTTTCAGCGCAGCACAAACGGCCATCCGCACACCTCCAGGGCGAGTACCCACAACGGACTCCCCAAAAGTCCGTAACATTCGTGGCCCGCCTAATGCTCCATAAACTATGAACAGACGCTTAGAATCACAGGATGCCAGTCCCGTCTATGGTTATTTCACGCGGCGGCGGATGACCGAGGAAAGCTTGGGGGCTTGCGCTCGCACCATAGGCCCCCGCGAGGAACAGCGCCACCACCTCGCCGACCGCCGCCTCAGGCAGACCGACATGATCGCCGAGACGGTCGATCGGTGTGCAGAGGCACCCCACCACAGACACATCCTCGACCTTACCCTTATCCCGGATATTCGTCAAAGATATCGGATAGTTACGGCGCACGACCGTACCGAAATTGCCGCTCGCGGCGAGTTGATGATGCAGGCCCCCATCAACGACCAGGAAGGTCTCGCCATGGCTCATCTTGCGATCAACGATGCGGGTGAGATAGACGCCCGCTTCACCGACCAGCCAGCGCCCCAGCTCGATTGTAAATTCTGTATCCCCGAGGATCGGATCCCTTAGGACAAGCGCGGCGGACAATGCATCGCCCACCATCCTTTCGTCCAAAGGCAGGTCATTGGCGAAATAAGGGATGCCGAACCCCCCGCCGAGATTGACCCCTGGCGGGGCGATACGGGATTCGCTGCCGATCCGCGCGGCGAGCCGCAGCGCCGATGCCTGCGCCTCGATCAGCGCCTGCGGGTCCAGCGCCTGAGAGCCGGCAAAGATGTGAAGGCCGCGATAGTCGCCGCCGCCCGTGACGATCCTATCGACGACCGCCGCGGCCTGGTCGGCATCGATGCCAAACGGCTTGGCCCCGCCACCCATCTTCATCCCCGAGCCCTTCAGCTCGAAATCGGGATTGACCCGCACCGCCAGGCGCGGCGTCCGACCCATGCCACGGCCAATTGCCAGAGCACGATCGGCCTCCCCGGCGGATTCGAGGTTCAGCGTAATCCCGGCCTCGATCGCCATTGCCAGTTCGCGATCGCGCTTGCCGGGGCCGGCGAAGGAGATGTGGCGCGCGTCCATGCCCGCGTCGAGCGCGATACGCGCCTCTCCCTCCGACGCTACATCGATCCCGTCGACCAGCGACGCGATCGCGCGGACCAGCGGCGGGTGCGGGTTCGCCTTCACGGCGTAATGCAGTGATACGCCCGGAAAGGCAGCGCGGAAGCGCGCGACCCGATCGCGGACGATGGCGCTATCATAGACGAACAGCGGCGTATCGCCGACTATGTCCACCCAAGCATCGGCGCTGCGCCCCCCGATCATCAGCGCGCCGTCACGGCGGACGAAGTCAGGCGGTATGGGTCCGCTCGGTTTCATGGCTCACTCCCCTCGCCTGCCAGCGCCTCGGCCCTGAGCGCGGCCCGGTCCAGCTTGCCATTCGCGTTGCGCGGCAAATCGCGCCGCCACAGAACCCGCGCCGGCTGCATGAAGCCCGGCAGGTTGCGCCTGAACCAGTCGGCGAGCCTCTGCGCCGCATCATCTCCGATCGGACGGGCGTAGAGAAGGATCGCCTGACCTAGCCGTTCGTGGGGAACACCCAGCGCCACCGCCTCGGCCGCGGCGCCACTGGCGACGGCCGCCTCCTCGATCTCGGTGGGGCTGATGCGGTTGCCGGAACTCTTGATCATCTCGTCATCGCGCCCGACGAAACGTAGCAGGCCCGCCGCATCCCGCACCACGGTATCGCCCGACCATACCGCGGTGCCTCCGTACCGCGATGCGGCCGGCGCGGGACGGAAGCGCAGCGCGGTGCGATCAGCGTCGCGCCAGTAGCCCTGCGCGACCAGCGGACCGGCATGAACCAGTTCGCCCGGTTCGCCGTCCGCCGCAACGGTGCCATCGGACCGAATCACGAGAATCTCCGCAAAGGGAATCGCGCCACCGATCGAATCCGGGTGGGCATCGATCAGCGCGGGATCGAGATAGGTCGAGCGAAAGGCTTCGGTCAGCCCGTACATCGAGAAGAGCCGGGCCTGCGGGAACAGGCCACGCAGGCGCCGGACCAGCGGCACGCTCATCCGGCCGCCCGTATTGGTGAGCCGGCGCAACGAGGCAACGCCCTCCGCCGGCCAATCGCATTCCGCCAGCTGTATCCACAGCGGCGGAACCCCGGCCAGGGTGGTGATGCCATATTTGCCCACCGCTCGGACAACATCGCGCGGCGTGAGATAATCGAGCGGATGAACGCAGCCACCCGCCGCCCAGGTCGAGAGCAGCTGGTTCTGCCCATAGTCGAAGCTGAGCGGCAGCAGCGCCAGCGTCCGATCATCAGGTTCGAGCGCCAGATAATGCGCGACACTCACCGCCCCGAGCCAGAGATTGGCGTGGCTCAGCATCACACCCTTGGGCCTTCCCGTCGATCCCGAGGTGTACAGGATTGCCACCAGATCATCCGGATTCGCGGCGGAGGGCGGCAAGATGTCCGCGCCGCCCAGCAGGGCTTCTCCCGCCTCCTCCTCAATCAGCAGCGCGCAGGATGCGGGCAGATCGCCCTGCTCCAGCGTCTCGGCCCGACCCCGTCCGGCAATCAGCAGCCCGGCACCGCTATCGGCGAGGATATGCGCGACCTGCGGATGCTTGAGCAGCGGATTCACCGGCACGTGAACCAGTCCCGCCCGCGCCGCCGCCAGCGGCAGCAGGCAGGCGAGGCGCTGCTTGGGAAGCCAGCTCGCCACCCGGTCGCCCGGCGCCAGACCCTGCGCGAGCAGCGCGCCGCCGAGCGCGCCGACCAGCCGGTCCAGCATAGCATGATCGATGACCCCCGCCCGATCGGCGAGCGCGGGTGCCGCCCGAGCGCCCATGAGCGCGAGATGGTCGAGCGGCCTGGGGGCAGGATCGGCGGCGATGGGCATCGGGGCCACAGCTAGGGCCTGTCGCTGCAATCGGCAACGGCGGCGCTGCCACCTGCATCCAAATCCTTGTCCCTGCGGGCGGTTCCGTCTAGGGAGCGCGCGATTTCGCAACTGCAGGGACCGACGACGTGGGCGCAGCCGATTCCAAAAGCATCGCAGATGCGGTGCGAGCCGTCCTCGTCGATGTGCTCGCGCTCGATGCCGCCCGCGCGGTCAGCTTCGATGCCAATACCGGCCTGTTCGGCTCGCTTCCGGAACTCGATTCGATGGCCGTCGCCGGCCTGCTCACCGAACTCGAAGACCGCCTCGACATCATCATCGACGATGACGAGGTCGATGGCGAGATGCTGGAAAGCTTCGGCGCACTGGTCGATTTCGTGACGAAAAAGCTTGGCTGAACTGACCATCACGGCCTGCCCGCCCCGCTCCAGGCGTGGCGATATTATTCCGCCGCCACGTGCACCCGGGCTTCGAAATCGGCTTCGGCCAGGAAGCGCTCGGCGTCCAGCGCGGCCATGCAGCCCATGCCCGCGGCCGTAACCGCCTGACGATAGACCTTATCCGACACGTCGCCGCAGCCGAATACGCCGGGGATGTTCGTTCGTGTGCCACCCTTCTCGACGACCAGATAGCCATCCTCATCGAGGTCGAGATGCCCCCGGAACAGTTCGGTAGCAGGGCTGTGGCCGATCGCGACGAAGCCGCCATCGACCGCAAGCTGCACCGCCTCGCCGGTTACGGTATCCTTGAGATCGATGGCGACCAGCCCGGCATTGCCCTCCCCGCCGACGAAGCGTTCGACCGCCTTGTTCCAGAGGATCTTGATGTTGGGATGGGCGAACAGCCGATCCTGCAGGATCTTCTCGGCACGCAACGAATCGCGGCGGTGGATCAGGGTGACGTCCTGGCTGTGATTGGTGAGGTAGAGCGCCTCTTCGACCGCGGTATTGCCGCCGCCGATCACCGCCACCTTCTTGCCGCGATAGAAGAAACCGTCACAGGTGGCGCAGGCCGAGACGCCCTTGCCGCCCAGCGCCTGCTCCCCCTCGATGCCGAGCCACTTGGCCTGGGCGCCGGTGGCGATCACCAGCGTATCGCAGACATAGAGGGTGCCGCCGTCGCCACGCAGCCGGAAGGGCCGCTCGCTGAGGTCGACATCGACGATCATATCCCACATCATCTGCGCGCCGACATGCTCGGCCTGGGCCTGCATCTCCTCCATCAGCCAAGGCCCCTGGATAACATCGCGGAAGCCCGGATAATTCTCGACATCGGTGGTGATGGTCAGCTGGCCGCCCGGCTGCAGGCCCTGCACGACGATCGGTGCAAGCCCGGCGCGGGCGCCGTAGATGGCGGCCGAAAGGCCGGCGGGGCCGGAGCCCAGGATCAGCATGCGGGTCGAATGGCTGGCGGTCATGGGGCGGTGCGCTCCGGCTGGCGGTGATTCTCGAAAATGCAGATAGGGACGCCGCCCCCGGATTGGCAACCGGGCGTCCTTTACCCAGCCTTAGGCTTCGCACCTTATGCAGCGTGCAATTTCTTGGGGCACGACAAGGCGGGGTTGGACGAATGACGGACCGGACGGACATCGCCGCCTTGGCTCGGGACCAGAGCGGCAAGGGCGCCGTCAAATTCGCCCTCGGCAGCTGCGTACTCGCTGTTGCGGTGGCGACATCGTCCCCCGCCTTCGAGGCGAATCCCCTGATCAACGGGAAGATCAACGAACTACGCCAGCATCTGCCCCAGACTTTGGACAGGATCACCCAGGCAATGGGCGGCTGAGGGCGGCGCGATGCATTGAAAAAAACTCCGCTGCGGAGGGCGAGGCAAGGCGCGTACGGTCCTTATGGTCCCGATCGGCTGAACAGCCGGGTGAAGCGGGCGCGGGCCGCCTTGTCGGCCTTTTCCTTGCGCATTTCCTCCTCGGTCGCCGCCTTCACCACGGCGGTCGTCTCACGCAGCCGCTCTGACAGGAAGACCCCAAGCGCCCGATAGAAGCGGGCTGCGAAGACCGGCTCCTCCTCGAAGCGCTGGAGGATCATCTTGCGCGGGATGCACAATATCTCGGCAGCCTCCTCGGCGATTACCGACACCTGAGGCGGCTGGCGCTCTACGAACGACATTTCACCGACGACGTCGCCCTGATGAAGCTGAGCGACGCGCTTGCCATCCTCGATCACGACGCCAAGCAGGCCACCGGTGATAAAGAATAGGTCGTTGATCGGCTTGCCGGCGGCGACAAGCTTATCTCCGGCCGCGAGCCGGCGCAGCTTGCCGACCGACAACAACCAGAGCATGTCCGAATCACTGAGACCGGCGGCGATATGACGGGCATTCTGCATCAGCGCCTCGATAGAATGTTGCGGAGATAGGTGCCATAGGCGCTCTTGCCGTAGCCGTCGGCGAGACGTTCGAGCTGGGCGGCGTCGATGAAGCCCTGGCCGTGCGCGATTTCCTCGACGCAGGCGATCTTGAAGCCCTGCCGCTTCTCCAGCGTACGGACAAATTCGGCTGCCTCGATCAGGCTGTCGGGCGTGCCGGTGTCGAGCCAGGCATAGCCGCGGCCCATCAGCTCGACCGAGAGCTTACCGGCGGCCAGATAGGCCTTGTTGACGTCGGTGATCTCCAGCTCGCCGCGTGCGGACGGCTTGAGGTCGCGGGCGATGTCGACCACATCCGCGTCGTAGAAATAGAGCCCCGTCACCGCCCAGTTGGAGCGCGGCTTTTCCGGCTTCTCCTCGATCGAGACGGCGCGCATCCCGGCGTCGAACTCGACCACGCCGTAACGCTCGGGATCGGTGACATGATAGGCGAAGACCGTCGCCCCAGACTCCCGCCCGACCGCCGCCCTGAACAGGTCGGTGGCGCCATGGCCATAATAGATATTGTCGCCCAGGATCAGCGCGGAGCGCTCCCCACCGACGAAATCGGCGCCAATGACATAGGCTTGGGCGAGCCCGTCGGGGCTCGGCTGGACCGCATAGCTTATGTCCATCCCCCACTGGCGGCCATCGCCCAGCAGCGCCTGGAAGGCCGGCGTGTCCCGCGGCGTCGAGATCAGCAGCACCTCCCTGATGCCAGCGAGCATCAGGGTCGACAGCGGATAATAGATCATCGGCTTGTCGTAGATCGGGAGCAGCTGCTTCGAAGTCACCATCGTCATCGGATGGAGTCGCGTGCCCGCGCCGCCGGCCAGGATGATGCCCTTCACTCGTTCATGCCCCCGTTTGGGGCACCGGCCCCACCAGTTCGTCGATAATGTCGCGAATGGCCGCCCGCCAGTCCCGCGGGTATATCCCATAGTCCGACGAGATCTTGTCCGTCGAGAGCCGTGAATTGGCGGGGCGCTTCGCAGGCGTAGGATAATCGGCGGTCGTGATCGCCTCCACCTCGGGTGCGGGGCCGCCGGCAGCGCTGCTCAGCGCAAATATCTCGCGCGCCAGCCCGCACCAGGTCGCCTCACCCGCGTTCACGAAATGATAGAGACCGAGCGGTGCGTCCCGATCCTCGATCAACCGAAGGCCGATGACGCGCAACGTGGCTGCGATATCAGCGGCCGAGGTCGGGCAGCCGCGCTGATCGTCGACGACGCGAAGCTTCGGACTGCCCGCCCCGGCCCGTAACATGGTCCTGAGGAAATTCTGTCGATGCGCCGAAACCACCCAGGCGGTGCGCAGCACCACCGAGCGCGACTGGCCTGCGCCGACGGCACGCTCGCCCTCCAGCTTGGATGCGCCATAGGCGCCGAGCGGAGCGACCGGATCATCCTCGCCATAATAGCCGGCCTTGCTGCCGTCGAAGACATAGTCGGTCGACACATGGACCAGCGGGATACCTGTGTCGGCAAGCCAGCCGGGCGCCTCGCCATTGACGCGGAAAGCGAGCTCGCGATCCTCCTCGGCCTTGTCTACCGCCGTATAGGCCGCGCAGTTGATGATCGCATCGAATCTCCGCCCGCGCAGATAGGTGGCGAGGCTGGCCTGCGAGGCGATGTCGAGCTCGGCACGCGGCGGGCATGCTACCGATACACCCTCTGGCCAGGCCTGCCGGGCCAGTTCGAGGCCGATCTGCCCCTGCCCGCCGGTGACGAGGATGTTACGCGTCACGCCTTGGCGAGTCCCAGCCGGCCGGTGTCGTATCGCCCGGCGAGGATGTCCCCCCACCACGCGCGATTGTCGAGGTACCAGCGCACCGTGCGTTCGACCCCCTCCTCGAAACCGATTTGCGGCGCCCAGCCCAGCTCGGCCTTTATCTTCGCCGCGTCGATCGCATAGCGCTGGTCATGCCCGGGACGGTCGGTGACGAAGCTGATCTGATCGGCATAGGGCCGCCCGTCGGCGCGCGGGCTAAGCCGGTCGAGCGTCGCGCAGATAACCTGCACGACTTCGATATTCTTCCGTTCGGCATTGCCGCCGACATTATAGGTCTCGCCGGGCACCCCGCGCTCGAACACGGCGCGCAGCGCGCGGGCATGATCCTCGACAAACAACCAGTCGCGGACGTTCGATCCGTCGCCATAGACCGGCAGCTTCTCCCCCCCGAGCGCGCGGATGATGATCAGCGGGATGAGCTTTTCGGGGAAATGATAAGGGCCGTAATTGTTCGAGCAATTAGTGACGAGCACCGGCAGGCCATAGGTATGGCCCCAGGCACGGACGAGATGGTCCGACCCGGCCTTCGACGCGGAATAAGGCGATCGCGGATCATAGGGCGTCGCTTCCGTGAACAGCCCTTCGTCCCCGAGCGAGCCGAACACCTCGTCGGTCGAGATATGGTGGAAGCGGAAAGCCGCCTTGCGGTCCCCCTCCAGCGACTGCCAGTAGCGCAACGCCTCCGCCAGCATCGTGTAGGTACCGACGATATTGGTCTGGATGAAGGCGTCCGGGCCGTCGATCGAGCGGTCGACATGGCTCTCCGCGGCAAGGTGCGCGATCACGTCCGGCTGATATTCGGCGAGCAGCCGTCCGACCAGCCCCGCATCGCAGATGTCGCCCCGCACGAACCGGTGGCGCGGGCTGTTGCCGACCGGATCGAGCGAGCTGAGCACCCCGGCATAGGTCAGCTTGTCGAGGTTGAGCACCTCATGCGCGGTTTCCCCGATCAGGTACCGGACCAGCGCAGAGCCGATGAAGCCGGCCCCGCCGGTGACCAGGATCCGCATCTCTACTCCACATCCAGCGGCAGCAATGGCCGCCCGTCATAGGCAAAGGGGCTAGTCCAGCCGGCGAGCCACGGCAATGCCTCGTCCTTTGCCGACAGCACGGCCCCGGTTGGCGGCAGCGGCCAGTCGATAGCTATGGTGGGGCAGTCCCAGCGGATCCCGCCGTCCGTCTCCGGCGCATAGACATCCGACACCTTGTACTGGACCTCGGTATCGGGCTCGAGCGTGACGAAGGCATGGCCGAAGCCGACCGGGATATAGAGCTGATCGCCATTGTCGGCGGACAGCTCCGCCACGACATGGCGTCCATAGCTGGGCGAGCCGGCCCGCAGATCGACCGCATAATCCAGGATCCGGCCGCGCGAGCAGCGCACCAGCTTGGCCTGGGCATGCGGCGGCGCCTGGAAATGAATGCCCCGGATCGTGCCGGCCTGCCGCGAAAAGCTATGATTATCCTGAACGAAAGCGTCCGCCACCCCCTGCTCCGCCCAGCGCGGCTGGTGATAGGTTTCGGCGAACCAGCCGCGGTCGTCGCCGAAGCGGCGCGTATGGATGAGTTTTACCGGCAAGAAGGGCTCCCGATCTGATCCGTCAGCGCTATGCAGCCCCCAAACGCTATGTCCAGACCCAATAGCGGAACAATAGGCGCATGGAATTATTCCATAGCCGGATATTGCAGCGCGGTAAGACCTCCTTTACCACGCAATACCAGTTGGGGAACGCGATCATTCAATTTATGACATTGATATTTCAAGATAATTGTCAATTGATGACAATCATCTCATCGCAGGTGGGCTGACATGGCCATACGCTTACGCTTTCTGAAGCGTGCCCGACGGCTGATCGTGCCAGCCTATGGCTCCCCGGCAGCGACCGAACATGTCGCGCGCGGCGATGCCGCCCGCGCACGCCAGGACTGGGCGGCAGCGGCGGCGGCCTATCGCGCCGCGGTCGAGGAGCGGCCCGAACTGGTGTCCATCTGGATCCAGCTCGGCCATGCTCAGAAAGAACAGGCTGCGTTCGCCCAGGCGATCGAGGCCTATTCCGAAGCGGTCCGGCTGAAGCCCGAGCTCGCCGAAGCCCATGTCTTCATGGCGCATATCTACAAGCAGCTCGGCCGCAACGACCTCTCCATATTGCATTTCCTCAAGGCGCTTCACGCCGGGGAGAAGGCGCCGCAGGAGGGCGACGAGCTGTTTCGGCTGCTCGCGCAGCGCGCGCACAAGGATCGGACCGCACTGATCGCGCAACTCCGCACCTTGTTCGAGGGATTGCCGCCGCGCGCCGGCGAAGCGCCCCTGCTGGGGCATATCCGCAAGGTGATCACCGAGGACATGGCCCCCCCCGGCGCCGATGCAGAGCCCAC
>CAZJXG010000022.1:0-30809 GCA_964549965.1 uncultured Sphingomonas sp. | reverse complement strand
CCAGCCCGATCACCCGATCGGTCTCGCTGCCCTTGGCGCTGATGAAGATGATCGGCACGTCGCTCTTCTGCCGGATCTGGCGGCACAGTTCGATGCCGCTGGTGCCCGGCAGCATGATATCGAGGATAATCAGATCGACGGACTCGGCGTTGAAGGCGATCCACATTTCGGCGCCGGTCGCGGCCGGGCGGACGATATATCCATTCTCCTGAAGCGCGCGGGCGGTGAGGACCCGTAATGACGGATCGTCTTCGACCAGCAGAATGGTGTTCGAGGTCACACAAGGGCCTTGAGCTTGAGGGTCCATTTTCGCACCTATGTACGGCCAAGCCGCGCGTCAACCGCTGCGCTGCGCAAAAACTTGTCGGGCGGAGTGCAGCAATATTTTGAAATGGTTAGGCAATCGCTGCGTCAGATTGGCGCCGCCGTGGCCGGCCAGACATGATTTCTTACAGATGTGCGATCCCGGAGCAACGCGCTCTCCATAGCTGGCAATGATCACCATCGGAGGAGATCTATATGCGCCTGCTGTTCCCCGTCCTGTCGCTCGCCGCGCTTGCCGCCGCCCCGCTTTCGGCCGCCGGCCTTGCCGAAACGCATCAGGAGGTGGCGGTGCCCGCCGGCAAGATCCACGCCAAGGCGTTCCGCCCGCTGGCGCCCCAGCCCTGTGCCGTTGCCAAGTCCAATCCATCGGGCAGCCGCCCGGCCGCAACCCTGCCGGCGCGCACCGCCGAAGCCTGCAAGGCCGAGGCCGCGAAGCGCGGCTGACCGGCAAAGGGTGTCGCCACGCTGGCGGCGCCCGATGTCCCGGAGCATATCCGGACAAGCGGCGGCCCCGCAGACGCGGGGCCGCCGCTTTGCGCTTCTATCCCTCCGTATCGGCCGGAGCGAGGTCGAGAGCCGCACGTTGCACATCACCGGTCCGGAGCGACCTCTAGCCGGATTGCGGTCAGTCTCTAGAGACGGATGCCCGCGCGACTGAGCAGCCCGGTCATGACCAGGTAGAGCAGCGACGTCAGCAGGCACAGGCCGATCAGCGACGGCCAGAAGCCGATGCCCCGTTTTAGAAGGAGCGGCAGCAGCAGGAACATCGGCAGGCTGGGCAGCACATACCAGAAGGTGGCGAAGGCGTGGACGGCGAGCCGGTCCGGATCGGCGGTGTCGCGCCACAGCCATATCATCCCCAGCACGGAGATGAGCGGCAAGGACGCGATCAGCGCGCCGAACCCGGGGAATTTTCGGGCCACCTCGGACACCAGCATGACGATGATGCCGGACAAACCCGCCTTGATGACCAGATAGAGCATAGCCGTGTCGTTCCTAGACCTCCGCCGACACTGGCTTTCCCGCCGCCCGGCCGTGGATCAGCCGATAGAGAGCGGGCAGCACCAGCAGGGTCAAGACCGTCGACGACAATATGCCGCCGATCACGACGGTGGCGAGAGGGCGCTGGACCTCGGCGCCGGCACCGACGTTGAAGGCCATCGGCACAAAACCGAGACTGGCGACCAGCGCGGTCATGAGGACCGGCCGGAGCCGGGTAAGCGCGCCTTCGCGAATGGCATCGTCCAGCGGAAGGCCGTCCTCGCGCAATTGCCGGATGAAGCTCAGCATCACGACGCCGTTGAGGACGGCCACGCCCGACAGGGCGATGAAGCCGATCCCGGCCGAGATCGACAGGGGCATGCCGCGCATCATCAGCGCGGCGACACCCCCGGTCAGCGCCAGCGGCACGCCGGAAAAGACGATCGCGGCATCGCGCCACGACCGGAACAGCCAGAAGAGCAGGCCGAAGATCAGCAGCAGGGCGGCCGGCACCACCAGCTGCAGCCGCGCGGCGGCAGAGATCAGCTGCTCGAAGGTTCCACCATAGCTCACCCAATAGCCGGCCGGCAGTTCGACTTTTCCATCCACCGTCTCGCGCAGTTCGCCCACGAAGGAGCCGAGGTCGCGGTTGCGGACATTGGCGGTCACGACCACGCGCCGCTTGCCGTCCTCGCGGCTGATCTGATTGGGGCCGACGACGACCTCGATCCGGGCGACATCCTGCAGCGGGACGAAGCCGCGCGGCCCCTCGCCGCCGGTCGCCGGCAGCGGAATGCGCAGCCGGCCGATGTCGTCGACCCGCGAGCGTATCTCCTCGGGCAGGCGGACGACGACCGGAAATCGCCGGTCGCCCTCGAAGATCTGGCCGGCCTGGCGCCCGCCGATCGAGATTCCCACCACATCCTGAACATCCCCGACATTCAGGCCAAGCCGTGCCAGCGCAGCCCGGTCGGGCGTGATCTGCAGCACGGGCAGCCCGGTGATCTGCTCGACGCCGACATCCGCCGCGCCGGGAATGCCCTCGACAAGCGCCTTGACCTGCGATCCCGCCGCCAGCAGCTGATCGAGATCGTCACCGAAGATCTTCACCGCGACATCGGCGCGCACGCCCGACAGCAGTTCGTTGAACCGCATCTGGATCGGCTGGGTGAACTCGTAATTATTGCCGGGGATCGTCGCGGCGGCGGCCTGCATCTCCCGGACCAGTTCGGCCTTGGGCTTGCGCGGATCCGGCCAGTCATCGCGGTCCTTCAGCATCACATAGGTATCCGCGACCGAGGGCGGCATCGGATCGGTCGCCACCTCGGCGGTGCCGATCTTGGCGACGATCCGTTCGACCTCGGGGAATTGCTTGAGGCGGGCCTCGAGCACGGACTGCATCCGCACCGCCTGCGAAAGGCTGGTGCCGGGGATGCGCAGGGCATGGAGCGCGATATCGCCCTCGTCGAGATTGGGGACGAACTCCGATCCCATCCGGGTCGCCGCGATGCCGGCGAGCGCCACCAGCGCCAGGCCGGTGCCGATCGCGATGGTGCCGGACCGGAGCACGCGGTCCAGCGCCGGCGCGTACAGGCGCCGCGCCGCGAGCATCAGCCGGCTCTCCTTCTCCTCGACCCTGCCGGAGACGAACAGCGCGACCGCCGCCGGCACGAAGCTGAGCGACAGGACAAGCGCCGCGCCCAGCGCCATGACGACGGTGATCGCCATCGGGTGGAACATCTTTCCTTCGACGCCGGTCAGCGCGAAGATCGGCACATAGACCAGGGCGATGATCAGCACGCCGAACAGCGACGGCCGGATGACCTCCGATGTCGCGGTTGCGGCGAGCGCGAAGCGCTCGTCGCGGGACAGCAGCCGGCCCAGCCGGTGCTGCGCCTCGCCGAAGCGGCGCAGGCAATTCTCGACGATGATCACGGCGCCGTCGACGATCAGCCCGAAATCGAGCGCGCCGAGGCTCATCAGATTGCCCGACACGCCCAGGCGGACCATGCCGCTGATCGTCATCAGCATCGTGATCGGAATCACCGCCGCCGTGATCAGCGCGGCGCGGATGTTGCCGAGCAGCAGGAACAGGACGACGATGACCAGCAGGGCGCCTTCGAGCAGATTCTTCTCGACCGTCCAGATCGCCCGTTCGACCAGATCGGTCCGGTCGTACATCGCGACCGCGCGGACGCCGCCGGGAAGCGCCTTCGCGGCCTCCTCCAGCCGGGCGGCGGCGGCGCGGGCGACGACCCGGCTGTTCTCGCCGGCGAGCATGACGACCGTGCCGAGCACGACCTCCTCGCCATTCTCGGTCGCGGCACCGGTCCGCAGTTCCTCGCCCAGCCCGACGTCGGCGACATCGGCGATGCGGATCGGCACGCCGCCGCGCGTGGCGACGATGATCGCCTTGAGATCGTCGACGCCGCTCGCCTGCCCCGGCACCCGGACCAGATATTGCTCGCCATAGCGCTCGACATAGCCGGCGCCGACATTCTCGTTGTTGCGGTTGAGCGCCTCGACGACGTCGCCGAGCGTGAGCCCATAGGCCGCCAGCCGCTCCGGCAGCGGGGTGACATGATATTGCCGTTCGAACCCGCCGATGCTGTTCACCTCGGTGACGCCGGGCGTGTTGCGCAGCTGCGGCCGGATCACCCAATCCTGCAGGGTGCGCAGGTCCTCCGGCGTATAGCGGCTGCCGTCGGGCTTGCGGGCATCGGGCGCGGCTTCGAGCGTGTACATGAAGATTTCGCCCAGGCCCGTGGCGATCGGCCCCATTTCGGGGGCGACCCCCGCGGGCAGCGCGTTCCGTGCCGTCTGCAGCCGCTCGTTGATCAGTTGCCGGGCGAAATAGATATCGGTCCCGTCGGCGAACACCGCCGTGACCTGGCTCAGCCCGTAGCGGGAGATCGAGCGGGTATAGTGCAGGCCGGGCAGGCCGGCGATCGCCGTCTCGACCGGAAAGGTGACACGCTGTTCCGCCTCGAGCGGGGAGAAACCGGTCGCCTCGCTGTTGATCTGCACCTGGACATTGGTGATGTCCGGCGTGGCGTCGATCGGCAGCTGGCGGAAGCTCCATATGCCGATCGCGCAGAGCAGCGCGACGATGGCCAGGACGGCCCAGCGATAGCGGATCGCGCTGGCGATGATCCGCTCCAGCGCCGGCGCCGCCTGGTCGGGGTGAACCTCAATGGTCATGGCTGGCTCCCGACTTTTCGATGTCCGCGCGGATCAGGAAGGCGCCGTCGGTGACATAGTCGGTACCCGGCTTGAGGCCGCCCAATATCTCCGTCCATTCGGGGGTCCGCCGCCCGATATCGAGCATGCGGACCTCATAGCTGTCGCCCACCTTGGCATAGACCACTTCGAAATCGCGGAACCGCTGGATCGCGCGGGTGCGGACGGCGAGCGGCACGGGCTGGACCGCGACCACGAAGGAGCCCTCCACGCCCATGCCGGGGCGGAACTGCTCGGCGGCCGAGGCCGGCAGGTGGACATGGGCGAGCAGCGTCTGGCTCGCCAGATCCGCCGTCGGCAGGATAGCCTCCACGCTGGCCTGCAGCCTGGCCGCACCGGACAGGCTGCGCAGCGCGACGGCCTGCCCCACCCGGATGCGCTCCGCATCGCGGGGATAGACGAAGAATTCGGCGTGCAGCATGGCCGGATCGGCAACCACGAACAGCGGCCTGTCCCCGGTCATGGCGCCGACATTGGCGTTCTTCTCGACGATGACCCCGCTGATCGGTGCGGGGATCGTATAGGATTGGAGGCTGTGGCTGGATTCGACCCGGGCCAGCGCCTGCCCTTTCGCGACGCGATCGCCCAGCTGGGCCCGCATCGCCAGCACCCGGCCGGGATACCAGGCGCGGACCTCGGCCTTGCCTTCGGGCGTGATCTCGATGCGCCCCGACATGTCGATCCGCTCGTCGATCGTGACCGGCCCCGCCCGTTCGGAACGGACGCCGCCCGCTGCCGCCGCCGCTGCGGCGATGGTCGTGCGGCCTTCATAGGATGCATAGGTCCAGCGATGGCGGCGCCCCGCTTCCGATGCCGTGACGGTCACGTCGAACGAATGCGGTTCGCGGACGACGCCATTGCCCCGCAGGACATCGCCCTCGGGCCGGAAGGCGAAGCGGTCGACCTCGCCGCCGAGCCGCTTCAGCTCCACCGCAAGCCGGACGTCCGCAGGGGCGATCGGCTTGTCGTCGCGATAGGCGTAGAGGCGGAACTCGGGTTCGACACCATCCTCGAAAATGGTGACTTCGATCGCGAAATTCCCATCGCGCAACATGCGTCCGCGATGGGGGCCGCGTTCATAATCCTCGGCGGCCGCGCCATGTTCCGGCGCTTCGTGCGGTTCGTGGGATTCGGGTTTCGAGCCGCAGCCCGACAGGGTGAAAGCCATTGCCAGCAGTCCGGCGCTCATCAGGCCACGCATCAGCGGGTCTCCTCGGATGGGATCAGGGGGAGGTGACGGCCGGTCAGCCGGTCGAGCCGGGCGCCGTCGAGGTGATAGGATCGGAGCAGGTCGATGCGGCGCAGCCGCGCGTCGATCACGGCCCGCTGCGCCTCGGCGACCTCCAGGAAGGTGAAGGCGGTTCCGCCCCTGTTGAAGCCGTCGCGAACCAGCCTGACGGCCCGTTCGGCGCGGGGCGTGACATCCGCGTCGGCGCCCGCAATCTGTCGCAATATGGCGGCGCGGTCGGCGGTCAGCCGGTTGATCTCCCGCTGCCGCCTGGCGATCGCCACCGCGATTTCGGCTTCGGCTGCGCGGCGTTCGGCTTCGGCACGCTCGATATTGTCCCGGCTGGCACGCTGGCCTCCCAGGGGGATCGATCCGCCGACGATCACCGCGACGTCATTGCCCTGGCCGAAGTGCCGCACCCCCGCGCGCACCGTCGGGTCGGTTCTGGCCTGGGTCCTTTCCAGATCCACCCTCTGCCCGGCGGCCTCCTTCTCCGCCTCGAGCAGGGCCAGATCGGGCGCGCGATCGACCGGAGCGACGAGCGACGGCGCGATGAAGTCCGCCGCGTCGAGATCCACCTCCGCAATCTGCAGATAGGCTGCCAGCGCCGCATGCGCCGCGCGCGATGCGGCGGCCGCGCGCTCATGGTCCACCCGGGCCAGCGCCGTTGCCGCACGGGCGCGCTCGGCGCTGAACAGCGGATCGAGCGCGCGGCTGACCCGGCGCCCGGTCTCCGCCTCCAGCCGCCGGGCAAGCTGGAGCCGCTCGTCGGCGATCCGGGCCATCGCCTCGGCCGTCTGGGCCTCCACCCAGGCGACCTGCACCTCGGACAGCATGTCGAGCGCCCGCAGCATCGCGCGTTGCCGCGTCAGCCCGACCTCGGACCGCGCCACGGCGGTGCGGGCATCGCGCTTTCCGCCCCGCTCCCATCTTTGTTCATAGTAAAAGGTGCTCTGCGCCCGCCTGGCGGGCGAATAGGGGCCGGACCCGGCAAAATCCTCAAGATCGACGCCAATGGTCGGCTGGGGTCCGATGCGGGCCTGGCGCAGGGCGGCCTCCGCCGCGCCGACCGCGGCGGTCCGCACCGGGGCCGTCATGTCCGCGCCCGCGGCGCGGAGGAGGACATCATTCAGCCTGAGGGGTTCGGCGGGTGCCGATGCGGTCAGGCACAGCAGCAGGAATCCGCCGAAAATGGCGATGGCGGTGCTGCGCGGCGAACGCGCGGCACGATAGGGAATCGGCATGACAGGAGCTCACCAAAACAGGTCGGAAACCGCACCCGGAGGTGCAGGCGGTCAGACGAGTCGGGTGATGCTTCTGGGCGGGCGGGAAAGGCCGCTCGACAGATCGTCGGTCAGCAGCCGAACCGGACGGAATATGGCGGCGATCCGGGATGACGCGCGGGCGGCGTCCCAGCCGAGCGTGCTTGCCACCATGGTCGATCCGGAATCGCCGTGGTGATGGTGCGGAGTCGCCCGATCATCGGGCGTGCCGTCATTGGTCTGGGTCGCGGCGGGATGGTCGATATCCATCAGCGCCAGGCTGACCGCCGAATGAGCGTGGACACGTTCCCGCACGGCGCCATGCTCCAGATCGTCGATCATGCGGGTCGCCGACGTGGCCGCCGCAAGCAGGGCCAGCATGACGCCGAGCATGATCGACACGCGCTTGGCGAACAGGCCCAGGGCAGCCAGGGGGAGGGTGGTGGTCACGCCTCCAGCCTAGGCAGCGGTGATGATCGGCGCAAGCATCTCATCGCCCGCGATCGGCTGGCCGGCGAAGCCCGCGCTCTTGTCGATACTGCCGCGCGCGGCGACCGGTGACGCGGTCACAGCCAGAAACGGACGCCGGCGATGAAGGCGGTCGACCTTGGCGCGTCGCCCGCGGCCCGCGCGAGCCGTGCGCTGCGGCCGACGCGCCGTTCGTGCGAAACCCCGACATAGGGTGCGAACTCGCGCGTGATCTCATAGCGCAGGCGCAGCCCCAGCTCGACATCGGTGAGCCCCGCACCCAGCCTGTCGGCCGGCGCGTGCTGCGCCGACAGATTGGCTTCGATGCGCGGCTGCAGGACCAGCCTTTGCGTCAGCCGCTGATCATAATAGGCCTCGATCCGGCCGAACAGCCTGCCCTTGTCCGACAGGAACAGCGCCCCCTCGACCTCGAACCAATAGGGGGCCAGGCCCTCCACACCGATCGTCGCATAGCTGCGCGACGGACCCTCGCCGAAATCCTGCCGCGCACCGGCCTGCAGGTTCCAATAGGCGTCGATCGCATGCGAATAGAGGATCTGCGCCTCGGCCGTTTCCAGTTTCCGGCCGAAACCGCCTTCGCCCTCGCTCTTCACCACGAGCCGGTCGATGTCGCCGCCGAACCAGCCCTCGCCGTCCCAGCGATAGCGGTCGACGCCGCCCTGCGGGGCGACTTCCGCGATGTTGAACATGATCTGCGAGAAGCTGGCACCGCCATGTTCGGCGAGCATCTGTTCGCGCACGGCCTTCATGCGCCCGGCGGGAAACAGGGCATCGGCAGCCCAGTCGGTCGCCGCTGGCGGCGCTTCGCCGATGGGAGCCGGCCCGGTCTCGGGCGCGCTGGACATGTCGTGCCCGGCATGCGGATCGGCGGGTGCGGCTGGCGCGGGCGGCGGTGCATGGCTGCCATGGTCGCCATGCGCGCTATGGTCCATCTGAGCCGGGGCAGCCGCGGGTTCGTGGCCGCCGTGCGCGCCATGCGCGCTATGGTCCATCTGCGCCGTGGCGGGCGTGGCGGCCAGCATCGCGCCGAGCGCGAGGAGGATGGTCCTGCTCATGCCGGCCGCACCGTGACGAGCTGCATCATGCCGGCGTGCATGTGATAGAGCATGTGACAGTGGAAGGCCCAGTCGCCGGGCGCATCGGCGGTCAGGTCGAAGCTGACCTTGCCCCCCGGCGCGACATTCACCGTATGCTTGGATGGGGCGCGGTCGCCATGGCCGGTAACGAGGTCGAAGAAATGACCGTGCAGGTGGATCGGGTGGTTCATCATCGTGTCGTTGACCAGGGTGATCCGCACCCGTTCGTCCTGGCGGAACGGGATGGGGGTCTTGACCTCGCTCAGCTTCACCCCGTCGAAAGCCCACATATAACGTTCCATATTACCGGTCAGATGGATTTCCATCATACGCTGCGGGGCAGGCAAGGCCCGGTCCGCCGGCGCCTTCAGGTCGCGGTAGACGAGGACGCGGTGGCCGGCGTCCTTCAGCCCCTGGGGCGGTTCGCCGGTCCGGTCGATCGGCATCGGCGAGATCGTCTGCACCCCCGGATTGAGCGGCACCGAGGGCGCGTTGCTCTGGGCGCGCATCCCCATGTCCATGCCCGGCATGTCCATGTCATGGTCCATCGATCCCATGCCCATGTCGACCATGTCGGCCAGCGGGCGGGCGCGCAGCGGCGGCACCTCCGCCGTCATGCCGGCGCGGGGGGCCAGGGTGGCGCGGGCCATGCCGGAACGGTCGATCGCCTCGCAGGCGATGGTGAAGGCGCGGTCCTCGCGCGGGGTGACGATCAGGTCGTAGGTCTCGGCCACCGAAATCTGGAACTCGTCGACCGTCACCGGCGCCACCGGCTGCCCGTCGGCTTCGACGATCGTCAGCGGCAGACCCGGGATGCGCACGTTGAAGATCGTCATCGCCGAGGCATTGATGAAGCGCAGCTTGACCCGTTCGCCCGGCTGGAACAGCGCGGTCCAGTTGTCGGCGGGGCCGTGGCCGTTGACGAGGAAGCTGTAGATCGACCCGGTCACGTCGGAGATATCGGTCGGGTCCATCCGCATGCGGCCCCATTCCAGCCGGTCCTTGCCCGACTGGTCCCGGCCGCTAAGCTGCCCTGCCAGCGTCTGCTTCTGATAGTTGAAATAGCCGCCCTGCATCTTGAGCTTGCGGAAGATCTGGTGCGGGTGGAGCGGGCTGTAGTCGGACAGGACGATCACATGCTCGCGGTCGCACGGGGCATGTTCGGGGCCGGCCGGGTCGATCACCAGCGGGCCATAATGGCCCATCTGCTCCTGCAGGCCGGAATGGCTGTGATACCAGTAGGTGCCCGCCTGGCGGACCGGGAAGTCATAGGTGAAGCTGTCATGGGCGGGGATGCCCGGAAAGCTGACGCCGGGCACGCCATCCATGTGGAACGGCAGCAGCAGGCCATGCCAGTGGATCGAGCTGTCCTCGTCGAGATGGTTGACGACCGTCAGGCGCGCACGCTGGCCTTCGCGCAGCCGGATCAGCGGACCGGGCACCGTGCCGTTGATCCCGATCGCATGCGACGTGCGGCCGTCGACGCGCAGCATCTGGTGCGCGATCGTCAGCCGGATATCTTCGCCGGACAGGGTGGGGAGGGTCGGCGCGATGCCGGCGGATACCGGCTGTGCCCAGGCGGGAAGCCACGGCACCAGTGCGGCGCCGCCGACGGCCAGGCCCGATCGCAGCAGGGTTCGGCGATTCAGCGATATGTCATCCATGGCCCTGTCTACGCGCGGCATCGCTGCACCCCTCATGAAGATCCTATCTTCCCCGCAATTATTCCGGATGGCGCGGGGGAAGGGCATCGCCGCCGCGCGGTCGCTTTTCGCTTCACAAAGCGGATCGCATCGGCGAAAGAGAACATGTGATGAACATGGGCGCTTCATACCGATGATCCTGATGGGCTTCGATCCCGGCCTCGGCACCACCGGCTGGGGCGTCATTTCCGCGGACGGCAACCGGCTCAGCCATGTCGCCAATGGCCAGATCAGGACCGAGCCCTCGATGGAATTGTCGCGCCGGCTCTATCTTCTCCATGCCGCGCTGGCGGAGATCATCCGCAGCTATCAGCCGGAGGCCGCGGCGGTCGAGGAGGTGCTGGGCAACAGCAATGCCCAGTCGACCCTGAAGCTCGGCCAGGCGCGGGGCGTGGTGTTGCTGGCGGCGGCCAATGCGGAGATATCGGTGGGCGAATATCATCCTTCCGTCGTCAAGAAGGCGACGGTCGGCACCGGTGGTGCCGAGAAGCGCCAGGTGCAGGCGATGGTGAAGGTGCTGCTGCCGGGCGCGACGCTGGCCGGCCCCGACGCGGCCGATGCGCTCGCCGTCGCGATCACCCATGCCCATCATCTCGCCAGCGCGCGGGCGATGCGGAGGATCGTCGCATGATCGCGCGGCTCCGGGGCGTGCTGGCCGAAAGCGCCGCCGACCATGCGGTGCTCGATGTCGGCGGGGTCGGCTATCTGGTCTGGTGCTCGGCGCGAACCCTGACCGCGATCGGCGAGGTCGGCGGCGATGTGCTGCTGTTCACCGAGATGCAGGTGCGTGAGGATGCGATCACCCTCTACGGCTTCGGCTCGGCGGCCGAGCGCGATGCCTTCCGCCTGCTCACCAGCGTGCAGGGCGTCGGCGGCCGGGTGGCGCTCGCCATCCTGTCGGTGCTCGACGCGGGCGAATTGGCGAAGGCGATCGCCAGCGGCGACAAGGCGATGGTCGCGCGCGCCAACGGCGTCGGCCCCAAGCTCGCCATGCGCATCGTCAACGAGCTGAAGGACAAGATGGGCAGCCTCCCGGTCGGCACCGGCCTCGCGCCCGCGACGGTCGCGAAGGGCGGGACGGCTGCGGATGCGCTGTCGGCGCTCGCCAATCTCGGCTTCCGCCCCGCCGAGGCAAGCGCGGCGGTGGGTGCCGCGGTCGAGGAGCTGGGTGACGGCGCGACGCTCGATGCGGTGGTGCGGCTGGCGCTCCGGAAAGCCGCGAAATGAGCGACGATGCCGATCGCCTGATCTCCGGCACCCGCAAGCCCGAGGATATCGATGCCGCGCTGCGGCCCAAGTCGCTCGACGAGTTTGTCGGGCAGCAGGCGGCGCGCGACAATCTGCGCGTGTTCATCGAAGCGGCACGCCAGCGCGGCGATGCGCTCGACCATGTCCTGTTCTTCGGGCCGCCGGGGCTCGGCAAGACGACGCTGGCGCAGATCATCGCCAGGGAAATGGGCGCCGGCTTCCGTGCCACCTCCGGCCCGGTCATCGCCAAGTCGGGCGATCTCGCCGCGCTGCTCACCAATTTGGAGGACGGCGACGTCCTGTTCATCGACGAGATCCACCGCCTCCAGCCGCAGGTCGAGGAGGTGCTGTATCCGGCGATGGAGGATCGCGCGCTCGATCTGATGATCGGGGAGGGGCCGTCGGCGCGCAGCGTCCGGATCGATCTGCCGCGCTTCACCCTGGTCGGCGCGACCACCCGGCAGGGGCTGATCACCAATCCGTTGCGCGATCGCTTCGGCATCCCGATCCGGCTGCAATTCTATACGGTCGAGGAGCTGGAGAAGGTGGTCAGCCGCGCCGCCCGGCTGCTCGGCCTGCCGATCGCTCCCGACGGCGCGATGGAGATCGCCCGCCGCGCGCGGGGGACGCCGCGCATCGCCGGCCGGCTGCTGCGCCGGGTGCGCGACTTCGCCCATGTCCTCGCGGCGGAGATCGTCGATGCGAAGCTCGCCGATCAGGCGCTCAACCGGCTGGAGGTCGACAGCCTCGGCCTCGACGCGATGGACCGGCGCTATCTGCACATGATCGCCGATATCTATCGCGGCGGGCCGGTCGGGGTGGAGACGCTGGCCGCCGGCCTGTCCGAACCGCGCGACACGATCGAGGATGTCATCGAACCCTATCTGATCCAGCTCGGCCTGATCGCGCGGACGGCGCGGGGACGCTGCCTGAACGGCCGGGGCTGGAAGCATCTCGGCCTGAATCCGCCGCCCGAAGCCGGGCAGGATGGCCTGTTCGACGGGGTATAAATCCCCCTCCCTTGGCAGGGAGGGGAGAAGAAAGACCGCCGGAACGACGCTCGTACGGGGTGAAACGCAGAAAAACCCGTCAAAGGGGATTCATTTCGCCCCGCGATCGCCTACACAGATGGGCGATATGCCTGAAACGCCCTATTCCGGACGCTTCGCCGCGGGAGAGCATCTCTTCGCGATCCGCGTCTATTTCGAGGATACCGATGCCGGCGGGGTGGTTTATCACGCGAGCTATCTGCGCTTCATGGAGCGGGCACGCAGCGACATGATGCGGCTGGCCGGGGTCGATCAGCGCGGGGCGATGGAGCGTGGCGACGGCAATTATGTCGTCTATGCCATGGCGCTGCGCTTTCGTGCTCCCGCGCGGCTCGATGACGCGTTGGTGGTCAAAAGCCGGGTCGGGAATATGAAGGGCGCCCAGTGCGTCGTTCATCAGAGGGTCATGCGCGGGTCCGAAACAGTGATAGAGGCCGAGGTCTCAGTCGCGCTGATCGGGCCGGACGGCCGGCCGAAACGCCAGCCGCGCGCGTGGATCGAGACATTTGAACGCCTGAAGACTGAAGACTGAAAGGGACGGACGAAAACTGATGATGCAGGACGTAGCGGTTGCCGCATCCACCTCGGCGCTTTCGCCGATCGCGCTCTTTCTCCAGGCGGATATCGTCGTGAAGGCGGTCATGATCGGGCTGCTGCTCGCCAGCGTCTGGACCTGGACGATCATCCTGTCGGGCTCGCTGTCGCTCAGCCGCGCGCTGAAGGCCAGCAAGGGCTTCGAAGCCGATTTCTGGAAGTCGGAGGATATCGACAAATTCTACGAAGGCCCCGGCCGGCAGGATATTCCCGCCGCCAAGGTCTTCTCGGCCGGTGTCGCCGAATGGCGCCGCTCGGTGCGCGCCGGCAAGCCGGTCGATCGCGACGGCACCCGCGCGCGGCTCGCCAATGCGATGGGCGCGGCGGCGGGGGCGGAGATAGACCGGCTGTCCGATCGGCTGAACATCCTCGCCACGGTCGGCTCGGTCGCCCCCTTCGTCGGGCTGTTCGGCACCGTCTGGGGCATCATGCGCAGCTTCACCGATATCGCCGCCTCGCAGAATACCTCGCTCGGCGTCGTCGCCCCCGGCATCGCCGAGGCGCTGTTCGCGACCGCGCTCGGCCTGTTCGCCGCCATTCCGGCGGTGATCGCCTATAATCGGCTGCTGCACCGGATATCGAAGATCGAGGGCCAGCTGCACCGCTTCGGCGATGCGATCCACATGACCCTCAGCCGCGAGCTGGAGCGCTCGTAAATGGCGATGGGTCCCGTCTCCGGCCGTGGTGGCCGGCGCGCGCCGATGGCGGACATCAATGTCACGCCGCTGGTCGACGTGATGCTGGTGCTGCTGATCATCTTCATGGTGACGGCGCCGCTGCTGCTCGCGGGCGTGCCGGTCGATCTGCCCGAAAGCTCGGCGGGCGCGCTCGATCAGGACAAGAAGCCGGTCCAGATCTCGATCGACCGGGATGGCAAGCTCTTCCTCGACGACAAGGAGGTGCAGATCGCCGCGATGGACGCGCAGTTCGCGGAGATCGCCGCCCGATCGGGCAAGGGCAAGGACAGCCCGCAGATCTTCCTGCGCGCCGATCGCGCGCTCGACTATGGCCGGGTGATGGCGGTGATGGGCGCGCTCAACCATGCCGGGCTCAACCGCGTCGCGCTCGTGACGATGGGAGAAGGTGGCGGGGGCGAAAGCAGCGCGGGCGGCGATGAGGCGTCGATCCCGTGATCAACAAGGCGGAAGGCACGGGCTTCGGGCTCTCGGTCGCCGGGCATGTCGCCCTGCTCGTGATCCTCTCGCTCAACCTGATGAGCGTCCGCGAGATGCCCAAGCTCAGCGAGCCGATGGACGTGATGCTCGTGGACAAGGCCGGCCTGATATCGGCCGCGCCCGAAATGTCGCAGGAGCCGCCGCAGGCCGCCGAGGCGCCCGAGGTCGCGCCCGAAATCGTCGAGGCGCCGCCGCCGGAGCCTACCCCGGCACCCCCTAAGCCCACGCCTGTTCCACCGAAGCCTGCCCCGTCGCCCTTACCCGCGCCGAAGGCCAAGCCGACACCGCCCGCACCGCCGACCAAGGCCGCCCCCGCGAAGCCGGCGCCGCCTGCGCCGGCCAAGGCCAAGCCGAAGGCGACCTCGCTCGGCACCGATTTCCTGAAGGGCATCCCGGTCCAGAAGTCGACCGGAACCGCTTCGGCGCCCCGTGTGTCCGCGATCAGCCCGATCGCGATGAATGGCCTCGTGTCGCTGATCGCGAGCCAGGTGAAGCCCTGCTACACCATCCCGGCCGGCGGGGCCGGCGTGGAGACGATCATCAGCCGGGTCCGTCTGCGCCTGAAGGCCGACGGATCGATCAAGGTCGCGCCGGAGGTGATCGGCAATCTCGGCGTCAACGGCGGCAACCAGCCCTATGTGCGGCAGATGAATGAGGCGGCGGCCCGCGCGCTGCAGCGCTGCGCGCCCTATAAATTGCCCGCCGACCTGTACGAGGGCGGTTGGGAAGACCTGATCTTCACCTTCCGGCCGACGCAGATAAGCTCGTGACCGATTTGACTCATGCCCCCGCTTTCGGGTCTAAAGCCCGCAACGGGGTAAAGGAGACGACTATGCGCCTTCGCCCGGCCCTGACTCATCTGGCCCTGTCCTGCCTCTGCCTCGCGTTCGCCGCCGCTCCGGCGGCGGCGCAGCTCGAGGTCGACATCACCGGCGGCATCGCCCAGCCGATGCCGATCGCGATCCCCGGCATGCCGACCCCGTCGGTCGCCAACACCCCGGCGGGCGACACCGCCGCGCTCGGCCAGCGTGTCGCCGAGGTCGTCACCAATGATCTCAAGAACAGCGGCCTGTTCCGGCCCCTGCCGAAGAGCGCGCTGCAGACCGTCACCCATCCGCAGGTGACGGCACCCGATTATACCTTCTGGACGCAGAGCGGCGCGCAGGCGCTGGTGCAGGGCTTCGTCCAGGCCAATGGCGATGGCACGCTGACGGTCGGCTGCTACCTCTACGATGTGCTCGCCAAGGCCGAACTGACCCGGCAGGGCTTCGTCGTCCAGCCGGCGCAGTGGCGCCGCGCTGCGCACAAATGCGCCGATCAGGTCTATACCCGTCTGACCGGCGAGGGTCCCTATTTCGACAGCCGCGTCGTCTATGTGTCGGAGACCGGCCCCAAGACCAACCGCATCAAGCGGCTGGCGATCATGGATCAGGATGGCGCCAACCACCGCTTCCTGACCAACGGCCAGACGATCGTGCTGACCCCGCGCTTCGCGCCGAACCAGCAGACGATCACCTATATGTCCTATGCGGGCAATCGCGCGCGGGTCTATGTCTACGACATCGGCTCGGGCAGCCAGCGTCTGGTGGTCGATCAGCCGAACATGACCTTCTCGCCGCGCTTCTCGCCCGATGGGCGCACTATCGTCTTCTCGATGGCGATCGGCGGCAACACCGATATCTACCGCGTCGGCATCGGCGGCGGCGCGCCGCAGCGGCTGACCACCTCGCCGGGCATCGATACCGGCGCCAGCTATTCGCCCGACGGATCGAAGATCGTGTTCGAAAGCGACCGTTCGGGCACCCAGCAGCTCTATGTGATGAACGCCGACGGTTCGGGCCAGAACCGGATCAGCTTCGGCTCGGGCCGCTATGGCAGCGCGGCGTGGAGCCCGCGGGGCGATCTGATCGCCTTTACGAAGATCGGCGGCGGCTTCGCGGTCGGGACCATGAACATCGACGGATCGGGCGAGAAGATCCTGACCAATGGCTGGCAGGACGAGGGGCCGAGCTGGTCCCCCAACGGCCGGGTGATCATGTTCTTCCGCACCGGCCAGGGCTCGGGCAAGGCCGATCTCTGGTCGGTCGACCTGACCGGGGTCAACGAGCGGCCGGTGCCGACCCCGCTCGACGGGTCCGATCCCGCCTGGGGGCCGTTGTTGCCGTGACATGCCCGGTTTTTCGGGAGCATCTGCGAATAAAAGACGTTATTGAACCGTAACCAGTTGGAAGGAGAATCTAGATGGCGCGTCTGACGATGAAAATCGCGCTGGTGTCGGCGCTGGCTTTGAGCGTTGCTGCCTGCAGCAAGAAGAAGGTTGAGGAACTGCCCCCGCCGCCGCCCACGGCTGCTCCCGCCCCCACGCCAGAGGCGCCGCCGCCGCCGCCGCAGACCGGCCCGGTCCCCGGCTCGCGCGCGGACTTCATCTCCCAGGCGGGCAGCGACACGGTCTATTTCGGCACCGACGCCTATGATGTCGATGCCGAGGATCAGGCGACCCTGACCCGGCAGGCGCAGTGGCTGGCCAAATATCCGAACGTCTCGGTGACGATCGAAGGCCATTGCGACGAGCGCGGCACCCGCGAATATAACCTCGCGCTCGGCGAGCGCCGGGCCAATGCGGCGAAGAACTACCTCGTTCAGGCGGGTGTCCCCGCGTCGCGTCTCTCGGTGATCAGCTATGGCAAGGAACGCCCGGTCGCGACCGGCTCGGACGAAGCCAGCTGGGCGCAGAACCGCCGCGCCGTGACGGTCGTGCCGAACTAAGCACCGGCTGTAAGGCTGCGCGATAAGGCCGCCGGCTGGTGCCGGCGGCCTTTTTCGTTTCGGGTTGGGGTCAGTCCAAACTTACCAGATGGTCCCGCAACGCCCGCGCGTCGTGCAGCGCATTGTGCGGCACCTTGCTGTTGCGCGCGGTCGAGAAGCCGGGCGTGCGGTGGAACTCGAAGCGCATGTGGCGGATGTCGACGATCTCGGTTTCGCCGACCAGCAGCAGCCGGCAGAACAGGGCGATATCCTCGGGCCAGTCGGCGATGATCACCGCATCGGGATCATTGGCCAGATAGGCCGCGATGTCGTGGGCGGCGGCGACCCGATCGAGCCGGTTGAACAGCATCGGTGGCACCGCCTCCAGATAGGGCCTGACATGCTTCTCGACCCAGGGGTGCCAGGCCCCCTCGAACGGGATCACGACATAATAATCCTGGTCGCCATCCTCGGGGACCAGCGCCAGGCTCAGCAGGTCGCCGCCAAAGCCGTTGAACTCGGTATCGAGATAATAGCGCATCCAAACCCCAACACGTCATTCCGGCGGAAGCCGGAATCTCTTTGCCTTGTCTTCGCAGCGAGAAAAGGGAGATCGCAGCTTTCGCCGGGATGGCGGCATAAATCCACCCCAATGCGTCCCCTGACGGCGGCGTCTGGTCCCGCGTCGCCGCTCCGCCGCGATGGCAACCGCACCGTCTCGTTTCGCCAGACTCCCCGATCAAGATAGAAAATGATCCAGAATCAATGGTTTCAGAAAAATTATGTGGCATCGCGGTCACAGGTGGGCGGCGATGTCGTTTCGCCGGCCGATCCGGGTTGCGCGCCGATTCCCCCTCCCCTAGAGGCCCACCCCTCTGCAGAGATAACGTTACGAAAACCAAGGGGATTTCATGAAAAACTATGTTCTGGCGGCTGCTTTTGCGGCCGGTCTTGCCGCGCCTGCCATGGCGCAGGACAGCGCCGCCTTCACCGGTTTCCGCGTCGAGGCGCTCGCCGGCTATGACAATGTCGACGTGTCGGGCCTGAAGAACCCCGATGGCGTGCTGTACGGCATCGGCGCCGGTTATGATGTCGCGCTCGGCGGCCTGGTCGTCGGCCTCGAGGCGGACGTCACCGATTCGACCGCCAAGATCAAGCTCGCCGGTCCGGATATCGAGAGCGATCGCGATCTGTATGTCGGTGGCCGTATCGGCACCATCATCGGTTCGGGCCTGCTCTATGCGAAGGTCGGCTACACCAATGCCCGCTTCGAGCAGGACGGCTTCGGTGGCACCAATGGCGACGGCGTCCGCGCCGGCCTGGGCTACGAATATCTGCTCTCGGGCAAGTCCTTTCTGAAGCTCGAATATCGCTATTCGAACTATGAAGGCGGCATCGAGCGCAACCAGGCCGTTGCCGGCTTCGGTTTCCGCTTCTGATCGAAGCTTCGGGGGCGCTCTACAGGGCGCTCCCGAGTCTTCCCCGCCCGCTCGCCCGCCTTGGGATGAGCGGGTCCGGGAAGCTCTATCCCAGCGCCTCGTCGAGCAGCCGCGCCAGCCGCAGCCCGCCCCGCGCCACCTGGCGCCGCAGCACCGGGATCAGCGCTTCCACCTTCGCATTGTCCAGCACCGGACGCGTCGCCGGCATCGGCGCGCAGGCGTCACCGAGCAGCGCGGCATAGGCGTCTTGCGCGACCTGCCAGCTTTCCCGGCTCCAGTCCTCGACATTGCCCTGCTCCATGGCGGGCCGCTCGGCCACCGGCACCTCGGCCAATATGCCGTTCGGTCCGTCCACCGGGGTCGAGATCGCGCGCTCGGCGAGCAGACCGTCCCAGATGCTGTGCAGATTGCTGTTCGGTACATGGCCATAATCGGCCTTCATGTCGTTGCCGCCGCGATCGTGGCGATCGCCGGCGTGGAGCGGCTGGTGCAGATCGCCCATGAAATGGACCAGGAACAGCAGCGCCTCGACCCGGACGCGGAGCGGCAGTTCGCGGTTTTTCAGCATCCGTACGTCGCGCTCGATCTGGCGGGCGACACAATTGCCGTCGGGGCAGTTCGCCTTGATGTCGAACGGCCGGCACACGTCGATATTCTGGTAATGCCAGTTGAAGGCGTAGCTGTAGCGGTCCTTCAGCGTCTTGATGCAATCGGCCCAGACCGATGCCTGTTCGATCGTCCGGGCCGGGCAGGTCGGCGTCTCCATCAGATCGCTGCGGGCGAGCAGACGGTGGATCGCGCGCCGTGTCTCCGGCTTCACCGATGTCATCGCGATCGTCGCGACCGTTTCATGGCCATATTCCCACCAGGCGCGCGCCGGGCTGGCGAGGCCGGCCAGCATCGCCACCAGGATCAGCAGCCGCACCATCATTCGCGTCCGTAAAGTTCGATCAGCTGCGGCTGATCGGCGCGGGCCAGCCCACGATACATGCCCTGGCTGTTGAAGCACCAGCCGCCCCGGCCCTGGCCGTCGACGCTGATCAGCCCGCCGGTGCCGCCCAGCGCGCCGATCGCCTCGATCACCGCCCCGGCGGCATCGCCCACCGGATCGCCCGCCAGCCGCACCCGGGCCGACAGTTCGTGCGCGGCGCCGATGCGGATGAAATGCTCGCCGGATCCGGTGCAGGATGTGGCGGCGCCCGCATCCTCGGCCCAGGTGCCCGCGCCCACCACCGGCGAATCGCCGATCCGGTTCCAGCGCTTGCCGGTCAGCCCGCCGGTCGAGGTGGCGGCGGCGAGATGGCCGTGCGCATCGCGCGCGACCGCGCCGACCGTGCCATATTTCAGATCGGCGTCGAACGTGCCGCCGGCGCGCAGCTCCTCATATTGCCGCCAGCGCTCATCGGTGTGGAACCAGGCGGGGGCGGCCTGCTCGATGCCATGTTCGGCGCCGAAGCGATCGGCGCCCGCCGCGGTCAGCATGACATGCGGGCTCTGCTCCATCACCGCGCGGGCGAGGGTTACGGGATTTTTCGCCTTGGTCACGGCGCTGACCGCGCCGGCGGCGCGACTCGCGCCGTCCATGATCGCGGCGTCCAGCTCGTTGATTCCGTCGGCACTGAACACCGCGCCGCGCCCGGCATTGAAATAGGGATCGTCCTCCAGCACCCGGACGGCCGCCTCGACCGCATCGACGGCGCTGCCGCCGCTGGCAAGGATGGTGCCGCCGGCATCGAGCGCGGCGGCCAATATGGCGGTGGCATGGACCTCGGACGGCTTGTCGAGCAGCAGCTGGCGCAACTGGCCCGCGCCGCCATGGATGACGAGCGTCCAGCCCTCGGTCGGGCCGGTCCAATGGGATGTGATGGCGCGATGGTCGGTCACGGCTTCATTCTCTGATTGTGGCGTCATGCGCAGGACGCATGGACTTGGCATGTGTTCGCGGGGCGGGACCGCACCAGCCTGTTGACGGCTGTTATCGCTGGAAGATTACGCCTATACGGGCACCAACCATTTTCAAAGAGCTTACATCAATGTCCATTCGCCCGTGGCGCGATATCCAGCGCCGGCCATCGCGCCAGATCATGGTCGGCAATGTCGCGGTCGGCGGCGGGGCGCCAGTCACCGTCCAGACGATGACCAACACCCCCACCGACGATGTGAAGGCGACGGTCGACCAGATCCGCCGCTGCGAGGATGCGGGCGCCGACATCATCCGCGTCTCCTGCCCCGACGAGGCGTCGACCGCCGCGCTCAAACAGATCGTCCGCGCCGCGAAGGTGCCGATCGTGGCGGACATCCATTTCCATTATAAGCGCGCGCTGGAGGCGGCGGACGCGGGCGCGGCGTGCCTGCGCATCAATCCCGGCAATATCGGCTCGGCCGAACGGGTCGCCGAGGTGGTCCGCGCCGCCAAGGCCAATGGCTGTTCGATGCGGATCGGCGTCAATGCCGGCAGCCTGGAGAAGGACCTGCTCGAAAAATATGGCGAGCCCTGTCCGGAGGCGCTGGTCGAAAGCGCGCTCGATCATATCAAGCTGCTTCAGGACCATGATTTCCACGAATATAAGGTCGCGGTGAAGGCGTCGGACGTCTTCCTCGCGGTCTCGGCCTATATGGGGCTGGCCGAGGCGGTCGATTGCCCGCTGCATCTCGGCATCACCGAGGCGGGCGGGCTGATCGGCGGCACGGTCAAGTCGGCGATCGGCATCGGCAATCTGCTCTGGGCCGGGATCGGCGACACGATCCGCGTCTCGCTTTCCGCGGAGCCCGAAGAGGAAGTGCGCGTCGGCTTCGAGATATTGAAGAGCCTCGGCATCCGCAATCGCGGCGTCCGCGTCGTCTCCTGCCCCAGCTGCGCGCGGCAGGGCTTCGATGTGATCCGCACCGTCCAGACCCTGGAGGAACGGCTCCAGCATATCCGCGTGCCGCTGTCGCTGTCGGTGCTCGGCTGCGTCGTCAACGGCCCCGGCGAGGCGCGCGAAACCGACATCGGCCTGACCGGCGGCGGCGCGGGCAAGCATATGGTCTATCTGTCGGGCGTCACCGATCATACGGTGCAGGACGCCGACATGGTCGAGCATATCGTGAAGCTGGTCGAGGCCAAGGCCGCCGAGATCGAGGCGGCCGAAGCGGCGCAGGCGCAGGCGGCGGAGTGAGGCTGGCGGGACGCGATGGCGATTTTCTTCCCGCTCATCCTGAGGAGCCACTGAGCTTGTCGAAGTGGCATCTCGAAGGACGTCCTTCGATGCGGTCTTCGCGATGCTCAGCCCTTACTCAGGATGAGCGGATTTCTGGATGCTAAAGCGGCAACCGTCGGTGGTGGCGGCCTTCGCGGTCGCCTGCCTCGCCATCGCGGCCTTCTCCTCGATGGACGCGGTGGTCAAGCATCTCGCCCTCGCGATCGGCACCTACAACACGCTGCTGTGGCGCAGCTTCGCCGGGATCGGCGTCAGCGCCGTGCCGTGGCTATGGTCGCGGCCGGCGCGGCCGTCACCGGTGGCGATGCGGCTCCATGTCGAACGCGGCGTGGTTTCGGCGGCGATGGCGATGCTGTTCTTCTGGGGCCTCGCCCGCACCCCGATCGCCCAGGCGGTCGCGCTGACCTTCATCGCCCCGCTGATCGCCCAGGGGCTTGCCGCCGTGCTGCTCGGGGAGCGGATGAAGCGCGGCGCGCTGATCGGTTCGGCGCTCGGCCTCGGCGGTGTCAGCGTGATCCTGTGGGGGCAGGCGAGCGCGGCGATGGGGCCGGAGGCGCTGCTGGGTGCCGTCGCGGTGCTGCTGTCGGCGCTCTGCTATGCCTATAACATCATCCTGATGCGCAAGCAGGCGCAGGTCGCCGATCCCTATGAGGTTGCCTTTTTCCAGAGCGTGATCGTCGCCTTGTGCCTGGCGCTGGCGATGCCGTGGTTCGCCGAATTGCCGTCGGCCGGCCATGTCCCGCTGATCCTGCTGGCGGCCGTCCTCGCCACGATCTCGCTCGCGCTGCTCGGCTGGGCCTATGCGCGCGCCGAAGCGAGCTATCTGGCGCCGGTCGAGTTTACCGCCTTCATCTGGGCGAGCCTGTGGGGCTTCGTCTTCTTCGAAGAACATGTCGGGGTGCCGACCCTCCTCGGTGTCGCGCTGATCGTCGCGGGCTGCCTGATCGCGGCCCGCGCCCCCGATCTAGAACGGGATGTGATTCCATGACCCAGGCCCTGATCCGCCGTGCCCGCCCCGGCGACGAGCATGACATCCTCCGCCTCATTCGCGCGCTGGCCGCCTATGAGAATGAACCAGGCGCGGTCGAGGCGACCGCCGAAGGCTTGGCAGCGAAGCTGTTCGGCGACGATCCGAAGGTATTCGCCCATGTCGCCGAACTCGACGACAAGGTCGTCGGCATGGCGGTGTGGTTCTTCAACTTCTCGACCTGGACCGGACGGCACGGCCTCTATCTCGAAGACCTGTTCGTCGATCCGGACGCGCGCGACGGCGGCATCGCGCGTGCCCTGTTCGAGGCGCTGGGCGCGGAAGCCAGGGCGCAGGGCTGTGCCCGGATCGACTGGACCGTGCTCGACTGGAACGAGCGGGCGAAAGGCTTCTACCGCCGGATCGGCGCCCGTCACCTCGAAGCCTGGGAACCGTGGCGCCTCGACGGCAAGGCGCTGGACCGGCTGAAGGGGGAGTAGCCCTATCCGCCCAGCACGTTGATCGTGAACGCCAGCACCCCGATGTTGAAGATGAAGGCGGCGAAGCAGTGGAGGATCGCCACGCGGCGGATCGCGCGGCTGGAAATCGCCGTGTCGGATGTCTGGAACGTCATGCCCAGCGTGAAGGCGAAATAGATGAAATCGCCATAGTCGGGCTCCTTCTCATCGCCGGAAAAGTCGATCCCGCGCGCGTCGCCGCCGGCCTTCCGGCCATAATAGAGATGCGCATAATGCAGCGCATAGACCATGTTGCTGAACAGCCAGGCGAGCAGCAGCGTGCCGATGACCAGCGCGATGCTGATCGGCGTCAGTTCGCTGCGCTGCGACAGCTCATAGCCGATCGCGACCAGGATCGCGCTGCAGACGATGCCCGTGATCGCGAGCATCATCACCCGGTTCGCGTCGTTGCGCGCGGCGGAGGCGCGCATCGCATCGGCCTGGTGGCGCAGCAGCGGAAGGCAGGACAGCAGGAAGGCGGCCGCTCCCGCGTCGAAGCCGATCATCGCCGCCTGGGCCCATTCGGTGGCGGGCAGCGCGGCGGCGAGACCCGCGATGCTCACCGCGATGAAAAGGATGAAGCGCGGCGGCGCGATATGATGGCCGAGATGGAGCCTGGCGGTCATGGGCGTGGTCTAGCCTGATCGGGGCCGGGCGGCTATGCCCGCGCGATGGCATGGGTCTGGCTTATCATCGGCGGCTGCTTCGAAGTGGGTTTCACCACCTGCCTGCGGTTCGTCGACGGGTTCCGCAATCTTCCCTGGACGCTCGCCTTCCTCGTCTCGGTCGCGCTGTCGATGGGGCTTCTGGAACTGGCGAGCCGCTCGATCGCGATGGGCACCGCCTATGCGGTGTGGGGCGGGATCGGCGCGATCGGCACCGTGATCGTCGGGATGATCTGGTTTGGCGAGCCGTCGACGCCGATCCGGATCGCGCTGATCTTCGCGATCGTCGCCTGCATAGCCGGGCTCAAGCTCAGCGCCGGTCACTGATCGACGGTCAGGCGCCGGTCCGGCGCGTCGGCCCCGCGATGTTCGCCTCATGCTGCACCAGTTCGACGATCTCGTCGATGATCGGCTCGCAGTCGGGAAATTGTCCCAGATAATGCATTGTCCAGTTGCAGCCGGTCGGGCTTTCGCTCGCGGTCGGCTTCGGCATCGGCGCGTTGACCCGCTTGCCGCAATCCCTGAGCGCAGGATGATCGTCGATTCTCGCCTGCACGCGGCGCTGGATTTCCTCGCCGGACACCAGCTCCCGCTCGATCCTGCCGGCCGGCGCCGGATGGGGCCGGAAGCCCATTGGTTCGCTATCCATAAGCCGCACTCCTTGCGTCGGGAGCTAAAGCGCGCCGACGGGGCGATCGTTCCCGATCAGCCACCCCTGCCAAAGCGCAGGCGGGCGCGCACGCCCAGCACGCGCGGTTCTCCGGCGATCAAGGGCGTGCTCTCGGTCGTGGACCGGGCGGCCGGGCGGTTGAGCAGGTTGGCGGCGACAGCCTCGACCTCGAAGCCGTCGGACAGGCCATAGCCGAGCTGCGCGCTGATCACGGCGCCCGATCCGCGCCCGTCGATATCCGCGCCGATCCCCATCGCCGATCGCCAGGCGACACTGGGCGTGAAGGCGATCCGGCCGCGCCCCGCCGGCATTGTCAGCACCGCGCCGATCGCCGCCGACCGATCCGGCGAGAGGCGGAATTTGCGGCCGTCGCGCACCCGATTCTTCAGCCGGCCCTCGCGCCAGCCATAGGTTGCGAACAGGCTGACGTGCCGCTCGGGCGACCAGCGCGCGAGGCCCTCGACGCCATAGGTCTTGGCCTTGCCGGCGCTCGCGGTCATCAGCCGTGATCCCTGGCGGATCGTGGTCTGGAGATTCCGGAATGTGTCGTAGCTCACGCCGATCTGCAGCAGGATCTGATCCTCCGCGATCCGGGAGCGCAGCCCCGCCTCGAAATCCTGCACCTGCTTGCCCGGCATCCGGCTGAAGCGCGGCGCGTTGCGGAGCAGCAGCGGGGACGGCTGGGCATCGACAGTGCCGCGCGCGAAGCTGATCAGCCGGGGCGGTTCGGGCGCCGCACCCAGGTTGCGCGAGCGGCTGGTCTCATCGGCATCGGCCGGCGGCCGGCCGATCAGCCGCGAGATGCTGAACGGGCGGGCCCGAAGGCCAAGCCAGCTCGGATCGGTCAGGCCAGACACGATCGTCACCGCGGCCATGGTCGCGGGCGGCGGGGCCACCCAAATATCGGGCGCCGCCTCGCCGGCGCCCGGCATGGCGGCAAGGCCCAGAAAGGCCCAGCGGCTGATCGGTCGCATCGTCATCCCCCTGCTTTGGCCTTGCATAGCCGGGGGTGATGTCCCGCATATGGCGGGAGCGAGTCAGGACGGCGTCAGTCGCCCTGCAGAAATATTGCGGCGCGACCGGTCGGGCCGCTGTCAGTCGTGCGGTCGCAGGCCCCAGTTGAGCTTGTCCACCACCTCGGGAAGCGGTTCGGTGACGGTGACGCTGCGGCCCTCGCCGAAGCGGATGCGGGTGCCCTCGCTGACCTGCGAGATGAAAGTGACCTGGCTGGCGTTCACCGCGGTCTCGACCCGATCGGCGCCGACGAACATGACGAGCATGGCTTCTCTCTCCCGCTATTGTTGGAAGCAGAGGATAGCGGAGCCGGGGCCGCCTACAAGCGCGGAGTGATGACAGACCCGGCCGGATGATCCGCCGCGTCGAACATGGCGGCGGCGCTCAGAACAGCGGGGTCTTGCACTTGCGGACCTGGTGCATGCCGCGCAGAAAGCCACGCCGGGCATAGCCGGCGGTGATCGCGCGTTCCAGCCGGCGCTGCGCGGGTGCTGCACCCGTCACTTCGCGGACCAGCCCGCGGAAAGGGATCAGCGAATTGACGATGGTCTTGCCACCCGCCTCGGCCAGCTTGCCCGCGCGATTCTCCTTCTTGACCTCGCCCGCCTTGAAATCGGGGCCGATCACATCGGTGAGCGCATGGAAGGCGTTCGATATGTCGCGGCAGCTCTTGATCCCCTTCATGCTGTAGGGCGCATCCGATGCGTCCTGCAGCACCGGCGGAATATCGGTCCGCGCGACACCGACGTCGCGCACCGGCTGGCTGGCGATCTTGCCGGCGCTACGGCCGACATCGCGCAGACGATCGGGCTGCGGTGCCTCCTCGCTGCTGTTGTTCTGGGCGGCCGCCACGCCGGCGGTGAAGATGACGGTCAGCGTGAAAAGCGCGATCTGTCTCACAAAGCGTTCCCGATTTCCCTGTTGATCCCGCAGAAATGCATGATCGGGCCGAAAGTGCCGCAGCCGGTACGATCATTCCGCCGCCTGCCGCATCGGCGCGGAGGCCGGCTGCGGCAAGCGAAGGAATATAGCCGATGCGGGCCGATCCGTCATGTGTCGTGACGATCGGGCATCCGGCCCGGCCGGGCGTGATCGTCGGGCGGCGGGTGGGCGGTCGTCAATAGGATCGCGGCAGGCCGAGCACATGTTCCGAGATATAGCTCAGGATCATGTTCGTGGAGATCGGCGCGACCTGATAGAGGCGGGTTTCGCGGAATTTGCGCTCGACATCATATTCCTCGGCAAAGCCGAAGCCGCCATGGGTCTGCACCGCCGCCTCGGCGGCGGCCCAGGAGGCGTCGGCGGCGAGCAGCTTGGCGATGTTCGCCTGCTCGCCGCTCGCCTCGCCCGCCTCGAACATCTCGGCGGCCTTGTGGACCATCAGTTCGGCCGCGCGCATCTGGGCATAGGCCTTGGCGATCGGGAACTGGACGCCCTGGTTCTGTCCGATCGGGCGGCCGAACAGGTGGCGCTCATTGGCATAGCGGCGCGATCGCTCGATGAACCATTTCGCGTCGCCGATGCACTCGGCGGCGATCAGGATACGCTCCGCATTCATCCCCGAAAGCACATAGCGGAAGCCCTTGCCCTCCTCGCCGATCAGGTTTTCGGCCGGTACCGCGACATTGTCGAAGAAGACCTCGGTGGTGCTGTGGTTCATCATCGTGCGGATCGGGCGGATGGTCAGCCTGCCCGCCGCCTTCGCCGCATTCATGTCGAGGATGAAGATCGACAGTCCGTCGATCCCGCGCGCCACCTGATCGCGCGGCGTGGTGCGGGCGAGCAGCAGCATCAGGTCCGAATATTCGGCCCGGCTGGTCCAGATCTTCTGGCCGTTGACGATATAGCGGTCGCCGTCGCGCACCGCGGTGGTCTTCAGCGCGCCGGTATCGGTGCCGCTGGTCGGCTCGGTCACGCCGAACGCCTGGAGGCGCAGTTCGCCGCTCGCTATGCGCGGCAGATATTGCTGCTTCTGCGCCGGGCTGCCGTGGCGGAGCAGCGCCCCCATGATGTACATCTGGGCATGGCAGGCCGATCCGTTGCATCCCGCGCGCTGCACCTCCTCGAGGATCGCGGCGGCGGCGGAGAGCGGCAGGCCGGAACCGCCATAGTCCTCGGGGATCAGCGCGGCCAGATAGCCCGCCTCGCCAAGCGCCGCCACGAATTCCGACGGATAGGCCATGTCGCGGTCCAGCCGGCGCCAATATTCGTCCGGAAACTGCTCGCAGAGCTTGGCGACCTCTTCGCGGATCTCAGGATGGTCGGTGCCCTGAAGGCTGCTCAACGGCATAGGTCGTTCCCCGGTATGAAAGGCGGTGGCGGCCCTGTTTCGACGAACAGGACCACGGATGGCCGAGGATGACGGGTGTTTCGGCCAGGCGCCAGTGGCGCGAGGCAGTTTCAGTTATGCCGTATCGGCATGGATCATGGCTGTTCGTCTTGCCCGATCAACCGTCCGGCCCAGATGCCGCGTTCGATCAGGTCGGCCGCGATCGCCGCGAAGCTTTCGCCAGTGAAGCGCGTCGCCGGCGATACCGGCCGATCGGCGGGATAGGTCATCACGACGCGCCGGGTCGGCTCAGGGTCGGTCAGCGGCGCGACGCACAGTTCGCCTGCCGCGACCCGGTCATAGATGGGGGCGAGCGGCAGCACCGTGCTGCCGAAGCCGTCGCGGACGAGGTTGATCATGCTGTTGAGCGAATCCGCCTCCAGCTGCGGCGACAGCCTGATGCCCGCGCGCGCCGCGCCGTCATCGAGGATGCGCCGCAGGCCATGGAGCGGGCTGGGCAGGATCAGCGGCTCATGGGCGAGCGCCGCGAAGCGCACGGGCTGTTCCATGCGCAGGCCCCGGCCGGCGCTGCCGACGAGCAATAGCTGTTCGATCAGGATCGGCCGGGTCCGCACCGCGCCGGTCGCCTCGGCATCGTAGGATACGCAGCAGTCGAGCAGGTCGCGCTTCAGCCAGTCGAGGATATGGCCCGAAAAGGCGGAGCTCAGGCACAGCGCGATCTGCGGATGGGTCTGGGCGATGCGCCGGGCGAGCGGCACCGTCATCACTTCGGCGACGGTCGGGGTCATGCCGAGCCGGACGCGCCCGGCAAGCGCGGAGCGCCCATCGTCGGCGAGCCGGCGGATATGGTCGATTTCCTCCAGGATGATGGTCGCCGGACCCAGCAGGCTGCGCCCGAGGTCGGTCAGCACCATCCCCCGGCCGTGGCGGATGAAGAGCGGCGCCTTCAGCTCGGCTTCCAGCGTGCGGATCTGCCGGCTGAGCGCCGGCTGCGCGATCCCCAGGCGATCGGCCGCCTTGCTCACGCTGCCCAACTCGGCGACATGGATCAGCGTCTTCAGCTGGGACAGTTCCATGGCCGGTTCCTAGAAGAGGGCGATTCCCAGGGTGACGCCATAGCCGACCGGGCTGCCCGGCCGGTAGATATAGGAACCCGCCCCGGTCAGCGCCGAATCATAGACGCGCTCATTGGCCAGGTTCGTGCCCCATAGCGTCGCGGTCCAGCGCTGGTCGTTGGATCGCCAGCGGATCGACGCGTCGACCCAATGATAGGCGGGCTGGCGCAGGATATTGTCGGGCTCGAAATAATAGCCGCGGCTGTAGCTGTCCTGCACCGACAGCGCGATGCTGCCCCAGGCGAAGCGCCGTTCATAGTCGATCGCGACATTGGCCGAGACGGTGGGCGCCTTGACCATGCGGTTGCCGCTCAGGTCGCAGGCCAGCCGGGCGGTGCCGCCGTTCACCGCGCTGCGCGGGCCGACGCAGCCGGCGGGAATGACCGCCAGCGGCGCGGGGACGTTGGCGACGCCATTGGGAAAGTCGCGGTAGCGCGCATCGAGCAGCTGGAGGCCGCCCGACAGGCGCAGCCCCCCGCCCAGCGCCGCCTCGATCTCGGCCTCGCCGCCATGGATGCGGGCGCGGGCGGCGTTGAACACGTCGACGATGGTGCCGCGCAGCGCGCGCAGCTGGATATCGCGATAATCATAGACGAAGCCGGTCAGGTTGACGCGCAGCCGGCGGTCCCACAGCTCGGCCTTCAACCCGGCCTCATAGGCGTCGACCGTCTCGGGGGCGGCCGGGGGGATGTTCAATGCGGTGGTGGTGAAGGAACCGCTGCGAAAGCCCCGCACATAGGAGGCATAGGCCATGACATCGGGGGTGAAGCGATGGTCGATCGCCACCCGCCAGGTCGGCCGCGACCAGGTCTTCGCGGTCGGTATGGCCGGATTGGGCGGGGTGGCGGGTATGGTGACGCCGCTGATCCTCCGGCGGTCGCTGGTATAGCGCAGGCCCAGGGTCAGCCGGGTCCGATCGGCGATCTTGGCGGCGACCTGGCCGAAGGCGGAGAGCGAGTCGGTCTCCAGCCTGATCCGGTAGGAGGAGAAGAAGCTCTCGTCGAACCGGTTCACCGCGCGGCCGATCGATTTGTTGCTCAGGTAGAACAGCCCTCCGGTCCATTGCAGCGGCGCGTCGGCGCGCGTCTGGATCTGCAGCTCGTCGGTCCAGGTCCCGGTGGTGCCGGTCGCATCGGGCAGGAAGGCGGGCATGTTGTTGGGGTTGGGCCGCCCCGCCGTCCCGCTCTGGTCGATCACCGTGGACCCCAGGAAATGGGTATAGGCGATCTGGTTGCTGATCGTGGCCGCGTCCAGCGCATAGCTCGTCTTGAGCGAGGCGATATTGCTGCGCGTCGCGTTCGCGCCGTCGACCCGGTTGGATATGGTGCGGTAGCCCAGATAGCGGGTCGCCCCGTCGGCGGCGAGATGGCCGGGGAATATCCCGGCCGCCGATCCGGGCATGTTCCGATAGTCGCCGTGGATCAGGTTCAGGTCGACGGTCAGCGCGCCGGGCGTCCACAGCCAGCGATTCTGCAGCGACCAGCTCTTCTCGTCGAACAGATGGCGGCCGGTGAAGCGGTTGAACACCGGCCCGTGGCCGCGATGCTTGCCGGTGAAGGCCAGGCTCGCCGCCAGGTCGGGCAGGATCGGGCCGCTGATCAGCGCCTTGCCGGTCAGGGTGGCGAAACGGCCATAGCCCAGTTCGGCGCGGGCCGCCGGCCGGTCGGATGGCGCGCGCGTCGTCACCTGGATGACCCCGCCGGTCGCATTGCGCCCGAACAGGGTCGACTGCGGCCCCTTCAGCACCGCGACCTGCTCGACATTGTTGAGGTCGAACACGGCGAGCGAGGGTGAGGCGAGATAGACGCCGTCGATAT
>CAZJXG010000021.1:3854-31164 GCA_964549965.1 uncultured Sphingomonas sp. | reverse complement strand
GCCGATGGCGCGATGGCTGCCCACCGATGACGAGCAGAAAAGCGAGAACAGTGAATAGGATACCGGGATGATCTGTCACGCTGTGATAATCTCCATCGCCACACGCGCTGTATCGCGCGCCTCGGCATCGATCGTAAACACATCGTCAAGCGAGGCCGGCGCGGGGGGATCATAGCGATCCAGGGCTTTGCGTACGATTAACGCGATGTCGAGGAAGCCGATCCGACCATCGAGAAAGGCGGCGACGGCTACCTCATTAGCCGCGTTGAGGATCGCAGCCTTCGCGCCGCCGGCCTTCAGCACCTCGCGGGCAATGGCAAGGGCGGGAAAGCGCTCGAGATCAGGCGCCAGGAAGTCGAGCCGGCCTACCGCCGCGAGATCGAGCGCGCGGCACGGCGTCGCCATGCGCTGGGGCCAAGCCAGGCTGTGCGCGATCGGCGTGCGCATATCGGGTGTCCCGAGCTGTGCCAGGACCGAGCCATCGATATAATCGACCAGCGCATGAACCACCGATTGCGGATGGATGATCGCGTCGAAACCTTCTGCGGGCAGTGGGAAGAGGTGAAAGGCCTCGATCAGTTCGAGACCCTTGTTCATCAGCGTGGCGGAGTCGACCGAGATCTTGGCGCCCATCGACCAGTTGGGATGTTTCACGGCCTGGGCCGGGGTGGCGGTGCGCATCGCGTCGATGCTCCACTCCCGGAAAGGCCCGCCGCTTGCGGTCAGCGTCACCTTGCGGATGCTGCCGGGGGCGGCATGGTCGAAGCATTGGAAGACGGCATTATGTTCGGAATCGACCGGAAGCAGCGTCGCACCATGGTTCTTAGCCACTTCGGTCATCAGCGCGCCCGCCGATACCAGCGATTCCTTGTTGGCGAGTGCCACGGTGCCACCGGCTTCGAGCGCGGCCATGGTTGGCTTGAGTCCCGCGATGCCGACAATCGCCGCCATCGTCCAGTCGGCGCCGAGCGCCGCAGCCTCGATCAGCGCGCCCTCCCCCGCCGCGACATCGATACCGCTGCCGGCGAGCGCATCCCGGAGCGGCGCGTAGAGAGCGGGATCGCCGATCACCGCCAGCTGCGCGCGCGTCCGGCGGGCCGCATCGGCAAGGCCCTGCACATCGCGCTGCGCCGTCAGGGCCTTGACCATGAACCGTTCGGGCTCGCGCTCGACGAGATCGAGGGTCGATGTGCCGATCGAGCCCGTAGCTCCGAGGATCGAGATCGAGCGCGGGATCAAACCAGCCCACCCGCAACCGCCGCCGCGACCAGCACCGCGACGGGAACGAGCCCATCGAGCCGGTCCAGCACGCCGCCATGGCCGGGCAGCAATGTGCCGCTGTCTTTCACGCCCGAACGGCGCTTGAGCCAGCTTTCGAACAGATCGCCCATCTGCGCTACGACGGCGAACGGGCCGGCGGCCACCCAGCAGAACAGCCCCATCCGCCCCTGCCACGCGATCAGCGCGCCGACGATCGCCGCCGTTACCGCGCCGCCGATCAGGCCAGCCCAGGTCTTGTTCGGGCTGAGTGTTGGCGCGAGCTTGGGGCCGCCGATAGCACGGCCGGCAAAATAGGCGCCGATGTCGGTCGCCCAGACGATCATCATCGTCCAGAGCGCGATCCACAGTCCAAAGCCGGGTTGTTCACGCAGGAAGATCAGCGCGACCGCCGGAAACACGGTGTAGAGAATCCCGAAGCCAAGCCGGGCCCGGAAGCTGACGACCGCGAGCAGGATCGCGGCGAGGCCGATCAGGTCTACGGTCTGCGCGATCAGCCGGTCCTCGAACGCCGCCAGCTGGGCGGGATCGACGAAGCCCAGCGCCGAAGCCATCAGCCCGGCCACGATCAGCCCGCCAAGTGCGACCTGCCACCGCGGCGCCTGCGCCATCTGCGCCCATTCGACCATCATGGCCACGGCGAGCAGCGATACCAGCGCCCAGAAAGCAAGGCCGCCTGCCCAGACGGCCGCGACGGCGATCGCCGTCATGACGATACCGGAGACGACGCGAACCCGAAGCTCGGAGGCCTTGGCCTGTGCCATGCCGTGCTTATCGTCCGCCGAAGCGGCGCTCCCGGTTGCCGAAATCGGTGATCGCGTCGGCGAGCGCCTTGCGATCGAAATCGGGCCAGAGCGTATCGACGAACAGCAGTTCGGCATAAGCGGCCTGCCACAGCAGGAAATTGGAGAGGCGGCGCTCACCCGACGTGCGGATCAGCAGATCGAGCGGCGGCAGATCACTGGTATCGAGACGCGCTTCGATCGACGCCGCATCGATATCGGCCGGCGACAGCGTCCCGGCCTGCACATCATCGGCGATGCCGCGAACCGCGCGGACCATTTCGTCCTGCGACCCATAGTTGAGCGCCAGGACGAAGTTGAGGCCGGTATTGCCCTTGGTGGCTTCCACCCCTTCGCGCGCCAGTTCGACCAGATCCTTGCCCAGACCGCTGAGATCGCCGATCGTGCGGAGCCGGACATTCTCGGCATTCAGCTCGCGAATTTCACGGCGCAGATAGAGCTTGAGCAGCCCCATCAGGTCGGAGACCTCCTCGGTCGAGCGGCGCCAGTTTTCCGATGAGAAGGCATAGAGGGTCAGCGCCTGCACGCCCATGTCACGCGCGGCCCGCACCACCTTGCGGACCGCTTCGGCGCCCGCGCGGTGGCCCGCTATGCGCGGCAGGAAGCGGCGCTTCGCCCAGCGGCCATTGCCGTCCATGATGATCGCGATATGGCGCGGGACATTGCCTGCCGCCTTATCGGGGCTCGATACGGAGCTGGCCGGAAGGCCGCTCACTTGCCGAGAATTTCCTTTTCCTTGGACGCTGCCGCGGCATCGATGTCGGCGATCGTGCTGTCGGTCAGCTTCTGCACCTCGGTCTCGCGGCGCTTGCGGTCGTCCTCGCTGATCACGCCCTTCTTCTCGTCGGTCTTGAGATTGTCCATGCCGTCGCGGCGGACGTTGCGCGCGGCGACGCGGGCCTTTTCCGCATATTGTCCGGCCAGCTTCGCGAGCTCCTTGCGGCGCTCCTCGGTCAGGTCGGGGATCGGGATGCGCAGCGTCTGGCCGTCCATGATCGGATTGAGGCCGAGCCCGGCCGAGCGGATCGCCTTGTCGACCGGGCCGACATTGCTCTTGTCCCACACCTGCACCGACAGCATGCGCGGCTCGGGCGCGGTCACGGTGGCCGCCTGGTTGAGCGGCATATGCGCGCCGTAAACCTCGACCGTGACCGGATCGAGCAGGTTGACCGAGGCGCGGCCGGTGCGCAGACCGACCAGGTCGCTCTTCAGCGCTTCCACCGCGCCGTGCATGCGGCGTTCGAGATCGGCCTTGTCATAGGCGGGCATGTTCGCTTCTCCCCTAATTCTGGACGACGGTGGCGGTTCCCGATCCGGCAAGCACATGGGCCAGATTGCCCTGCTCGCGGATGTTGAATACCACGATCGGAATATCATTGTCGCGGCACAGCGCGACGGCGCTGGCATCCATCACCTTGAGATCATCGGCAAGGACGCGGTTGAACGTGACCGTCTCATAGCGGACCGCGGTCGGATCCTTCTTGGGATCGGCGTTGTAGACGCCATCGACCGACGTTCCCTTGAACAGCGCGTCGCAGCCCATCTCGGCGGCACGCAGGGCGGCGGCACTGTCGGTGGTGAAATAGGGGTTGCCGGTGCCCGCCGCGAAGATCACGATCCGGCCCTTCTGGAGATGCCGTTCGGCGCGGCGCCGGATGAAGGGCTCGCACACGGTCGACATCGGGATCGCCGACTGGACGCGGGTATCGACGCCGATCTGCTCCAGGGCATTCTGGACCGCCAGCGCGTTCATCACCGTGGCGAGCATGCCCATATAATCGGCGCTGGTGCGATCGAAGCCCTTGGCGGCTGCGGCCAGGCCCCGAAAAATATTGCCGCCGCCGACGACGAGGCACAATTCATACTGGGCGGCAACATCGGCGATTTCGCGGGCAACGCGGGCAACCGTCTCCGGATCGATGCCGAACTGGCCCTGTCCCATCAGCACCTCGCCCGACAGCTTCAGCAGGATTCGTTTGAAGCGCGGGCGTTCCATAAGCTCAGGGCACTCTAATCTGCGGGCGTGGCGGGCACCTTAGGGACAGGTTGCGAACCTGCCAAGCGCCCATAAGAAAAGGCCCGTCCTTCCTGCGCAAGCCGGAAGGACGGGCCTGTCTGAAGCGGATCAGCCCTGGGCGGCCGCCGCGACCTCGGCTGCGAAGTCGCTGACTTCCTTCTCGATGCCTTCGCCGAGCTGGAAGCGGACATAGTCCTTCAGCGTGATCGAACCGCCGGCTGCCTTGGCGGCATTGGCGACGACCTGCGCGATCGGGGTCTTGTTGTCGATCACGAACACCTGGCTGAGCAGGGCGTTCTCCTTGCGGAACTTGGCGACCGCGCCCAGCACCATCTTCTCGATGATCTCGGCGGGCTTGCCCGATTCCGCGGCCTTCTCCGCCGCGATCGCGCGCTCGCGCTCGACGACGGCCGGGTCCAACCCGTCCTCGGTCAGCGCCTGCGGGAAGGCGGCGGCGATGTGCATGGCGATCTGCTTGCCGACTGCTTCCATATCGGCGACCGGGGCATCGCCCTCCAGCGCGACGAGCACGCCGATCTTGCCGAGGCCCGGCGCGGCGGCATTATGCACATAGGGAACGACGGTGCCCTTCGACACCTCGACCACCTTCGCACGACGCAGCGTCTGGTTCTCGCCGATCGTGGCGATGTTCGCGGTCAGCTTCTCGGCGACCGTGCCGCCGCCCGGATAACCGGCTTCGGCCAGCTTCGCGACATCGCTGCCGGTCTCCAGCGCAAGGTCGGTCACGGTGCGGACGAAATCCTGGAACTGCTCGTTCTTCGCGACGAAGTCGGTCTCGCTGTTGACCTCGACAGCAGCACCCTTGGTACCCTGGACGGCGACGCCCACCAGACCCTCGGCCGCAGTGCGGCTCGACTTCTTGGCGGCGGTGGCGAGGCCCTTGGTGCGCAGCCAGTCGATCGCGGCGTCCATGTCGCCGTTGGTCTCGGTCAGCGCCTTCTTGCAATCCATCATGCCGGCGCCCGATTTCTCGCGCAGCTCTTTCACGGCAGCAGCGGTAATCTCCGCCATATTCTTCTTCCTTCTTGCTTACGGGACGGGGGAAGGAGCGTCGCCACCCCTACCCCCGCGCGTTCTCGGTCGGAGCCGAGACATGTTCATGACACCGGCCCGGAAGAGCCGGTGGCCGATCAGTTCGCCAGCGCTTCCTCGACGGGCGGCTCGGCAGCCGCGCCGAGATCCTCGCCACGGGCCTGGCGCGCTTCGACATTGCCGCGGGTCGCGGCTTCAGCCAGCGAATCGCAGTAGAGCCGGATGGCGCGGGCGGCGTCGTCATTGGCGGGCACCGGGAAGGCGATGCCGTCGGGGCTGACGTTCGAATCAAGGATCGCGACAACCGGAATGCCCAGCGTGTTGGCTTCCTTGATCGCCAGCTCTTCCTTGTTGGCGTCGATCACGAACATCACGTCCGGGATACCGCCCATGTCGCGGATGCCGCCGAGCGACAGTTCGAACTTGTCGCGCTCACGGGTGAGCTGAAGGACTTCCTTCTTGGTCAGGCCGTGGGTGTCGCCCGACAGCTGCTCCTCGAGCGCCTTGAAGCGCTTGATCGACATCGAGATCGTCTTCCAGTTGGTGAGCATGCCGCCCAGCCAGCGATGGTTGACATAATGCTGGCCCGAACGGCGAGCCGCCTCGGCGATCGGCTCCTGCGCCTGGCGCTTGGTGCCGACGAAGAGGACCTTGCCGCCATTCTGGACGGTCTGGTTCACGAACTCGAGCGCGCGCGCGAACATAGGCACGGTCTGCGAAAGATCGATGATGTGGATGCCGTTGCGATCGCCGAACAGATACGGCTTCATCTTCGGATTCCAGCGGTGAGTCTGGTGGCCGAAATGTGCGCCGGCGTCGAGCAACGCCTGCATGGAGACGGTGGGAGCCGCCATAGGATTTTCTCCTTACCCGGTTGAACCTCTGCGGGGCGGGAACCGGGAAACCCGGCACCGGATTATGTGCCCCACATGTGGAATGTCGGCGCCTTTATGCGAGCCGATCGGCAAAATCAAGGGTTGACAGACTGGAACAAATAAAGAACATATGGAACATAACCGGATCTGATGCGATTGACCGACGGATTTAGGCCGATGCACCGGAGACGGACGACAAGGGAATCAGACGATGCTCCAGCTTCTTTCCTTCGCCATGTTCGCAACTGTTTTGATGATATCGATCGCGGTGATCGTCGCCACCGTGCGCGCCGAACTGACCCATATCATTCGGGCACTCGGCATCGCTCCTGCCATGCTCCCACCGCTCCATCCGACCGGCGAGCGCCGGGTTCGGATCATTCGCCAGCCGGAGTTCCGGCCGGCGCCGCGGCCGTTGATGCGCGCTGCCGCCTGATCCTGCCATAGGCGATGACGCTGAACGGGATCGTCGCGAGGTAGAAGAGCATCAGGAAGCTGAGTGTGTGCCAGGGCGCCGTGAACAAGGCCGCGCCGGCCATGGCGACCAGCAGCAGAGCCGGCAGCCGCCAGGCGCGGGAAATATGTAGCGACGACCAGCTATAGGTCGCCAGATCCGAAATCATCAGGAAGCCGATCAGTGCTGCCCACCCGCAGATGAAATAGGGATCACGGAAGAAGTCCAGACCGCTCCACAGCCACATCGCCACCGGAACCAGCATCATCCCGGCGCCGGTCGGCGCGGGAACCCCGGTGAGAAATCCGGCGGTCTTCCGAGGCTGCTCGGCCGTATCGATCGACGCGTTGAAACGGGCAAGCCGCAATGCGGCGCAGACGGCATAGCCCAGTGCGAAGACCCAGCCGAAGCGAGGTATCTCGTTCAACGACCACAGGAACATGATGATGGCCGGCGAGACGCCGAAGGCGATCACATCCGAAAGCGAATCGAGTTCGGCGCCAAAACGGCTTTCGCCCTTCAGCAGCCGGGCGATGCGTCCGTCGAGACCGTCGAGGATTCCGGCGATCAGGATCGCGAACAAGGCCCGCTCCCAGTCGCCGGCGATCGCAAAGCGCACCCCGGTCAGGCCCGAGCAGAGCGCCAGCGCGGTCACGGCGTTCGGCGCCACCGCGCGCGCCGGGATGCCGCGCCTTATATTCTCGCGTCGCGGGCGCATCGTCATTGGGCGGCGCCGACCGACCGATCGGCTTCACCGAGCTTCGCGATAACCGTCTCGCCCGCGATCGTGCGCTGGCCGAGCGCGACCCTGTGGCCGGTGCCCGCCGGCAGATAGACGTCGACCCGGCTGCCGAAGCGGATCAGGCCCACCCGCTGGCCGAGCCCGACGATGTCGCCCGGCTTCACGAACGGTACGATCCGCCGCGCGACCAGCCCGGCGATCTGGGTGAAGCCGATACGCGTGCCGTCGGGGCCTTCGACCAGGATATGCTGGCGTTCATTTTCCTCGCTGGCCTTGTCGAGATCGGCATTGAGGAAGCTGCCCGCGATATAGGCGACCCGCCGGATCGTGCCCGCGATCGGCGTGCGATTGATGTGGACGTCGAACACCGACATGAAGATCGAGACCCGCGTCATCGGCGCATCGCCCAGCCCGTCGTCACCCGCCATCTCGCGCGGCGGCGGGACGGTGGTAATCATCGTGACGAGCCCGTCGGCAGGCGCGATCACCAGCCCCTCCCCGGTCGGCGTGCTGCGCACCGGATCCCGGAAGAAGGCCGCCACCCAGATGGTGATGCCGGCTATCGGCCAGGCAATGGTTTCCCAGGCAAGCAGCGCGAAGATCAGGCAGATCACGGCTGAAAGGAGGACGAATTTGCGGCCTTCGGGATGGACGCTGGGCCAGCGCCACTTCACCGAAGTGGTTCCGATCTCTGGTTTATCGAGCGATGTCATCGGGGCATAGTAGGGCCGGGCTTCCGAACTGACAATCGCCACCGTCCCGATCCGCTCGTCAGGGCGTCCGAAACATCATGCCCGAACGCCCAAAAATATCGCGCCAAGCGGTTGATCCCTCCCATTTCGTGGCATAGGGACACGCGCATATTCCCTCCCCGGAGAAACAAGGCATGGCGAAGATCAAGGTGAAGACCCCCGTCGTCGAACTCGATGGCGACGAGATGACGCGGATCATCTGGCAATGGATCCGCGAGCGTCTGATCCTCCCCTATCTCGACATCGACCTGAAATATTATGACCTCTCGGTCGAGAAGCGTGACGAGACCAACGACCAGATCACCATCGACAGCGCCAAGGCGATCCAGCAATATGGCGTGGGCGTGAAGTGCGCGACGATCACCCCCGACGAGCAGCGCGTCGAGGAATTCAAGCTCAAGAAGATGTGGAAGTCGCCGAACGGCACGATCCGCAACATTCTGGGCGGCGTCGTTTTCCGCGAACCGATCGTGATCAAGAACGTGCCCCGGCTGGTTCCGGGCTGGACCGACCCGATCGTCGTGGGCCGCCACGCCTTTGGCGATCAGTATCGCGCTACCGATTTCCTCGTTCCCGGCCCCGGCAAGCTCCGTATGGTGTGGGAAGGCGACAATGGCGAGACCATCGAGCATGAGGTCTTCCAATATCCGTCGGCCGGCGTCGCGATGGGCATGTACAATCTCGATGAATCGATCCGCGACTTTGCCCGCGCCAGCATGAACTATGCGCTCGAGCGCAAATGGCCGCTCTATCTCTCGACCAAGAACACCATCCTGAAGGCCTATGACGGCCGTTTCAAGGATCTGTTCCAGGAGATTTTCGACGCCGAGTTCGCAGACAGGTTCAAGGCCGCGAACATCGTCTATGAGCATCGCCTGATCGACGACATGGTCGCATCGGCGCTCAAGTGGAGCGGCAAGTTCGTCTGGGCATGCAAGAATTACGATGGCGACGTCCAGTCAGACACCGTCGCGCAGGGCTTCGGCTCGCTGGGCCTGATGACGTCGGTGCTGATGTCGCCGGACGGCAAGACGATCGAGGCAGAAGCGGCGCACGGCACCGTCACCCGCCACTATCGCATGCATCAGCAGGGCAAGCAGACCTCGACCAATCCGATCGCCTCGATCTTCGCATGGACGCAGGGGCTGCAGTTCCGCGGCAAGTTCGACGACACGCCCGACGTCGTGAAGTTCGCCCAGACGCTCGAACGGGTCTGCATCGAGACCGTCGAAAAGGGCGGCATGACCAAGGATCTGGCGATCCTGATCGGGCCCGACCAGCCCTGGATGACGACCGAGCAGTTCTTCGAGGAAATCCGCGTGAACCTCGAGAAGGAAATGTCGGCCTGGAACTAAGTCCGGCGGTGTATCGCTGACAGCATCAAGGGCGTCGCTTCCAAGGGAGCGGCGCCCTTGATAATATCGTCATTCGAGCGAAAGCTCGACAGCCCCTCATCGTTCCTCTTAGCATTTTCCACGAATGTACTGAAATTCCGTCCTTTATTGAAACGGCAGCTAGGATCTTGCCGTCTCAGGCGACCGGATATGCTCGCGGCGCACGCCCAGCCCGACGAGACGCGCGGGGATGCGCTGCAATATCGGGAAGCGGTCGAGCATCCGCAGCGCGAAGGGCGCCTCCATCGGCGCGGTTGCGTTCAGGGCGGGGCCGAGCACGCCGGCGTGAACGGCGCGCTGCATGCGCTGGATGACCCTGACCGGAAACATCCGCCGCGCCTGCACGCTGGCGAGCAGATCATCGACTGCCCTGCCCTGCGCCATCTGTAGAGCGAGGATATTGGCCGCAGCCACGGCATCCTGGATCGCGAGATTGATGCCCACGCCGCCCACCGGCGACATGGCGTGGGCGGCGTCCCCGATCACCAGCAGCCCGGGCTTGTGCCAGCGGGATAATCGGTCGAGCGATACCGACAACAGCTTCACATCGTCCCAGCCGTCTATCGCGCCCAGGTCCGCCGCGATCTCGGGCACCGCACCCGCCACCCGCTGGCGAAACGCATCCAGCCCCTCGCCCCTGATCGTCTCGGCGCCGCCCTTGGCGAAGACGAAGGCGCATTGCCAATAGTCGCCCCGGTCGATCATCGCGATCACCGTGCCGGGCGTGAATCGCCCCATTGTATCGTTATGCGGTGTTCGCGGCTTGGGCACCCGGAACCAGAAGACGTCGATCGGCGCGCCGAGATTTTCGCGGTGCAGCCCCGCGGCCTGCTGCAGCGTCGATCCACGCCCGTCGGCGGCGATCACGAGATCGGCTTCCACGATCTCGCCACCCGTCAGCACGACACCGCCGATCCGGCCATCGACCCGGTGGATATCCGCGACCTCGCAGTTCATCCGCAGCGCGAAACCGGGCCAGCGGCTTGCCTCGTCACGAACGAAATCGAGGAAATGCCACTGCGGCATCATCATCATGAACTTATGGCGCACCGGCAGATGGGTAAGATCGGCGACGCGGTAGCTGCGCTCACCCACCGTCGCGCTGATATCGGTGACGCTATCATGCTCGCGTGCCAGCAGCGCATCGGCCAGACCCAGTTCGTCGAACAGCGCGATGGTCGAGGGATGGACGGTGTCGCCGCGGAAATCCCGCAGGAAATCGCCATGCTTCTCGAGGACGGTCACGTCGACGCCGGCGCGGGCGAACAGCAGCCCCGCCATCATCCCGGCCGGGCCGCCGCCCGCAATCACAAGCTTCGACGTGGGCATGGCCCCCTCCCTCAGCCTTTCTTCAGCGCATCTTCTATCATGGTTCGGGCGATCTCGCGCTCACCGATGATCGACAGGTCCGCGCCCATTCTCGCGAAATGTTCGACCTCGGCATCATCCTTCGCACGCGCGACGATGCGGATCGCGGGGTTGGCGCGGCGCGCCTGCTCGACGATCCGTCCCGCCTCGAAGCCTTCGGCAATCGCGACGCAGATCAGCCGCGCCTCGTCCAGCCTTGCCTGGCCGAGCTGTTCCGCCTCGCAGGCATTGCCGATCAGCAGCCGGGCATTGGGATGGTCGGGCAGGCCCGCCACGTCGCGCTCGGCCTCGATGATCGTCACGCGCTCGCCCGCTTCCAGCAGCTGCTCCGCGACACGGGATCCTACCCGGCCGAAGCCCACCAGCACCACATGGCCGCGTGGCGCCTTGGCGGGCGGGTCGATCGCTGTGGGAGCCGCGGGGAGATGCTTGCGGCCGATCCGGGCCACGATCGAGAACAGCACGGGATTGAGCAGGATCGAGATGATCGCTCCCGCGAGCACCAGGTCGCGCGCCATCGCCGGGATCAGCTTGAGCTCGAAGCCCATCGTCGCGAGGATGAATGAGAACTCGCCGATCTGGGCAAGGCTGGCCGCGATCGTCAGCGCCGTCGTTCCCGAGTGGCGGAAGGCGAGCACGATCAGCCAGGCCGCGAGCGACTTGCCGACGACGATGATCGCAACCGTGGCGGCGAGCGCCATCGGCTCCTCGGTGACGACATGCGGATTGAACAACATCCCGACCGACACGAAGAACAGCACGGCGAAGGCGTCGCGCAGCGGCAGCGTCTCATTGGCGGCCCGTTGGCTGAGCGGCGATTCGGCCAGGATCATGCCGGCAAAGAAGGCGCCTAGCGCGAAGGATACGCCGAACAGCATCGCCGCGCCGAAGGCCACGCCCAGGGCTATAGCCAGCACCGCCAGGCGGAACAGCTCGCGCGATCCGCTGTGCACCACCGCGTGGAGAACCCATGGGATCAGGCGCCGCCCGACGATCAGCATGAAGGCGACGAAGGCGATGACCTTCCCGATCGTCAGCGCGATGACCGGCCCAAGCGCCGATCCGCCCCCGCCCTGCGCAATCGCGGGCAGCAGGACGAGCGCCAGGACCATCGCCAGATCCTCGACGATCAGCCAGCCCACCGCGATTTTGCCGCGATCGGTGTCGAGAATCTTGCGCTCCTGCAGCGCGCGCAGCAGCACGACGGTACTGGCAACCGACAGCGCAAGGCCGAAAACGAAACCGCCGGCGAGGCTCCACCCCAGCAGGGCCGCCAGCCCCATTCCCATGGCGACCGCCACCGCGATCTGCACGAGCGCTCCGGGAATGGCGATCTTGCGGACCGACATGAGGTCCCGCACCGAGAAATGCAGGCCAACCCCGAACATCAGCAATATGACGCCCAGCTCGGCCAGTTCGTTGGCCAGCGACTGATCGGCGACAAAGCCGGGCGTGAACGGGCCGACCGCGACCCCCGCCATCAGATAGCCAACCAGGGGCGGCAGCCGAAGCCGGTGCGCCAGCGCGCCGAACAGGAAAGCGAGCGTCAGGCCCGCGACGATAGTGGCGATAAGTGGGGTAGCGTGAGGCAAGCGCCGACATCTCCTTCTATGATTGCGGATGCGCGGCAAAACATGGGGACAATCCCCACCAGAAGAAAGGTTTTTCCCTCAATCGGGTGGTTTTCACGGCACGCATCCGCAATGATCGACGAATGGCGCTTCCGATTCATTCCGCAGCCTTCAGCGATTCGCTCGTCGTCCTCGGCACGGCTGGGTTGGTCATACCCGCTTTTGCCCGTTTCAAGATCACGCCGGTCATCGGTTTCATTCTGGTCGGCATGCTGGTCGGCCCGCAGGGGTTGGGTCGGCTCGTCGATGACGTGCCATGGCTCTATCACGTCACGATCAGCGATCGGCATTCGATCGAGCCCTTTGCCGAGTTCGGCATCGTCCTGCTGCTCTTCTCGATAGGGCTGGAACTGAGCTTCAGGCGGCTGTGGGGCATGCGGCGAACGGTGTTCGGCCTAGGCACCTCGAAACTGGTGCTGGCCGCGCTGGCGATCGGCGGCGGCCTGTGGCTGTTTGGTGAGACGCCGACGGGCGCACTCGGCCTCGGCCTCGCGCTCGCGCTATCCTCGACCGCGCTGGTGCTGCCCCTGGTGGGGACGAGCGGCGCGATCGGTAAACGCGCCTTCGGCATCCTCCTGCTGGAAGACCTGGCCCTGGTGCCGATCGTGTTCGTGCTGGGTGCACTGGCGCCCTATGGCGAAACCGCAGGCTGGGACGGGCTGGTGAGGACCGCTCTGTCCGGTATCGCGCTGATCGCGGTGATGATGATCGGCGGTCGCTTCGTCCTGCCACGGCTGTTCGCCCAGGCGGCACGCGCCAAGAATCCCGAGCTGTTTCTGTCGGCGAGCCTGCTGGTCGTGATCCTGTCGAGCATCGCCACCACGGCGGTAGGCCTGTCGCCGATCGTCGGGGCGCTCATCGCCGGTCTGCTGATCGCCGAAACCGACTATCATGCCGAGGTCGATCTGGTGATCGCACCGTTCCGGGGACTGGCGCTGGGCATCTTCCTGATCACGGTCGGCATGTCGGTCGATCCGCTGATGATCCTCGACCATTGGGACAAGGTGGCCGCGGCGGTGGTCGCGGTCGTGCTCGTCAAGGCGCTGATCACCGCTTTCCTGCTCCGCTTCTGGGGTGCCAAGCGCGCGGTGGCGGCCGAAGCCGGGCTGCTGATGTCCTCGCCGTCCGAAACGACGCTGATCGTGCTCGGCACCGCGGCCCAGGCACGGCTGATCGGCGCCGACACCGCCGCCTTCTGGCAGATGGTAACGGCGATCGGACTGACCATCACCCCTATCCTGGCCAAGATAGGCCACGACCTTGCCCGCAGGGTCGATGAACGTGAAAGCGACTCCGATCCCAATCTTCATGCCAAGGTGGAGGGACGGGCGATCATCGCCGGCTTTGGGCGGGTCGGGCGGCTCATCGCGCAGATGCTCGATGCGCACGACAAGCCCTATATCGCCGTCGACGCCGATATCGACACGGTGCTGAAGGCCCGACGGCGTGGCTACGCGATCATGTTCGGCGATATCGCACGGCCCGGCATGATCGATCATCTCGATCTCAGCCGGGCGACCGCGCTGATCCTGACCATGGACGATCCGGTGCAGGTGGTCCGCATCACCCGCTATGCCCGCGCGCATTTCCCCGATCTGACGATCGTCGCCCGTGCCCGCGATCCCAACCATGCGGCCGAACTCTATCGGGCGGGTGCAACCGACGCCGTGCCCGAAACGCTCGAATCCTCGCTTCAGCTTTCGGAGGCGGTGCTGGTCGATCTCGGCGTCGCCATGGGGCCGGTGATCGCCTCGATCCACGAAAAACGTGCGGAGCTACGCGCCAAGATCATGGAGATGGGCGAGGTTAACCGCGAGCCGGGCTTCGGCCGGAAAAGGCTGCGCGACGCGAAGCGCGCCGACACCTAGCGATCGGGAGCGGGACCATCGGCTGATATCCATAGCTACCACGACGATATCCACATCGCCGCCCGCTTCGCCGGTTCCCCCTCGCCTCATCGCCTGCTATCCCCCCGCCCCATGTCATCCAAGCACCTCTACCTGGTCGATGGCTCGGGCTATATTTTCCGGGCTTATCATCGCCTGCCGCCGCTCACCAATCGTCATGGCGTACCAGCCGGCGCCGTGTTCGGTTTCACGACGATGTTGTGGAAGCTGATCAACGAGCTGCATCATGCCGACGGACCGACCCATCTTGCGGTCATCCTCGATGCATCGTCGAAGACGTTCCGCAACGATATGTACGACCAGTATAAGGCCCACCGTCCGCCTCCTCCCGAAGACCTCATCCCGCAATTCCCGCTGATCCGCGATGCCGTCCGGGCCTTTTCGGTGCCGTGCATCGAGGAGCTGGGGCTCGAGGCCGACGACATCATCGCCTGCTATGCCGAAGCGGCACTGGCCGCCGACTGGAAGGTGACGATCGTTTCGTCGGACAAGGATCTGATGCAGCTGATCCGGCCTGGGCTGGACCTGCTCGACACGATGCAGAACCGCCGCCTGGGCCGCGAGCATGTGGTGGAAAAATTCGGGGTCGAGCCCGAAGCGCTGGGCGACGTGCTCGCGCTGATGGGCGACAGTGTCGACAATGTACCCGGCGTCCCCGGCATCGGCCCCAAGACCGCGAGCGAGCTGATCCGGACCTATGGTGATCTCGAAACCGTGCTTGCAAGCACCGATGAGATAAAGAAGCCCAAGCTCAAGCAGTCGCTGATCGACCATGCCGATAATGCCCGGCTGTCACGCGAGCTGGTCCGCCTGAAATGCGATGCACCTCTGCCCGAACCGCTCGACGGGCTGGAGCTCAAGGGTTTGCCGCCGGAGCCGCTGCGCGCCTTTCTGGAAGAAATGGGGTTCAAGTCGCTGCTCATGAAAGTGCAGGGTGACGGCCCCGCCACATTGCCGAGCGGCGGACCGACCATGCTGGCGCTCGCGCCTGGCGCTGCCGAAAAGCCCGCGCCGGTGGTCGAGCAGGTGCCGTTCAATCACAAGGATTATGAGACCGTCGTCGATCCGGAGGCGCTCGATCGCTGGATCGCCGAGGGTTTTGCCTGCGGCCGGATCGCCGTCGATACCGAAACCGACTCGAAGGACCCGGTGCGCGCCCGGCTTGTCGGCGTCAGCCTCGCTACCGCGCCCGGCAAGGCCTGCTATATTCCGCTCGCCCATATCGGCGACGGCTTGCTCTCCGAAACGCCACGCCAGTTGCCCATGGCGGCAGCGATCGCGAAGCTCAAGCCGCTGCTGGAAGCGCCGGATGTCCTGAAGATCGGGCAGAATATCAAATATGACATGGTGGTGCTTGCCCGCAATGCCGGCATAGATGTCGCCCCCTATGACGACACGATGCTGCTGTCCTATGATCTCGATGCGGGGCTCGGCGGCCATGGCATGGACGAACTGGCCAAGCGCCATCTCGACCACGCCTGCATCGAGTTCAAGACGGTGTGCGGCACCGGCAAGGCGCAGATCAGCTTCGACAAGGTGACGCTCGACGTCGCCACCGAATATGCCGCCGAGGATGCCGACGTCACCCTGCGGCTGTGGCAGCGCCTGAAGGGCCGGCTGGCGACCGAGCAGGCAACCCGGGTCTATGAACTGATCGATCGTCCGCTGGTCCCGGTGCTCCAGAAAATGGAGATGGCGGGGATCAAGGTCGATCGCGAGGAACTGGCGCGGCTGTCGGCCGAATTCTCGGGTGAAGCGACCCGGCTGGAAGCCGAGATACATGCCGAAGCCGGCACCCCCTTCACCGTCGGCAGCCCCAAGCAGCTGGGCGACATCCTGTTCGACAAGATGGGCCTGCGGGGCGGACGCAAGGGCAAGACCGGCGTCTATTCGACCGACGTCACCGAGTTGGAGCGGCTTGCCGGGGATGGCGTGCCGATCGCTCGCCTCGTGCTCGACTGGCGCCAGCTCACCAAGCTCAAGTCGACCTATACCGACGCGCTTCAGCAGCAGATCAATCCCGAGACCGGGCGGGTTCACACCTGTTTCTCGATGGCGGTGGCGCAGACCGGGCGGCTGTCGTCGACCGATCCGAACCTCCAGAACATCCCGATCCGCTCCGACCACGGCCGCCGCATCCGCGACGCCTTCGTGGCGGAACCCGGCAAGGTGATCCTGTCGGCCGACTATTCGCAGATCGAACTGCGGCTTGCCGCGCACATGGCCGATGTGCCGGCGCTCAAGGATGCCTTCGCCAGGAACGAAGACATTCACTCGCTGACTGCGCAGGAAGTGTTCGGCGAAGTCACGCGCGATACCCGTGCGCGTGCCAAGACGATCAACTTCTCGATTCTATACGGCATTTCGGCGTGGGGCCTCGCCGGTCGGCTCGAAGTGTCGCGCGAGGAAGCGCAGGGGATGATCGATCGCTATTTCGCGCGCTTCCCCGGTATCAATCACTATATCGCCAATACGCTCAACCAGGTGCGCGAGCAGGGCTTTGCGACGACCCTGTTCGGCCGCAAGACTCACCTCCCCTGGATCAAGAGCGCCAAGCAGGGCGAGCGCCAGTCTGCCGAGCGTCAGGCCATCAACGCGCCGATCCAGGGCACGTCGGCCGACATCATCAAGCGTGCGATGGTCCGTATGAACCCGGCGCTCGCCGCAGCCGGGCTGGGCGATGTCCGCATGCTGCTCCAGGTGCACGACGAATTGGTGTTCGAGCTTGATCCGGGCCAGGTCGAAGCTGCCTCCGAGGTGATCCGCAACGTGATGGCAGGCGCCGCTGAGCCGCTCGTCCAGCTCTCAGTGCCGCTCGGTGTCGAAATCGGCACGGGGTCCAGCTGGGGCGCGGCGCATTGACCCTCGCCCCCGAACCCTCCCCTCCTCGACAGATGTCGATGAAGGAGGGCGACGACATCAAGGCGCTGGCCAAGGGCGGCCGGACCAACTTCTTCGGTTTCCTGCTCCGTCTGGCGGCGCGCCTGCCCTTCCTGTTCATCGCCGGCCGCGTCTACGGCGCCGAAGCGCTGGGGCGCTTCGCCTATGCGATCATCATCGTCGAATTCGTCGCGACGCTTGCTACGCTCGGCCTCAAGCGCGGTCTGGCCGAACAATTATCGGCCACGGACAGGCCGCATGTCCATGTCGTCTGGGACGCGCTGCTGGTGGGCGCGATCGCTTCAGCCTTCGCCGCGACCATCCTTGGCATGCTCCCCCAGATCATGTTTCCGAACAGCGGCATCAACGGACTGGAATGGCTGCTGCCGCTGACGATCTTCGCGCTCGCCTGGTCCGACATTTCGCTCGCCGCCCTCGCCTACCGTCTCGATATCGGCGCGACGGTACGGGCCAGGTCGGTGATCGAGCCCTGGACGATCAGTATCGCGGCGTTCGCGCTATCCTATTATTCGCTGCGGGATGGCCTGATCATTGCCTATGTCATTTCGATGGGCGCCGCGCTTGTCGCCTCGATCTGGCCGTTGATGAAGAGCTTCGGCTGGCCGCATGGCTGGCGCCCCCACCCTGCCTCCCTCTTCATGCTTGCCCGGCGCAACGTACCGCTGGCGGCCGCCGATGCGATCGAATGGGGCTCCCGGCGCCTCGATATCGCGATCCTGGGTCTATTCTTCTCGCCCGCGATCGTCGGCATCTATTATGTCGCGCAGCAGGTCGCCTCGCTGCCCCAAAAGCTCAAGACCAGTTTCGATCCGATCCTTGGTCCGGTGATCACGCGCAATCTCGAAGCCGGCAACCGGGCGGCCGTGGCACAGCAGGTGCGCCAGGTCGGCTTCTGGATCATCGCGGCCCAGGCTGCGATCGGCCTCGCCCTCGGCATTCCTGGCGAAGGCGTGATGGGGCTGGTCGGCCCCAATTTCGTCGCCGGAACCACGGCACTGGCCTTCCTGCTGATCGCGGAGGTGGTCGCTGCAACGGCGGCGGTATCCGAATCCGCGCTCATCTATGTCGCCCGGCACCTCAACCTGTGGATTTCGATCGGCATGATCGGCATTCAGGCCGCGCTGAGCTTCGCCTTCGTGTTTATCCTGCGGGACGAGTTCGGCGTGCCGACGATCTGGCAGGCCGCCGGTCCGGCGCTGGCGCTGGCCTGTGCGCTCGGCATCGCATCGATCATGAAGGCGCGGCTCCTCTCCACCTTGCTCGGCGCTCCGGTCTCTGGCTGGCGCTGGCCGCTGGTCTGGGCGACCGCGGCCGCGGGCGTGGTCGGCTATCTCGCGACCCGGTTGCCCGAGTGGCTTGAATTGTCGCTCGGCATCCCTGCTATCCTCGCCGTCTTCGGTCTGGTGGTCTGGCGTTTCGGCTTTACAAGCGAGGACCGCACCCTGTTTCGCTTCAGGGAAAAATAGGTCTCAGCCGCCCTGCTGCGTCAGCGGCATGATAACGCCACGATCGGGAACGTCCTCCCGCCACCGTACCGATCCATAGGGCCGTTCCAGCTTGCGCCGTATCGTGATCGGGCCTTGGCCGGCGTGAAAGTCGATTGCGCGCTGCCACACCTCCAGGTCGGCACCGGTCAATCGGCTCCGCTGGCGGAGATAGTCGTGCCATGTCGGGGTGTGATATCTTTCGGTCCACAGCTCCGGGTCGCCGATATCGCGCGACAGCGACCAGTTATAGCCGCCGGTGCGATGCCGGATCGGTTCAAGCTCCAGCATCGTCCTGTAAAAGTCGCGGGCCTGATCCAGGGGCACGCGATAATCGATCGATACGGCGATCGGGCCGCTCCTGCCATTGAGGTCAAGGTTGGTTTCCGGCTCGGTCAGCGGAACGTCGCGATCGCGCTGCCGTTCGATCGCCGGCATGCGCCACCAGATACCCGCCACGATCGTGGCGGTCATCGAGAAGCCCGACGCGATCAGCGCGAAGGCCGTTCCCTGATCGGTAGCAAGCTGGCCCCATGCCCATCCGCCGACCGCCACGCCGCCGCAAACCGATGTGACGCAGGCCGCTAGGGCCCGCGCCGTCACCCAGCGTGGCGACGACATCTGGATGTTGATGTTGCAGATCGCCATCATGGCCATCCATCCCGCTCCGGCGCCACCTAGCATCACGCACGATAGAAACGCGTCGCGGCTCACGCCGGTACCGACGGTGCATAGGCCTACGAGAACACAGGACAGCGAGATGGCGCGCTCATCGGAGAAGCGCTCCTTGATGGCCGCAAGGCTCACCGCCGATATGACGGCTCCAATTCCGAAACAGCCCAACAGCAAGCCGTAGAGGCTTGCATCGCCATCCAGCAGATCATGCGCGATCAGCGGCATCAGGGCCGGAATCGCCGCTCCCGCCAGGGACATGAGAGTCGTCCGTACCAGGACTGCGCGGATCGGCGGAGAATGCACAACGAAGCGTGCGCCGGAGATCACCGCGCGGCCCAGCGCCTCCGGGGGGAGCCGCGAGATTTCGGGCTGCCGGCGCCAGAAGATCATGACGATGATCAGCGGGATATAGGCCAGAGCATTGAATACGAATGCTGCGACGGCACCGGCAACGGCGACCAGCACACCACCGATCGCCGGGCCGAAGCTGCGCGCGATATTATAGCTTACCGAATTGAGCGCGATGGCCTGCGGGAGTTCGCGCGGGCCCACCTGCTCGCCGACCGAGCTTTGCCAGGCAGGTCCGAACAGCGCCATACCCGTTCCCACCACGAAGCAGGAAACGAGGATCCAGGCGGGCGTCAGCCAGCCCATCAGCGTGATGAGGCTTATTGCGAGCGCTCCCGTAAGCGCGATCGACAATGCCACCAGCGCGATCTTGCGCCGATCGTAACTGTCGGCGATGGCGCCCGCGATCAGCGAAAGAAACATCATTGGAGCGAAGGTGGCCGACTGGACCAGGGCCACCATATCGGCCCGTCCGGTAAGCTGTGTCATTGCCCAGGCGGCGCCGACGCCCTGGATGAGTTGGCCGAAATTGGAGAAGAGGCTGGCCGTCCAGATGCGGCGAAACAAGCGGTTGCGCAGGGGCGTGAACGGGCCGATCCGCTCGTCTTCTACGCTGCCGTCATCGGCCATATCAGCCCCACCTTCCGCCTGTACCCGGTATCGTCATGCCATCAGTGCCTGAAATGGCGCATGCCCGTGAAGACCATGGCAAGCCCCGCCTCATCGGCGGCGGCGATCACCTCGGCATCGCGGATCGAGCCACCGGGCTGGATCACGGCGGTGGCGCCCGCCTCCACCGCTGCCAGCAGGCCGTCGGCAAAGGGAAAGAAGGCATCCGAAGCAACCGCCGAACCGATCGTGCGCGGCTCGGCCCAGCCGGCCTTCTCGGCCGCGTCCTTCGCCTTCCAGGCCGCGATGCGCGCGGATTCAAGCCGGTTCATCTGGCCGGCACCGACACCTGCGGTCGAACCGCCCTTGGCATAGACGATCGCATTCGATTTGACGTGCTTCGCCACGGTCCAGGCGAACAGGCAGTCCTGAAGCTCCTGGGCGGTGGGGGCACGACGGGTGACAAGCTTTAGATCGGCCTCCCCAACCCGGCCATTGTCGCGCGACTGGAGCAGCAGCCCGCCCGCGATCGTCTTCATCATCAGCCCGGGCCGCGCGGGATCGGGCAGATCACCAGTCAGCAGCAGGCGGAGATTCTTCTTTTTCGCGAACACGGCCTTGGCGTCATCGTCGGCATCGGGAGCTGCCACGACTTCGGTGAAGATCCCGCTGATGGCCTCGGCCGTCTTGCCGTCGAGCGGCCGGTTGACGGCGATGATGCCGCCGAAGGCAGACACGCTGTCGCACGCAAGCGCCGCTTCATAGGCCTCGATCAGCGTGTCGGCGCTGGCGACGCCGCACGGGTTGGCATGCTTGACGATGACGACCGTAGGCGGGCCGTCGCGAAATTCGCTGACCAGTTCGAGCGCGGCGTCAGCGTCATTGTAATTATTATAGCTCAGGGCCTTGCCCTGGATCTGGGCGGCCTGCGCGATGCCCCGCCCGCCAGGACCGACCGGCACGTACAGCGCGGCCTGCTGATGCGGATTCTCGCCATAGCGAAGCTCATCCGCCTTGCGGATCGGGATCGACAGCGTATCCGGGAAGAACAGGCCCTGGTCGCCATGCGCGAACCAGGCGGAGATCATCGCATCATAGGTCGCGGTCGCGGCAAAGGCCTTTGCCGCGAAACGCTTGCGCATATCGAAGCTGGTGGCGCCGCCGCTGGCGATGATCTCGGCATAGTCGGCGGGATCGGTCGCGATCGTGACATAGGCGTGGTTCTTGGCTGCCGAACGGACCATCGAGGGGCCGCCGATATCGATATTCTCGATGATTTCGTCGCGGCCGGCGCCCTTCGCGACCGTCTGGGCGAAGGGATAGAGATTGACCACGACGAGGTCGATCGCGCCGATGCCATGCTCCGTCATCGCGCGGGCATGCTCGGGATCGTCGCGAACGCTGAGCAGACCGCCATGGACCATCGGATGCAGCGTCTTGACCCGGCCATCCATCATCTCGGGAAAGCCGGTGATGTCGGAGACGTCCTTCACGGCAAGGCCGGCATCGCGCAGCGCCTTGGCGGTTCCGCCGGTCGAAACCAGTTCGACGCCCCAGCCCGCCAGCGCCTGGCCAAGTTCGACCAGTCCGCTCTTGTCGGAAACCGACAGCAGCGCGCGCTTGATCGTCACCTTGTCGGGAGCGGGAGTGTTCGGGGTTTTCATGAGCGGTCCTGTAGCCGGAGGCGGGAGTCGCCGCTCGGTTAGGCGAATTGGCCGCCGGTTGGAATAGCTTTCAGGCCGCCGCCTGTTCGCTGCCCGTGGCCACCATCGGAAGGCGGATGTCGAAGGCGGCACCGTCCGTGTAGCTCTCGTCGAGCAGAAGCTGGCCGCCGAGCCGGCTTATGATGGTGTTGGAAATGGCCAGACCCAGACCGGTGCCCGGCAATGTGCTCAATCCCTCCGTATGCGCGGACTGGCTGAAGCGGTCGAACAGGCGGGCGCGGAATTCGGCGGGGATACCCGGCCCATGGTCGGAAACCCGGATCAGCATCTTTTCGCCCTCGATCCGCAACGCGATATCGACGGACGATCCAGCCGGCGAGAATTTCGCGGCGTTCGACAACAGATTGGTGACGGCCTGAAACAGTCGATCCGCGTCCGTCATGGCCATCACCCGCGTCGTCGGCACATCGAGCCGCAGCTTCACGCCCGTCTCGGCAGCGAAGGGCATGGTCTGCTCCACCACATCGCGCAACGTCTCGCCAATATCAGTCTCGGCGATGCGGCAATCGAGCTGGCCCGAATCCATCCGATCGAGATCGAGCAGGTCATCGACGAGCCGCTTGAGCCGCGCGGCATTGCGGGCCGCGACATCGACAAGCGCCGAAACGCCCTCGGGCACCGCTCCCGCCGCACCGCTCGACAAGAGGCCCAGCGCCCCGGCGATCGAAGTCAGCGGCGTGCGCAGCTCATGGGTTACGGTCGAGACGAACTGTTGCTTGAGTGAAACCAGTTCCTGCAATTCGGACTGCGCGCGCACGGCGTCGTCTTCGGCGATCCGGCTGAATCCCACGGCGATCGGCCCGACCAGCAGATGGGCGACCAGCATGTCCTCCTCGTCGAATGCCGAGACGGAGGGCGCATGATATTTCAGGACACCCACGGTCCGGCCCTGATGCGGAATCGGAACGACGATCATCGACCGCAGACCGACCCGGCGGCAGGCGACGCGGTTGACCCGGGAGTCCGTCTCGGAATCATCGCATTGCAGCGGCTGGCCGGTGAGAATGCTCATGCCCGACAGGCTGGCGTTCAGCGGCAGCCGCAGACCGACCATATCGGCCGATGATCCGCTCGCCGCCGCATAATAGAGCTGGTCGCCGTCGCTCAGTTCGATCACCACGCCATTGGCCTGGGGCATGACCGAATGTTCGTCGACGATTGCCTGCAGCGCGGCCGGCAAACCGCCACCATTGGTGGCAATGGCCTGCTGTATCGCAATCAATCCGCTGAACCGCGCCAGTTCCATCCGCAACGCCTTGTACCATCGGCCTTTCCAAAGGACCGAAGGTGTCCACGCTAATCCAGACGCGTCGCGAGCACAAACTCCGTGATGCTACGGACCCTTTATTCGCGGATGCGCCGTTCAGCGAAGCGCCTTGATCGCGCTCCTCCCGGCGTAAACGGCCACCTGGCCGAGCTCCTCCTCGATCCGGATCAGCTGGTTATATTTGGCGAGCCGGTCCGAACGGGCGAGGCTGCCGGTCTTGATCTGCCCGCAATTCGTCGCAACGGCGAGGTCGGCGATCGTCGAATCCTCCGTCTCGCCCGACCGGTGCGACATCACGGCGGTGTAGCCCGCGCGCTGCGCCATGTTGACCGCCTCCAGAGTCTCCGACAGCGTGCCGATCTGGTTGACCTTCACGAGCAGCGAATTGGCGAGGCCATCCTTGATGCCCTGGGCAAGCCGCTTCGGATTGGTCACGAACAGATCGTCGCCGACCAGCTGGCAGCTATGGCCGATCTTGTCGGTCAGGATCTTCCAGCCCTCGAAGTCATCCTCTCCCATGCCGTCCTCGATCGAGACGATCGGATAGCGGGCGGCGAGATCGGCAAGATAATCGGCCATTTCGGCGGGCGAACGCTTCACGCCCTCGCCGTGGAAATCATAGACGCCATCCTTGAAGAATTCGGTCGCGGCGCAATCAAGCGCCAGCACGACGTCGTCACCGGGCCTGTAACCGGCCTTCTCGATCGACTGCATGATGAAGTCGAGCGCGTCGGGCGCCGATGCCAGGTTCGGCGCGAAGCCGCCCTCGTCGCCCACGGCGGTGGCCAGACCCTTGTCGTGCAGCGCCTTCTTCAGCGTGTGGAATATCTCGGAGCCGCAGCGGACCGCGTCGAACAGCGTGTCGGCGCCGACCGGCATGATCATGAATTCCTGGAAGTCGATCGGGTTGTCGGCATGCGCACCGCCATTGATGATGTTCATCATCGGCACCGGCAGCACCTGGGCCGAGACCCCGCCGACATAGCGGTAGAGCGGCAGTGCGCGCGCATCCGCCGCAGCCCGCGCGACCGCCAGGCTTACGCCCAGGATCGCATTGGCGCCGAGCCGCCCCTTGTTCGGAGTGCCGTCGAGCTCGATCATGCGCTGATCGATTTCGGCCTGGTCCTCTGCCTCCATGCCGATCACCGCGTCGGCGATCTCGTCATTGGCGGCGTCGACCGCGGCCTGCACGCCATTGCCGAGCCACGCCTTGCCGCCGTCGCGCTTCTCGACCGCCTCATAGGCCCCGGTCGAGGCGCCTGATGGCACCGCCGCGCGGCCGAAGCTGCCATCTTCCAGCGTGATGTCGACCTCGACCGTGGGGTTGCCGCGGCTGTCGATGATCTGGCGGGCGTGGACGTCGACGATGGCGGTCATGGGAGCGCATACCTCTGCTGTGGACCTTGGAATGCGCGCGCTCTATCCGGGCGATCGACGATAGGCAAATATGAAGTCGTTTCGGGGCTGGCAAAGGAACGCTATGCTCCCCACTTTGTTGATGGACCGGTATCTTTTTTCGGAGATGATCGACATGGCGACCGACAGACCAGACGACGGCGGCACCGCCTTCGACAGCGCCCGCAAGGCCTTTGGCGACACCGCCGCCGGCTTCACCGAACAGGCGGGCGCCAAGGCGCGTGACTATGCCGGCCAAGGCAAGGACCGCGCTGTCGAGGCGCTCGACAATGTCGCGGGCCTGGTCGAGGACGCGGCCAATCAGGTGAGCGAGAGGCTGGGCGGTCAATATGGCGGTTATATCCAGCAAGCCGCCGATGCGGTCAGCGGCCTGGCCGACACCCTGCGGAGCAAGGACACCGACGAACTGATCGGTGATGCCCGCAATGTCGTCCGCAGTTCGCCCGCGATCGCAATCGCGGCGGCCGCCGCCGTCGGCTTCCTGGTCGCACGGGTCGTCAAGTCGGGGCTGACGCCGAAGGCGGCGGACGCCACGCCGGGCACGGCCCCTGCCAAGGCCGCGCCGCGCCCCACCCGCCAGCGCGCAGCTGCCCCAGCCACAGCGAAGGCCAAGCCTGCTCCGGCGAAAACGGCGGCGACGCAGAAGCCCAAAAAGGCCACAGCACCCAAGGCTCCTCTTGCCGACACACCGATTGCCGACACCCCGGCGACCGACAGCACAACGCCTGCAGCCTGATCCTTGAATAAGGGGCCAGCAGAGGAACAGCGGCCGATCGGCGCATTGCTCGCGCAATTGGTCGAAGACGCGCGCGCTGTCGCCAAGGTCGAGATGGCGCTGTTCCGGACCGACTTTTACCGCAGGATCGGCCGCGCCCGTACCGGCGCGCTGCTCCTCCTGATCGGGGCGATGATGGGTCAGGCGGCGGCCGTGACCTTTCTGGTCACGCTCTCCTTTCTGCTCACCCCGTTGCTCGGTCGTCTTGGCGCCGCGTCCCTTTCGGTCGTGCTGGGATTGGGCGCGGCGGCCCTGCTGATTCGCATCGGCGTGCGCAAATTGCTGCTCGTCGTCGAGGATCCCGAGGACGAAGACGACGATCGTGCGCCCGATCGCATAAGGAGCCCGGTCGACGAGATGTTCGAACGGGTGCGCCAGCGTTCGCAGGCGGCGCGCAATCAGTTGATCCAGACCGTCGGCGAAACCCAGGCCCGGCTCCATCCGCAGGCGCTGATCGCCGATCTCGCCGATCTGGTGGTCGATCAGGCACAGGCCTTGAGCCATCGTGCCATCGATGCGGTGCGGCGCAGGCCTATCCGCGCGACTGCGGGGGTCATCGCGCTTCTGCTGGTCGTGATCCGGCCGCCGATTTATGGAATAGTGACCCGGCTGGCGGGTGCAACCCGGCGGCCCGTGAAGAGTTTCAGGGGCAAGCGGGCCGGTTCCCCGGCCCAGGATGAGGAGACCATCCCATGACGACGAAAAGCAGCTCCGGCATCAGCGAGCGTGCCGCCAAGGCGAAGTCATATGCCGGTTCTAAGCTGAAGCTTGGCGGCGATGCCGCGCGGGCTGCCCGGCTCAAGGTCGCCGATGAGGTCGATGCCTTCCCGGTCGCCGCGTTGGTCGGCGGGCTGGCGGTCGGCGCGGTGCTCGGCGCTCTCCTGCCGCGGACCCGTCAGGAAGAGGACCTGCTGGGCGCGATCGGCGGCGCCATCAACGAGCGGGCCAAGGAAGCTGCCCTCGCCGCGCGCGATGCCGGCCAGGCCAAGCTCGACGAACTCGGCATCAGCGGCGACGCCGCAGGCAAGCAGGTGGGCAAGCTGATCGAATCGATCGCGCAGGTTGCCGAAACCGCCGGCAGTGCGGCGGTCGAGGCTGTCCGCCACTGATCAGCTTCGAAACGGACTCGGTTCAATCGGGGTTCATCGCCTGAAGCATATATAGTCATACAAGGGTGCGCGGGCTCGCGCGCCGATGGAGAAAATTAGGATAATGAACAAAATCAAACAGTTCGCCGGCGCTGCTATGATCGCCACCGCTACATTCGCTGCGCCGCTCGCGCCGGCGCATAGCGCCGTCGTCGCCACGCAGGATCCCGCTACCTTCGTCAGTTCGCTCGGGAGCGAGGCTTTCTCGGTACTCAAGACGGGCAACAAGGCGGCGGTTCGCGCGAAATTCCGCGAAGTGCTGTCGCAATATTTCGCGCTCGACGCGCTTGGCGACCGCCTGATCCGCCGCTGGTCCGCGCAGATCACCCCGGCGCAGAAAACCGCCTATCAGGCAGCGATCCCCAATTTCGTCATCGGCACCTATTCCGACAATCTTTATGATTATGCCAATGCCACGATGAAGGTCATCCGTACCACGCCGGCCGGCAGCGGTTTCAATGTCCTCACACAGGTTCAGAAGCCCGGAGCGCAGCCGATCGCGGCGGTCTGGTCGGTCGCCAAGGTCGGCGGCAGCTTCAAGGTGACGAACGCGACGGTCGCCGGCATCAACCTGGCCCTGACCCAGCAGGCCGATTTCGACGCTATCATCCAGCGCAAGGGCGTTGACGGCCTGATTGCCATGATGAAGGCGCGCGGCTAAACGGCGGCGGAGCGGCCGTCCTGCCTAT
>CAZJXG010000021.1:0-3844 GCA_964549965.1 uncultured Sphingomonas sp. | reverse complement strand
GTTGGGTGTGTTTGGTGGGGGGGTTCCGGATCACGGACCGTCGGAGTCGGCAGGAGGCGGAGCCAGTCATCGTCCCCGGGCGATCAACGGAGCATTCGCATGAGCAAGATCCATCTGGTGTTCGGAGGCCGCGTCAAGGACCCGCGCGGGCTCGATTTTGAAGATTTGAGCAAGATCGACCTGGTCGGCTTTTTCGAGGATTATAAGTCCGCCGAGAAGGCTTGGCGTGGCGCCGCCCAGCGCACGGTCGATGATGCCGAAATGAAATATGTCGTCGTGCATCTGCACAAGCTGCTCGAGCCCGAACTGGGATAACCTCGGACTGAAGCGCCTGCATGGGCTGGCGTGGCGCCGCCCGGTTGGAAAGCCCGGTTGCTCGGCAACGAACGTAACGGAAGCTGGCCCTCTATCGCCTCGAGGGCGTTCAGGCCGTGCGTCCTCCCAAACGTGCCAGCGGTCTCGTCAGCGCCAGCCCGGCCAGGAAACCCCCGACATGCGCGGCGGTGGCGATCGCCATGCCCATATCCGCGAACGCGATCCCCATCAGGAACTGCACCCCGATCCAGGCGGCGGCAAGCCATAGGATGTTGACGGCGGCCCCGAGCGTCGGATGCTTCGCAAAGCCGCGCGGGCGGCCGAATAGCAGCGCATAGGCGGCGAAAATCGCCGAAATCGCGCCGCTTGCACCGATCATGGGCGAGCTGTCGATGGGATTGACGAGATATTGCGCGCCCGCCGCCACATAGGCCCCGACGACATAGAGGGCCGCCAGCCCTATCGGCCCGATCGCGGCTTCGACCATGCGACCACAGAAGATCAGCATCATCATGTTGAACAGCAGGTGGATCACCCCGCCATGCAGCAGCGTTGCCGTCAGCGGGGTTATCCATAGCGGCAATGCACCGGGCAGCTCGGCGCCGCTCAGCCGCAGCGGAATGAAGCCGCCCGCCATGTCGGCCCAATCGGTCCACCCCAGCAGCGCCAGCACGGCGTAGGCGGCCACCGTAGCGATCGCGATCGCATTGGTGCCGATACCCCGTGGAAAGCGCTGGCTGTCCAATGGCGGTGTCAGATGAACTCGATCTTGGCGACGAGATAGAAGCGGTCGCCCGAGGGCACCGTCACCTCGACCTCGTCATCGACCTTCTTGCCGATGAGCGCGCGACCGAGTGGCGAATTATACGAGATCTTGCCGGTCTTGGCATCGGCCTCGGTCTGGCCGACGATCTGGTAGCGCACCGGCTTCTCGTCATCGTCGAGCAGGGTGACGGTGGCGCCGAACACGATCTTGTCGCCGGACAGGTCGCGCGGATCGATGACCTGAGCACGGCTCAGCCGGTCCTCGATGTCGGCGATGGACGCCTCGATCTGGCCCTGCCGTTCCTTGGCGGCATGATATTCCGCGTTCTCCGAAAGATCCCCGTGCGCACGAGCTTCCTCGATCGCATCAATGATCAGCGGCCGCTCGGCTTTGAGACGCGCGAGCTCCACGGTGAGCATCTTCTGCCCCTCCGCCAGCATCGGCATCTTCTCAACGCTCGCCATCGTGCCCTTTACCTTTCGTCAAAACCGCTGACCCCCGGACGACCCCCCTTGGGTCGCCCGCACCGACTCCTGCGATGTGGGGATCAGGCGCGCGAAGATGAATAATAGGATTGAAGCGCGCGTACTTCAAGCTTGCGCTCCCGAAGAGCGCCAATTGCCTGCGCCGCGGCGACGCTGGCGGCGGCCGTGGTGAAATAGGGAACCCGCCCGTACAGCGCCGACGTCCGGATCGCCTTGGAGTCGAGCAGCGACTGCCAGCCCTCCGTGGTGTTGAAGATCAGGTCGACATCGCCATCGACGATGCGGTCGACGATATTGGGGCGCCCCTCGCGCTTCTTGAGCACCATTTCGACCGCCAGCCCTTGCTCACGCAGATATTGCCCGGTGCCGCTGGTCGCGAGGATCGTGAAGCCCAGCTCGATCAACTGGCGAACCGCGGGCAGGATATGCCCCTTGTCGCTGTCCTTGACTGAGACGAAAGCGGTGCCGCCAAGCGGAAGTTTGGTCCCCGCACCCAGCTGCGCCTTGGCAAAAGCTGTGGCAAAATCACTATCGATTCCCATGACTTCGCCGGTAGACTTCATCTCCGGTGACAATACGGGATCGACGCCGGGGAACCGCGCGAACGGGAAGACCGCTTCCTTGACCGCGATATGCGCGACATCGAGCTTGATCCTCGGCAGCGCCTTCAGCTTCTCGCCCGCCATCACCCGCGCCGCATACTTCGCGATGGGCTGGCCGATCGCCTTGGCGACGAACGGCACGGTGCGGCTGGCGCGCGGATTGACCTCGATCAGATAGACGTCACCGTCCTTGACCGCATATTGGACGTTCATCAGCCCGCGCACGGAGAGCGCACGCGCCAGCGAATCGGTCTGGCGCTCGATCTCGGCGATGATGTCCTTCGGCAGGCTGTAGGGCGGCAGGGTGCACGCACTGTCACCCGAGTGGACGCCAGCCTCCTCGATATGCTGGAGCACACCCGCGACGACGACATCATCCCCGTCACAGATCGCATCGACGTCCACCTCGATCGCATCGCGCAGATACTGATCGATCAAAACTGGTGAATCGCCAGATACTTGTACCGCAGTACTGATATATTGATCGAGCTGTGCGGGGTCCTCGACGATCTCCATCGCGCGGCCGCCCAGCACATAGCTCGGGCGCATCAGCACCGGATAGCCGACCCGCTCGGCGACGGCGAGCGCCTCCTCGCGGCTGCGGGCGATGCCGTTGCGCGGCTGCTTGAGACCGAGCTGACCGACGAGATCGGCAAAGCGCTCCCGGTCCTCGGCCAGGTCGATCGCATCCGGCGAGGTGCCCAGGATCGGAATGCCGGCATCCTCCAGCTCCTGCGCCAGCTTGAGCGGCGTCTGTCCGCCGAACTGGACGATCACGCCCTTCAATGTTCCGTTCGACTGCTCGACATGCAGGATTTCCAGCACATCCTCGGCGGTCAGCGGCTCGAAATAGAGCCGGTCCGACGTGTCGTAATCGGTCGAAACCGTCTCCGGGTTGCAGTTGATCATGATCGTTTCATAGCCAACTTCTTCCAGAGCGAAGCAGGCATGGCAGCAGCAATAGTCGAACTCGATCCCCTGCCCGATCCGGTTCGGGCCGCCACCCAGGATCACGATCTTCTCGCGATCGGTGGGGTGGCTCTCGCACTCGGGCTCGCCGAAGCTCGGCGCCTCATAGGTCGAGTACATATAGGGCGTCTTGGCCTCGAACTCGGCCGCGCAGGTGTCGATCCGCTTGAAGACCGGGCGAACGCCGAGCTTGTGGCGATGCGCGCGCACCTCCTTCTCGGTGATGCCGCCGGTCATGGCCTTGGCGGCATCATGGACGATGCCGCTGCCCCGCGCCTGCTCGCGCTCCATGCCCGCCAGATTGGCCGAGCGCAGCGCCAGCCAGCCCAGCCGCTTGTCGGAGAAACCCATTGATTTCAGGCGACGCATGCCGGCCGCGTCCTGCGGCAGGCCCTCGCGGCACACCACTTCCTCGGCGGCGATGATCTCGGCAAGCCGCTCAAGGAACCAGGGCTCATATTTGGCGATGCGGTGGATCTCGTCGACGGTGAAGCCTTCGCGCAGCGCCTGCGCCGCGACGAGCAGCCGGTCGGGTGTCGGCCGCGCCAGTTCGGCCTCGATCTCCTCCCGCGGCGCACCGACCAGGGCATCGACGACATTGAAGCCGACCAGCCCGGTCTCCAGGCCGCGCAGCGCCTTCTGCATCGATTCCTGGATGTTGCGGCCGATCGCCATCGTCTCGCCGACCGATTTCATCGCGGTCGACA